>MNZR01000046.1:13788-14748 GCA_001873705.1 Syntrophobacteraceae bacterium CG2_30_61_12
CCCCGGCGGCCACCTTTGCACACCACCCGAATCACCCCTATATTACCGTTGTTCGCGGCGATGACCGGTCGCGGCCCGCCTTGCCGAGCATGGCTGGCTGCTGTTTCCTGGGAGCGCGGGCATCTTGCCCGCATTTGGTGCCGAAACATTTCAGTCTGAACCACAATAAAGCGCCTAGTGGCGCTCTGCGAACGGATCAATGAACGGCGAGACTAGAAGGAGAAAGCCATGCTGACCAGAAGGGGCTTCCTATTTGCATTGACCGCTGGATTGCTTGCGGGGCTATCGTTGTTTGGAGCGGTGGCCGGGGCCGCCGGTAACCAGACCAAGTGCCCGGTCCTGGGCGAGGCGATCAACCGCGATGTTTATGTGGATCACCAGGGCCGGCGGATCTATTTCTGCTGCCCGAGCTGTATCGATGAGTTCAAGAAAGATCCGGACAAGTACCTGAAGAAAATGCAGGAACAAGGGGTTGTTCTGGATAAGACGCCGACCACCAACTGATCCCGGCGCGGCTTCCAAGCCGTGCCCGGTTTTAACCTCCTCCCGCCTTCCACCGATCATTTTCCAGCCGCCGTTTCGCCAGCTCGCCTGCTGCGTTCTGGGGAGTGATTCCGGACCGGGGCGGACAGTTGTTCCAACAGTCAGCCCCGCTCGTTGGCGTGCCTCATCATCACGAAATGCTCATGCTAACGGATTTGGGAGCCCTGCCTGTAACCGCCAAACGATGCAGAAATGCAGAAATCAGGAT
Source organism: Syntrophobacteraceae bacterium CG2_30_61_12 (assembly GCA_001873705.1). Lineage (GTDB taxonomy): Bacteria > Desulfobacterota > Syntrophobacteria > Syntrophobacterales > DSM-9756 > CG2-30-61-12. The sequence goes on from MNZR01000046.1 coordinate 14,540, forward strand.
GTTCTGCAATCACCTCCGCAATGATTGTTGATGCGAATAAGCGCTGCTTCTGTCGGATACCTGCCAAGAGCTATCAAGGTTTCCCGCTCAAGAATGCGCTCGCCTATATTGAATCCGAGAATGGAGGCGGTGACAGTTCCAATATCGGTAACGGGTTTGATGAGAGCCCCCTCCAGCCTGAAATTGTGGGCCCATTTGTCTTGTCGTGG
>MNZR01000153.1 GCA_001873705.1 Syntrophobacteraceae bacterium CG2_30_61_12
ACTTAGGCCATGTGCGGGCAACATAGCGTCCTGATCTCAAACATGATTTCCTTCTTCATCCCCGAATTTTCTACTTCGAGGATGGGGGATTTTCATGTGGCCACAAGTGGGGGAATCAAGGTGGCCGTCAGGGATCCCAAAAAGAGCGATACCGACGGCGACGGCATGCCGGACGGCTGGGAAGTCACCTACGGGCTGAATCCCCTGGTGAAGGACGGGGGCGACGATCTCGATCAGGACGGCTACACCAACTTGCAAGAATATCAGGCCGGCACGAATCCCGACGATCGCCATTCCGTCCCGCACGCCGGCTCGAAGGGCGCGCCCTGGCTGATCCCCCTGCTGCTGGATCATTGACGGTCCGCGATCGCCCGTGCGGTAGCCTCAATGCTATGTGGCATAGGGATCACGAGACGGCATCTGGTCGAAAGGCGAGTTCGATAGGAAGAACGGCTTGTTGGAAGCGATCATTGTGGCGGCTGTTTAGTAACCGGTCACGAACGACGAGGTACAAGCACTCATGAAAACTCCCCGCCCTTGCGCCTTGGGCGTGAAGTGAACGGTTAATCTGTTTTGGGCCGGGGCGAAGCGACCATCCAAGCCACCGCGGGCAGGCCGTCCTTGCAGCAGGGAGCCGAGGCTTACGCCCATACCCAAAAGCGGCTTGCCCGCGAAATTAGAGGGCTGCCGTCCGGTAAGGGCCGGCAAGGAGATCTCGCAGCTGCGGCATGGGAGCAGGCCGCTTCCCGACCAAGCCCTGAGGGCATCGGCCCCTTTTCCGCGCCCGATCATTAAAGTTCCGGCCGGACAGTATCTAGCGGCCCCCTGTTTCCCAGTTGCCATCGTTTGCTCTGCCCGGCGCGCGGATTAGGGTGAATGCGCGTGGAAGAAAGCTTGCTCCGATATGAATTTTATTGACTGACCCGCGCGGAACCAGGTAGCCTCGGAACCGGGAAGGAAGCGGTCTCCTAACGGTTGCCCGCGTGAGGAACTGGCCGTAACATAGTTGCCCCTATCGGCCCAGACTGGATTCCCTGCCCATGGCGAATCGTTCCTGTATCCAAGAGAGCGCGCTCGGCATCGCTTCCCCGTTCACCAGCAAAGCAGCCCGTGCCGGTTGGATCTTGATAAAGGAATTCATTGTATTGGATTGTCGGTTCAGTTCGACGGTGAATTGCTGGTCCTTGCATTGGATACCGTTGCCATGGAGGTGGGAGATGACGGACGTGGCATTACGCAGGGAAAGCCTGTTGGGGTTGATGATTCTGGTGATCCTCAGTGTGTTCTTTACGCCCCCTCACGTGTTCCCAGCCGAGGGGGCACCCCGTATTTTGAACTATCAGGGCACCCTCACGGACGATCAAGGCGTTCCCGTACAGGGGACCAAGACCATGTCATTTCGCATATATGCGACGATCGGAGATGTTGCTGAATGCTCTCTGGCAGTCGGGAAATGTGGAGGTTCAAGTGGTCAACGGCCTCTTCAGTGTGAATCTGGGAGACAGTCCTCAACCAACATTTCCTGAGACCATTTTTACCGATGACACCCGGTACCTCGGCATCACCGTGGACGGAGCCGAACTGGCTGAAAGGAAGCGACTGGTAAGCGTTCCTTATGCACTGAATGCATCCTCCGGCATTCCCCACGGAGTCATCGTCATGTGGAGTGGAAGTCAGGCAAGCATACCGACAGGGTGGGCACTGTGCGACGGTCAAAATGGGACGCCGAATTTGAAGGATCGTTTCGTCATCGCCGCGGGCAACACTTGTGCAATCGGTAGCAATGGCGGTAGCGCAACGAAGAATCTGTCGCATACACACACCACAGGGAATCATGCTCTGACAATAGCTGAAATGCCTTCTCATACTGTAACCGTTCACCACACTGACCGACGCAAAAGCCCGGAACTCGCTGTTGTGGCCGGTCTCCCGACCGCGGGTCTCCCCGGGGTTGCCCGCCCGGGAGAGGAGACCTTCGGTCATGCCGGGTGGCACGGTCAGGAGACCGTGCCACAACCTTATTGTTCACCTCACGAAACGGCGTAAAGACGGTGAGTTTTCATGAAAGCTTGGTTCTCGTCGCTGGTGAACAGTTACGCGGAATCCAACGGGTCCCTATCATGACGGGCTTCTTCGCTTCAATGACGGCCGGTTCGCCAGGATCGACCGGCCGGGCCGCGGCTGTCCTCAAACGCCGAACGGACGGCGCGTGAAACCGCGCTTGTTGTTCATCGGCCACTCGTACCATCAACAGACCGAGTCCTGCAGGTTCTTCACCGATCTGCTGGCTAGGCGCTATGATCTGGATTGCTTGTATGACGCCTCTTGGTCCGGAGGGCGACCGCTGAACCTGGATGCCCTGGATCTCGGTGCTTATGCGGCCGTTGTCCTTTGGCAACAGATCTACTACGCGCTCCATCCCGCGATTCAAGGGCATCCCAACGTGATCCTGGTGCCGATGTTCGATTGCCATGCGGCCGATCCGCTGGGGCTCGGTCGACTTCGCCAGTGGCCTCATTTCAAGTTCATCAATTTCTGTCGGTTGCTGCATGAAGCCTGCGTCCGTTGCGGCTTGAACAGTCTATCCGTCCAGTTCTTCCCAAACCCCGACGACTTCCCTTGCCGGCGCGAATTCAGTCGCCGGGTGGGATTTTTCTGGCCGCGCCGCGGCGAACTCGGCTGGCCGATTGTGGAGCGCTTGATCGCCGGCGGCGGATTCAGGGAAATGCTGTTTCACCGTGCTCCCGATCGTGGATTCCGCCCAAGCGCTCCATCGCGGGATCTGCGGCACGGGTGCCGGGTCATCGTCAGTGACTGGTTCGGCACGCGGCAACAGTTGCTTGCCCATCTCGATCGAGCCAACATATACTTCGTTTCGCGCCTCCATGAAGGGATCGGGATGGCCTTCCTCGAAGCCATGGCCATGGGGATGTGCGTGGTGGCTCCCGATACTCCGACGATGAACGAGTACATCGTGCATCGGATCAATGGGTTGCTGTACGATCCCAAGAGGCCTGAGCCCCTTGATTTCGAGGGCGCCGCCGAACTGGCCGCAAGGGCCAGGGAATCCATCGGCGCCGGATATCGCGACTGGCTGCGGACGATTCCGCGGCTGCTGGACTTTCTCGATGCCGATTTCGATCGGGCTGCCGGGTTTGATCAAGGCAGGGCAACGGCGATGGAACCAACGGGGGCTTCCGACCCTCGGCTCAGCTTTGAGTCCCGAGACGGAGCGGCCGACGCCTCGACCGTGGCTGCCGCCGCCGGCGAGCCGAATGCCTGGCCGGCCTTGATTTCCTCACGCTCAACGGGAGGTCTCCGGAGCCGGGGCTACCGTGGGACCGGTTCCCCCACGCATCCCCTGATCACGGTGGCGATCGTCACCCGCAATGCCGGGCGGAACCTCGATGTGACCCTTCAGAGCGTGTTTAGCCAAACCTACAACAAGCTCGAGTTGCTGGTGGTGGATGGCGCTTCCGAAGACGATACCCTGGCCAGGATTCGGGCCCATCAAGATCGAATCGATTATTGGGTGAGCGAAGCCGACCAGGGACCTTACTTTGCCATGAACAAGGCCGCACGCCTGGCCGGTGGTGAATGGATCCTGTTTCTCAATGCCGGCGACTGGTTCGCTTCCGATGACGCGCTCGCACGGGTGGTCGAAACCACACCCGCTGAAGCGGACATCATCTTTGGACATCATTATTATCGGCACATGGACGGTACCGAGGTCTGGCACAAGGCCAATTCGTTCGACTGGAGCTGGCGCCGGCTCCGTGAAGGCCGACTGAATGACGGCTGGGTCCAGGGGATTCCGGGGCATCAGGCAACGCTCACCCGGACTCGCCTGCTGCAAGGCTTCGGTTATAACGCGGTTCGATATCGATACGCGGCTGATCATGACTTTTTGTTCCGGATGCGGGCGGCCGGCTGCCGCTTTCATCATGCCAACCGGACCATCGCGGTTTATTGCGCCGGAGGGCTTTCCTGGCGCAACGCGGTGGCGTGCATGGAAGAACAACGAGACATCGCGGCGCAATTCGGACCAGGCTTGGCGATCGAGCGGTTTTACCAACCGCGGATGAAGTATTTGCGGAAGCAATTGGAAAAAGGACAGCTGCATTACTCCCGGCACTGGAGCGATCCGCGTTCCTGTTTCCAAGGAGCGATCCGCGGCTTCGATCGCCCCGCTTGGCTCCGGTGGTCCGGGCTGCCCTACCGGGAAGGCCGCCTGTTCTTTGTGGCCGGTACCAGCAAGGGCCATGTGCGGCTGCGCGTCGAGTGCGATGGGCACGTCCTGGTTGATCGGCTGGTGACGGAGCGGCCAAGGCTCTTTGGCCCCAAATCCGTGGACCTTGGCTCGGGGAGCGGTGTGCTGAATTTCCTGCCGGTTCGGCCCAGGGTCGGTTCCGGCGCCGATCCATATGCCGCTCAATCCCGTAAGGCTTGCCGGAATGAACCGGCGGCACCGGTGATTTGGGTCCGCAACCTGACGATCGCTAACGCGCGGTCGCCTTTCCGGCTCAAATCCGCCATCGCACTCATCGGGGCCCGGATCGAAGCCGGGCTCATGGGATGCGCTGGACTGCCGCGCCGACAGGCTCCCCTGTCCATATCCTTTCTCGTCAAGGTTTACCTGAAGCTTTCCCTGAGCGGGTTGTTTTCGCCCGGCTACTATCGTCGATACTACCCGGAGATCGGCGGCCGAATCCTGGGCAGCGGACTGTTGCACTATATTCTGGAGGGTGCTTACGAACGCAGCAACCCAAACCCCTGGTTCGATAGCGGCTTCTATCTGGACCGCAATCCGGATGTCGCCGGCAGCGGGATCAACCCGCTTTACCATTACGTCACTCACGGCGCCGCCGAAGGGCGGCAACCCAACCCCAGCGGCCTTGCGCTCAAGGGGATGGCCCATTGTTCATGCTCGGATCGGACCTTCAAGTAACGCGGGGTGCACGGTCGTTGGGGGAATCGCCGGCCACGTCCCTGCTCGCGTGCCGCTCCCGGCCGTCTGCCTCGGGCCCGGGAGGTTCCGAGCGCTCCGGGATCAGCGCGTTGCTGCCAGGATGTCTCGATAGAAGGCGGCGGCATCCGAGCTGCAGCCGTCAAAAACGATGCCTCCGCGATCAAGGCATATGGCTCGTTCGCACAGCTCTTTCACTTGCTGCATGAGGTGGGACACGAGCACAATGGTCTTCTGATTGCTTTTGATCTTGTCCAGTTCTTGCAAACACTTGGCCTTGAAACTCTCGTCGCCCACTGCAAGGACTTCGTCGATCAGCAGGACCTCCGGTTGGATGTGGATAGCGGTGGCAAAACCGAGTCGGGCAATCATGCCGGAGGAATAATACTTGATCGGTTCGTCGATAAACCTTCCCAATTCGCTGAACCGAACGATGGAATCATAATGCGCGTCGATGGCTCTCTTGTTAAGCCCCAGAAAGGCCCCGCTGAGATAGACATTTTCCCGCCCGGACAGCTCCGGATGAAAACCGGTGCCGAGCTGAAGCAGGCTGATCCTGCCGACCCTGCTGATGGTGCCTTCATCGGGCCGGTAAATCCCGGCCAATACTTTCAGCAAGGTACTCTTGCCGGCTCCGTTGCGGCCGACGATTCCAACCGATTCTCCCGCGGCAATGCGGAAATTCGCGTGGCGTAGGGCCCAGAACTCGCCATGCGTATCGTCCAATCCCGTTATCCCGGCTCTCCGCCTGGTCAGGATTCGAATCACCGCTTCCCTCAGGGTCGCTGCGCTGGGATGCAGTTGGAAGCGAATCCCGAGGTCCTTAATCTCCAGGGCGATCATGCGCTCAGATCCTTTTGACCAGTGAATTTTCCAGACGCTTGAAGAGGCAGTAGCCGACCGTGACCGTCAGGACCGCGACGGCACCGCCGACCAAGAGATATTCGGCGCCGGGACATGGATATTGCAAGACCACGGAGCGAAACATTTGCATGGTAACGGCCAGGGGGTTGGCGAACAGGTATAGTCGAAGGTGATGTTCGGCAAGTCGTCCATTTTCCAGCGTCCAGAAAATAGGGCACAAGAACAGACCCAGTCGCAGAAGAACTTGAACGATGTAGGTGATATCGGCAAAAAACACGTTGAGGCAGGAAACCATCAGCGCCAGTCCCAACGCCAGCGCGATCAGGTAACAAACGGCCAGAGCCAACAACAGGAAGTGAATGGCGAACCCGGGCAGGATCAGGCAAAGTCCGATGATCACCACAAGGAGCCCACAAGCCAGGGTGCGAAAGCGCGGCGATTTGAAAAACCGGGTCAGGATCCAAACGATTGCCGCCAATAGGGTGCATGCCAGGGCAAAACCGGTCCCATCGAAAGCCGTGATGGCGAACAACACCAACAGGTGAAGCCCATGTTTACCGCGTTGCTCAGCACCACCGCCAGCGGGAAGATTTCCCGCGGGCAATATAGCTTCTCGATCAGGCCCCGATTGCGGGTGAGGGAATCCACCGATTGCTGGACCACTCCGGCGAAAAAATTCCAGGGAACGAGGCCGGAAAGGAGAAAGATCGGATATCGCTCGATTTGAATCTCGAGAAATAACCCGAACACCAGCAGGAACACGCACATCATCAGCAGCGGGTCGAGAAGCGCCCAAACGTAGCCAAGCATCGACCTCTTGTATCTGACCTTGAGGTCGCGCACGATCAAGGCGGTGATGAGTTCCCGATGGCGGACGAGGTCTTGAAAAACGGCTTTCAGGATGATTCCTTTCAGAGCGATTATAATGGGTTAGGATCAGATGTTGCATTATCAAAAGCGGACCAGATGCCCGCGCTCCCGGGACAGAGCGCACACGAAATGAAACTTCTTACCCTTAACCGCTATACAATCGATAAGGAGCCGACCGGAACGATCTCAAGGGCACCCGCGCCTTGGTTCCGGTCAGTCTCGGCGGCGTTGAGGCCGCCAGCGGATGTTCCATTTGTCTTCGAATCGCCTGCGATTGGCGTCGAACAGCCGTTGGTATTCCGGTTCGCTCATCAGTCTGAAGGTCCCCTTGCCGAAATGGTGCACAAAAACGTCTTCGGCGCAGCGCAGTTCCTGGCCTCGATTGCGCACTCGCAAGGCAAGATCGTCGTCCTCGAACGTTCCCACCTGAAAGCGTTCGTCCAATAACCCAATTTCATCAAACAACTCACGGCGCATGACCACGCAAAACAGAGCCAGCAGGGATAGCGCAAGGGTCTGCCCCTTGTACTGCCGGGCCCGCCGCGCGGCGAACGCTGCCAGTTCGTGCTCGGTCACATAGTCCACCGTGATCTCGGCTTCATTGCAAGTGGAATTGGTAACCGGCCCCACCATGGCAACCGCCGGGTCCGATTCCAGATGGCGAATCAGGCGGCTGAGCCAGCCGTGAGTGACGAGGGTATCGTTATTCAGCACCACGATATAGTGACCCGTTGCGGCCCGGATGCCCCGATTGACGGCACCGGCGAAGCCCATGTTGGTGTCGGCGAGAAGCACTCGGACAAAGGCATGGCGAGCTGCCGTCTGGCTCAGCATGGCTCTGGTCCCGTCACGTGAGTCATTATCAACGACGATCACTTCGTAGTTCGGCCACGAGGTATTGCGCAGAATGCTTCGCAACGCCGAGCGGGTAAAGTGCAAACCGTTGTGCGTGGGGATCACGATGGAGGCTCGGGGATAAAGGGATCGGATCACCGGGTCGAGCCGCTCCCAGAAGGTGTTTTGAAACACCTGCCCTGCATGCCCCGGCGTCGGCCCGGGCCCGTTGGCGCCGAAGCGGAGGATTGGGGTCGGGGCGTCGGCGGCGGCCGGCGGCATCGCCGGTGCCTGTGTCAGGGTCAGGGCCTTTCCCGCATGGCCATGGACCTTGAAGGCTTCTTGTTCGTCCCATGACAGCAGTAAGTCGCAGTCGAGCAAGCATCGTTTCGGGGGGCGGTGGGGCATTTGCCCACTACTTGCCGGCGTTTGCCGTTCGGGCTTCAACTCAAATCCGACCTTCCAGTGGAACCGACGCTTCAGTTCCAGCGCGTGCGCAAGCCGTAAAGGCTCATCAACATAGCAAAACGGCTCCACCATTCCTTGTTCTTCGGCGCACGCGCTCACCCTATCGACCCACTCCTCCAGCCGATAACCGAGGTCCTCACCGGTTGAGCCCTCGGCGGCCCCGGCCCCGGTATCGGGCACGAGGGTCGTGAGGTCGTATCGCCGCACCGAGTCACACAATCGGCCCCGAGCCCCGTCGCTCGGGTTCATGCCGCAAATGGTCCGGCCGTCCACCAGATGAATCCGGGCGCCGCCCCTGTCGGCGGCATGCCAACGGTCTTGTTCCGAGGCGGCGGTGCGAGCGCCATTGATGCCGGTGAAAACCAGCACGTCGTAACCCGGTTGCTGATCGGGCAGGGCATCGCTCAAGTCGGAGCAATCGCTTGCGAGCAGGGGGTCGGCCAACCGTGAGGGAGTATCGTTCCAGGAAGGTTGGCCCAGGAGCCTGTGCTTACACCAGATCTTGAAGGCCGGAGGTAGAGGGACCCAGGCCTGCACCAGCCACGATACCCATTGAAGAATCCCACGATGCATCATGATCCATACGTTGCGCGATAACAATCCGACCTTCTTGACAGGATCGAAACCATCATCCGGGACCTCATCCATCCTGCTGATCCTGTGAATCCCGTCGAGAAGAATTGTTCCCCAATAGCGCACGTTCCGACCGCGTGAAACATAGCCGACCACCGTGGATCCGATTCGATCCGATCGTGACCTTGTAAAGCAGATCGTGCGGGAAAGCAAGTACTGGTGAGCATCGCTTCGGGTGTATATACTCGATTCCAACGAGATCATGAGCCGTTGTTCAAGAACGATGGAGAATCGATCCGATGAGTGGCGCACGACCTCTCGCTCCTCGATCAGGTTCGAGCGAGGTTGACCGGGAGCGACCGGGGCCCGGAAAACAATGGGTGGAGATTCCCGGGCCGGTGCCGGCCGGTTGGGTGCAGCTTGATTATCGAGCAATCGCCGAAGTTCCTTTGAGCATCTCGCTGTCCATGAACCGGGACGAAAGCGCCGCCGAACAAGATGGGATCCGCTTGGATGCCGTACCGTCCAAGACCTCGGGGCGGCAGCGCGCTTTCTTGTTCTTGCCGGAATCCGTCAGGAGCCTGCGCCTTACGGCCGGCGGAGCGACCGAAGCCATTGCTTTCACCGATGTCAGCCTCCGTCCGCTCGGCCCTTGGGCACTAAAATGGCGACTGGCCGTGAACTACCTCCGTCACCGTGGATCGATCGCAAGGACCTTGAGGCACCTCTCTATCCAGGCCTGGGTTGTGGTGCGTTGGCAGGGGCTGAGAAACGTGCCACGATTGGTCAAGGTCCATCTCTTGAAACATGAGCGGATGGTGCATGTTACCTACGATTCTTGGATTGCCCGACAGCAGCGCCCGCGGGGGGATTCGGAAACGATGTTGCGGGCCATGGCGGCGTGGTCGAGGTCGCCGCTCATTTCCGTGCTCGTCACCGGGTCGGAAGACGACCGGGACCATTTACGGCGCTCTCTGATTTCCCTTCGGTCACAGACCTATCCTCATTGGCAGTTGTGCCTGGCGACAAGCCCGGATGGGATCGAGGCAGTGAAGGGCGAACTGGCCGCCGCCGATCGAGTCGGTGAAGCACGCCCGCGATGTGCTCCGATGGCTCCTCATGGTTCCTCCGACGCCTTCCTTGCCGGTGCTCTGGATCTGGCTTCGGGCGAATACCTGGTCTGCATGGAAGCGGGGTATCAACTGGCGCCG
>MNZR01000102.1 GCA_001873705.1 Syntrophobacteraceae bacterium CG2_30_61_12
ATGGCAGCGGCGGCGGCAGCCCCGGCGGCCCCCATGGCCGCGTTTTCTCCCCCTGGAGCAGCGCCGGCGCCGGCCGGCTGCGGCGGCATGTATACGGTCACGTTGCGGTGGGCGAACTCGATGCCCTTTTTCTTGAAGGCTTTCTGCAGCCGCTGATAGACCTGGCGGCGGATGATAAACTGCTCGCCGGGGATGGTCTTGAATTTCCCCCGCATGATCATGGCCGAGTCGTCCATCGCGCGCACCCCGGCCGACTTGATGTCGCTCAGCAGCGCCTGCGCCAACTTTTCGTCCGCCTTGATATCGCTGTTGATTTTCTTGACGATCTTGCGGATCTCGTCGGGGTCGGTATCGAAACGGACGCGGATGTCGAGTTTTGTGATGATGTAGTCACGGGTGAAGTTTTGAACCATCTTGAGGTCCCCGAAGGGAACCACGAAGACCTGTCCGCGCGGGTGCCGAAGCCTGAGGGAGCGCAGCGAGATGGCCTCGACCGTGCCCTTGGCGGTACCGGCCTCGACGTAGTCTCCCACCCGGAAGGCGTCGTCGATGAGAAAGAAAATCCCGGCGATGATGTCTTTCACCAGCGTCTGGGACCCAAAGCCGATGGCAAGACCCACCACACCGGCGCCGGCAAGCAGCGGCGCGATGTTTACGCCGAGGCTGGCAAGGATACTGAAACCGATGACGATAAAGAGGAACACGCTGATGAATTTGCGAAACAGCAACAGCAGGGTACCGATACGCGAGCCCCCGGAGCCGCCCTCTTCGGCTTCATCGCTCTGAAACGGCGCTTCCTCCCTGATTTTCTTGTCGATGCGGACCTTGGCGAGTTCCCAAACAATCAACCCAAGGAGCAGTGCGATGATAACGCCGAGGACGCTCCTGGCGAAAATCCATCCGACGTCGAGATCGATGCCCCAGAGATCCAGCGCCGCGAAAAAGAGGAAGCCCAGGAGCCCGACCCGGAAGGTATTGCGGATCAATGGGAAGTAAAGGCTCAGGTCCTTCCCTGAGTTTTGGCTGCTGGGATCGGAAGACTCATGCGCCGGCTGTTCCGGTTCAGTCTCTCCAGCTTCATCCGGCGCCGTGAAGTCGATCACCTCTTGAGGCTTTCCCCCTAACCGGGAAAGGATCTGCTGCAGCCATCGATCCATGCCGATACACAGGGGCACCAGAAATAGGCTGAAGATCAGGCTGATAATCGTTACGTCACCGCGGGTGAGAACCCTTGCCCACCAGTAGACACCGATCGTCAGTGCAAAGAGGATGGCCGGGTAGTGCCAAAGGTCGGCGCACCGTTGGCGTAGCAGCCACCCGGAAATGGAGCCCGGATCTCCGAGCGGGCAGATCGCCGTGGCCACCCGCTGGCGGACCTGCCAGATCATCACGGCGAGAAGGATGCTGATGACGGGGCCGGCGGTGGCATAGACGAACAGGTACAACTCCCGGCTGGCTCCGGCTTTTTGCAGCGCCAGGGCCAGAGCGGACCCTGGAACGACGGCTGCGGTGATCCAGACTATATAGTTATAAAGGAACCGCGCATCGGTATCGGTCATGGGCACCAGCCGCAGTTCAGGGGTCTTGGGCGAGGCAATCAGCCGGGCGGTGATTTCGATCAGCCGAAAGTAGTAGGTCATAATGATAGCGCTCGACACCAGGTAGGCGTTTTGCCCCTGCCCGGTGATCATGAAATGCGCAAGGAAAGTGACCAGCACATAGACGCCGATTCCAAGGCCGTCCAGAATCAGCCGGGAAAGGATGATGCCCGCTTTCTCCCATCCGCCGCGTGGGATTTCCTGGAGCAACTGGCTCCGGAATTTTTCGGTCTTATAGAGCAGCAGCTTTTCCGCGCCCCAGCCCAGGCCAATGATCAGGACGAGCCAAGCCATGGCCATGAGAAAATGGCCAAGCCCCGCGCCACCGACCAAATTCTCCCAGACTTCCGTCTCCGCCGAGGTCCCGGCTCCGGTAATAATCCAGCCAAGTTGATCGGATAGAGTGGACAGCGCCCTCTCGGCGGCAAAGAAGCCGAAGACCAGTCCCGTCTCTTTACCCACAACCTGTTCCTTGGTGCCGTTATTAGATTTCGCAGCGGCCTTGTTCTTGAGTTCCGCGGCGAACAACCGCCTCGCCTGCTGGTCGGTGAGTCCCGCAAGGTAGCTGTCGACCTGTTCCGGAGCGAGGTCGGCAGGAATTTTGTCTTCCTTGGGCGGAGCTTTCACCTTGACCTTCCCGAGGCTCTGCGCCCAACCGGAGGCAGGGATCGAGAACAGCAGGCATCCGAGAGCAACGACGCATACAGCCTTGAGGCACGGTTTTGGGGTCATCTTCTTATCCCTCAAAATCCACCACGGAGGTACCGAGGGCACAGCGAATGTCTAAAGTTTTTATCGGTGTTTACTGTGCCTCTGTGATGAGAGCTGTTCGCAGTGGCCGAAACGCTGATCGTGGTCGGCCGCGATGCTGAGTGTTGTCGTCCGGGAACTGATCGCGATTGTACCATAGCTCATCCCGCCTTTGTCGATGGCGAAGATCAAGAGCATCGCGGACAACCGACCCATCCGCGGGCACTTTCGTAGTTCCCGAATGAGGATCCTGGGGTTGTCTCGATAACCCCGCGTGGCGCTGGAAGCGTTCTGGCAGTATGGCGAGGCCACGGTAGACGGATCAGGTCAGGTAGCTCCCGCTGGTCGCAACCTGACCTGTGGCCATCACGCCGCGGCCGTGGCTGTGTTCCTGGCCCGTAACCGGTCCGGTTTTATGTCGAATATACAGTTCCCAGCACGTCTGTCCACGAGGCGGGAAGTCGCTGCAATTGCTCTGATGAGTCCACAAAGTATACGCGGTCTTCCCCCAGCCTCGGTGGTACTCGACAAGGCGCATGGCAAGAATAAAACATCGGTCACAACCCTCAAATCATCATTCCCGCATGCTCCTAGCGGGAACCCAGAAATGAGCACTGGTCTGGATTCTCGCGTATAAACCGCGGGAATGACGGGGGTGCTGTTACGCAAGTAATCCTGAACAACTAATTCTTATTATTCACCTGAGCTCGAACTCACGACCGCAAAGGGGATGCAAAGGATGGATCACCCGGAAAAGTCGCCTGGGCCTTCCGTTTGATCCGCCGGATGGTTCCTGGAGGGGACCGCAAGAATGATCTCTTCATCGTCGGCGACGCTCACCACAGAACCTACCGGCACAAGGTCGTTCTCAACTTGAGTCCACCCCGGCAATTCGAGGGTATGGCCCTTGAGGTGAGACAAATCCCTCTCCTCCCGGAAAGGGGAGAGGGATTCTTGGGCTAGCTCCTAAAACTTCCGCTGAACGATGGTCTTCTTGATCTGGCCGATGGCCTCGGTCGGGTTCAGCAGCTTGGGGCAGGCCTCGACGCAGTTCAAGATCGTGTGACAACGCCAGGCGCCATTGCGGTTGTTGATGATCTCCAACCGTTCATCGGCGCCGTCGTCGCGGGAATCGACGATGAACCGCCAGGCATTGAGGAGCGCCGAGGGGCCCAGGTATTCGGGATCGGCCCAGTAGCTGGGGCACGAGGTGGTGCAGCAGGCGCACAAAATGCATTCATAGAGGCCGTCCAGAAGCTTCCTCTGTTCCGGGGTCTGCAAGCGTTCGCGATCGGACGGCGGCGGGCCCTTGGTGATGAGGTAGGGTTTCACCAGGTAGAACTTTTCGTAAAAATCGGTGAGGTCCACCACCAGGTCCTTGATCACCGGCATGGAAGGCAGCGGTTGCACCACGATCGGATCTTTCAAGTCTTCGATGTGGGTGATGCAGCTCAGCATGTTCACGCCATTGACGTTGATGCCGTCGGAACCGCACACGCCTTCCCGGCAGGAACGTCGATAGGCGAGGGTGCCGTCCTGACGCCAGCGGATCTGGTTGAGGCCGTCCAGGACCATCATCCCGGGGCGCTCGATATCCACCTGGTAATCCGTGTAGTGGGGTTTCCGGCCCTGTTCAGGATCGTATCTGAAAACCGAAAATGTGACCGATTTCGCCATGGTTTGCACCTCTTTCAAGATGAGTACCTCAAATATCCGCTACCGAATTCGGTGGGCTCATGAGGGAAGCCAGGTAGCCGAGCATTTCCCTCGGGCGGCCTGGTTCGAACACCGTCCGACCTGCCGCATGTCGTCACTCTCCTGCCCCTAGCCCCGCTTTCCGCTGCATCAGTACACCCGTTCTTTCGGCGGGAAGGTCGGGACGGTAAGCGGTTTCATCCGCACGGGTTTATAATCCAGCCGGATGGAACCGTCCGGCTCCTGGTAGGCGAGCGAGTGCTTGTGCCAGGTCACGTCGTCGCGCTTGGGATAGTCGTCGCGATAATGGCCGCCGCGGCTTTCCTGGCGCGCCAACGCCCCATCGACGATGGCCCTGGAAAAGTCCAGCATGTGCCCCAGTTCCAGGGTTTCCAGGAGATCGAGGTTGTAGGTCATGGATTTATCGTCGATGGCAACGGTCTTGAACCGCCGGCACAGTTGTTCGACGATCTGTTTTTGGGCGGTCAGGGTTTCCTCGGTGCGGAACACCCCGCAATTCTTTTCCATGGTGTCCCGGAGCACTTCCCAGATGGAATCCATGCGTTCCTTGCCGGTCGTTGCCAGCAGGTTCTTGACCTCCGCCGTCCCCATGGCTCCGGCCTGGTCCGGCAGCGGCACGTATTCGCCGAGCGATGCGGCGAAAGCCGCCATCTTGCGGCCGCCTTCCCGGCCGAACACCACGATGTCGAGCAGGGAATTGCAGCCCAGCCGGTTGGCGCCGTGCACCGAGGCGCAGGCGGATTCACCGGCGGCGTAGAAGCCTTTTACCGGCTGCTCGGGTTGATCCATGCTGCCGATCACCACTTCGGCGAAGCGGTTGGTGGGGATGCCGCCCATGGAATAATGCGCCGTGGGGGTCACCGGAATGGGTTCCTTGGTGCAATCGACGTGGGCGAAGACGTGGGCCAGGTCCCAGATCCCGGGCAGACGCTCGTGAATGAGGTCGGCGCCCAGGTGGTCGAGTTTCAGCAGCATGAAATCGCCCTTTTCGCCGCAACCGCGGCCGTGGCGCATTTCTTCCGCCATGGCTCGGGACACCACGTCGCGGGAGGCCAGGTCCCAAACGGTGGGGGCGTACGTCTTCATGAACCGGTCGCCGTTCTTATTGAGCAGGTAGCCGCCCTCGCCGCGCACGCCTTCGGTGATCAGGTTGCCGGCCCCGTAGATGCCGGTGGGATGGAATTGAACGAATTCAAGGTCTTCGACGCAAAGCCCGGCGCGTAGCGTAAGCGACAGGCCGTCGCCGGTGTTGATATGAGCATTGGAGGTGGTGCGATAGACCCGGGTGTAGCCGCCGGTGGCGAACATGGTGGCCTTGGAATGGAAGATGTGGAAACCGCCATGGACGATATCCCAGGCCAATACGCCCACCACGTGGTCTTCGTTTTTGAGGATTTCCAGCGCGAAGAATTCGTTGTAGAAGGCCACTCCGTTCTTGATGCATTGCTCGAACAGCGTGTGCAGGAGGGTGTGCCCGGTCCGGTCCGCGGCCGCGCAGGCCCTGCACACCGCTTCCTTGCCGTAGTCCTTGGTGTGGCCGCCGAAACGACGCTGAAAGATGGTGCCGCCTTCGATCCGGCTGAACGGAAGTCCCATGTGCTCCAGTTCGATCACCACTTCCGGTGCGGTCCGACACAAAAATTCAATGGCGTCCTGATCCCCCAGGTAATCGCTGCCCTTCACCGTATCGAACATGTGCCAGAGCCAGTTGTCCGGTTCCACGTTGCCGAGCGATGCGGCGATCCCGCCTTGGGCGGAAACCGTGTGCGAGCGGGTGGGATAGACCTGACTGATGACCGCCGTGTTGACCTGCCGCGAAGCCTCGAGAGCCGCTCGCAAGCCGGCGCCTCCCGCGCCGACAATCAGGACGTCGTGCTTATGAATGGTCACATCGATATTTGCCATGGTTCGATCTGCTCCTTGTCACTGAGCTGGAAGTTTAGAGGCTCACTATGGTCAACAGGCCGAGGCCGAGAAAGGCGATGGCCAGGACCCACAAGGCACCGATAAGGATGGCGCGCAGCCCGGTGCCGTGGACGTAGTCGTCGATGATCAGCTTGAAGCCGTTCATGGCATGATAGATGGCGAATACCAGGAAGGTGATATCGATCGCTTTCCAGGCCGGCGACGACAGGCGCGCCATGACCTTGGCGTAGGTGAGGGGGCCTTCGGTGGCATAATGGAGCACGAAAAAGTGTAGAAACAGGGTCACCAGCAGACCCACGCCGGAAACCCGCTGGAAATACCAATCGAATGCGCCCGATCGTCCGGAACCGAAATATTTAGCCAACATGTTTTCCTCCTCCGTCTACAGCCCAAGGGCCAGCCGCGCCATGGGGATGGCGCCGACGATGATCAACAGAGCCGATACGGCAAACACGGCGTAAACCGCCTTCTGCATGATTTCCCGTTTGGCCAGATTGCCGTAGTCGATGAACACCACGCGCAGACCGTTGATGCCGTGATAGACCACGGTGCCGAGCAGCCCGATTTCCATCAGGTGGAAAAAGGGCGACTGGACCACCGCCATGACCTCGTTGAAAGCCGCTTCGCCCTGCCCCAGATGGTGGATCACCCAGATGTGCAAAAACAGATACAGGCCCAGCATGATGCCGGTGGCCCGGTGGAGGATCCATGCGATGTAGCCCGGATGCAGCTTATAGCGCACCTTCGCTTGAAACACCTTCATATCCCTACCTCCTCAAGATGATGAATGATTGACGATCACCGTCGGCCGATCGAGAGCCCACCCCCGGTGGTCTTGGAATGCCATTTCGTGTTCCGCTACGCTCCAGTGCATTATACTCGTGAAGGCTTGAAAGCTTGATCTTCACCCGGACCCTCGAAGATTGATTCCGGGAGTCTCCTCCACGCCTCCACGGGAAATCAAAACGTGACTTCTCAAGCTAAACAGGTCTATCTGCTGCCCGCTTCCTGCTGCTCGCTTCCCGCCTTCAGCCGGCGCAAACGTAAGCCTTGACCCCCTCTTCATAAAGGTCGCCGCCGTGGGCGTCATTGGCGACGATCACCGGAAAGTCCTTGACCTCCAGGCGGCGCACCGCTTCCGGCCCGAGTTCCGGGTAGGCGATGACTTCGGCCGTGACGATGCTGCGCGCCATGAGCGCGCCGGCGCCGCCGATGGCGGCGAAATACACCGCCTGGTGTTCGCTCATGGCCCGGCGCACGGCATCGTTGCGTTTGCCTTTACCGATCATGCCCTTGAGGCCGTGGGCAATGAGCACCGGGGCGTAGGGGTCCATCCGGTAGCTGGTGGTGGGGCCGGCCGCGCCCACCGCGTGCCCGGGTTTGGCCGGGGACGGCCCGACGTAGTAAATCACCTGGCCGGCGGGATCGAAGGGCAGGGGGGCACCGGTTTCGATCAGTTGGACGATGCGTTTGTGGGCGGCGTCGCGAGCGGTGTAGATGACCCCGCTCAACAGCACCCGGTCGCCTACCCGGAGCTTCGCTACCGTTTCACCGTCAAGCGGCGTGGTCAATCGAATGGCTTCGCTCATCACGGTTTCCTCTCATCGGGCCGGCGCCTAAAGGCGCACTTCCTGGTGGCGGGCGGCGTGGCACTGGATATTCACGGCCACCGGCAGGCTGGCGATGTGGCAGGGCATCATTTCGATGTGGACGGCGAGTGAGGTGGTGCGGCCGCCGAGCCCCTGGGGACCGATGCCGAGGCAGTTGATCTGTTCCAGCCAGGTCGTTTCCAGTTGCGCCAGTTCCGGGTCCGGATTGCTGCTGCCCAGTTCCCGTAGCAGCGCCTTTTTAGCCAGCAACGCGGCGACCTCGAAGGTGCCGCCGATACCGACCCCGACGATGGTCGGCGGGCAGGGGTTGGGGCCGGCTTCCTTGACCCGCTGCAGGACGAATTCCCTCACTCCCTCGACCCCGACCGCCGGGGTCAGCATGGTCACCCGGCTCATGTTTTCGCTGCCGCCGCCCTTGGGCGCAATGATGATGCGGCAGCCGTCGCCTGCCACCAGTTCCAGGTGGACGATGGCCGGGGTGTTGTCGCCGGTGTTGAGCCGGGTGAAGGGGTGACAGATGCTTTTTCGCAGATACCCGTCCCGGTAGCCCCGGCGCACGCCTTCCTCAACGGCGGCGGTGAGGCTGCCGCCGACGATGTGAACCTCCTGACCCAGTTCCACGAAGGCGACCGCGAACCCGGTGTCCTGGCACATGGGGACCTGTTCGTCCCGGGCGATTTGGGCGTTTTCCTTGAGCCGGGTGAGGATTTCCCGGCCGGTCGGCGAAGGTTCGACGGCCAGTGCCCGGTCGAAGGCTTGCAGCATGTCCGCGCCCAACTGG
Source organism: Syntrophobacteraceae bacterium CG2_30_61_12 (assembly GCA_001873705.1). Classification (GTDB taxonomy): domain Bacteria; phylum Desulfobacterota; class Syntrophobacteria; order Syntrophobacterales; family DSM-9756; genus CG2-30-61-12. The sequence continues at coordinate 8,382 of MNZR01000102.1, forward strand.
GTATTGGCCTGGATGCACAGGTCGCGGACCGCGGCGGTGATGGTGTCAACGTGAATTTCCCGCATAGCAGCTCCTTTAGCCACGGTGGATCATTGTCCTTGACCGGGGCAAAGCGCATGATCCGGCCCAGATGGCAGTGGACCGGTCGGATGGACGATGGGGCTGTTCAGGAAAGGGGGCTGTTCGGATGGCGGGGAAGCCGGCTTGGGGGCAGCGATCGGAGCAAGGATTCGTGGCTGCAACGGAGCCATCGGATCGCGATTGCTCACTGCCTTCGTCGCACCCAGCACACACCATGTTACGGGGACTCCCTGTCACACCCTCTGGATCTGAAGCACAACCGCAATCACCGTCAGCCCGATGCGCCACACCTGCCCGCAAGGACGCGCTTCATCAGCGAGATTCGAATCGATAAGATCCAGCACAAGAATCGCTCTTATAATACAAAGGATTTATTGTCAAACTCTTTTCCCCGCCGACGGCCCGGCATCGGTCGTCGGACCTTGCTCCCGGCAAGGCCGGCGATTGAAAAATCAGCACCGATGCGCTAGAGATGACCAACGCCATGCGATCGGAATATTACCCCAGACGCAAACGGAGACAGTGAACCAACCCATGCGAATTCTTCTCACCAATGACGACGGTATTTGGGCCAAGGGCATCGAAGCCCTGTTCGAAGCCCTGAGCGGCGATCATGAGGTCACGGTGGTGGCCCCGGAAACCGAACAGAGCGCGGTCGGTCACGCCATCACCTTCCTGGAACCGCTTAAGGTGAAGCCGGTCAAGCGCAACGGCCGTTTCTTCGGCTACGCGCTCAACGGCACTCCGGCGGACTGCGTTAAGCTGGCGGTGCGCGAACTGATCAAGCCGGGACCTGAGTTGGTGGTGTCCGGGATCAACCTGGGCGCCAATGTGGGGGTAAACGTCATCTATTCGGGCACCGTTTCGGCCGCCACCGAAGGCGCGGTGTTGGGGCTGCCGGCCCTGGCCGTTTCGATCGATGCGTTTCAGCCCAGGGACTTCCGCGCGGCGACGGCGGTGGTGCTGGAGTTGATCGCCAAAATAGAGCGCTACGGGCTGCCCCCGGGCGTCTCGCTCAATGTCAATGTGCCCGATCTACCGCCGGAACTGGTGCGCGGCTGTCGCGTGACCCACCAGGGCGATCTGAAATTCTTCGAAAGTTACGACCGCCGGATCGATCCGCGCCAAAACGTCTATTACTGGCTGACCGGCTCCGCGCCCCTGCCCGATCAGGACCCGGGCTGCGACGGCGACGTGCTGGCCAGGCACTACATCTCCATCACCCCGGTGAGATACGATCTCACCGCCTACGCCGCGCTCGATGCGCTCAAGACCTGGGGC
>MNZR01000365.1 GCA_001873705.1 Syntrophobacteraceae bacterium CG2_30_61_12
GCCGGCGGCTGGTCCGCAAACGGCAGCGGCCGGCGTTCGTTTCCATGGCAGCGCCCGTTGCAGGACAAGGCCCGAACCGCCTCCCGCGGATCGGTGAAAATCGGAAATCCCGCCGCCCGCCGATTGCGTTCCAGTTCCGCGACCGGCGTGAACACGCACACCGCCACCGGCTTACCGGCCTGCTCCATCACCGGGCCGAAGCTCGCGATCAGCCGCCGCGACGGTTCCGCATCAAAAACCCCCTGATAATTGTAGATGAACAGCAGCCCGTCGATATCGTCGCGAGTTAAAGTCTGTTCCGCCAATTCCCGGTACAGATCCAGATCGAACAGATCGCCCAGGTCCAGGGGGTTGTGCAATTGAATGACCCCGGCCCGGGACCGCTCGCGCACCGTTTGCAAAAGCTCTTCCGGGAAGGGCGGCAGGGTGAACCCGTATTCGTCGGCGGCGTCGGCCGCCATCACCGCGTGGCCGCCGGAGCGGGAAATGATCGCCAGGCGCCGGCCGCGCATGGGGGGAAGGGAAAGGGCCTTGATCACTTCCACCCCTTCGCGCTGGTCGCCCACCCGAATGATACCGCATTGCCGCAGCCCCGCTTCCACCACCTGATCGTCAGTGGACAGCGAAGCCGAATGGGACCGGGCGATCACCGACCCGGCACCGCCGTGGTTGGACTTGTGAACAATGATGGGTTTGCTCGAAGCGAACGCCAGTTGCATCAACTCCCGCCCCCCGGCGATCCCTTCCAGATAGGCAAACACCGTTCGGGTCTTGGGGTCACGCTGGGTCAGGTACTCGATCAGGTGATTTTCGTTGACGTTGAGCTTGTTGCCGATGCTGGCAAACTTACTGAACCCCAGGTGGTCGGCGGCCAGCAGATTGAGCATCATCGCCCCGACCCCGCCGCTCTGGGCCAGCACCGCCACCTCGCCGGGCCGCCCTTCCGCCTTCATCGGCATGAACGGCACCGCCAGGCCGTTGGCCCGGTTGATGATCCCGATGCAATTGGGGCCGATCAGGCGGATCCCGTATTCATTCAGGAGACTCAGTATTTCATCCTCGAGTCCCCGGCGTTCCGCACCCATTTCTCGGAACCCAGCCGACTGCAGCACCACCCGGCGAACTCCACGTTCACCGCATTGCCGAATGATGGCCGGCACCGCCGTCGCCGGCACCAGCAGGGTGGCCAAATCGACCGGTTCCGGAAGATCCGGGATGGAACGATAGATCTGGTGACCCAGGAAGACCCCGCCCTTGGGTCCAACCAGTTGAATCACCCCCTGATAGCCGAATTCCATCAGGTTGAACGCCATGGCTCGGCCGAGATTGCTTGGCGAGTTCGATACCCCCACCACCGCCACACTGCCCGCGTCAAAAAAAGCATCCATGATTTGCAACCCTCTCCCGTGCAACGCACCAGTCGGTTTCCGGTTCTTGGAGCCGCCCATCGGCAAGGCACCATAGCAGATAACGACCGATTGCTCCACCGGCGGATGCTGTTCGGGTGTGATTAAAGGTGTTGGGGCTGGTAGTGGCGCCGTCAGGCGTTGACAGCGTATCCGAAAGCTCGGTCAATGGCGGATCGGTAGGCGTTGAACGCCCTGACGGGACGCACTACGAACGCATCGGACTCCAGCCATCCGCTTCGGCGCGAATGCCTCGGTGCACCGGAAACGCCAGGCTTTCTCCCAACGGTTCGAACCCCACCCCGACCGGGCAAGCGTCTTGACAAGCGTTTAGGGGACCGTTAAAAGCGGACAGGTTTCGGGCCAGGGAGTCGTCCGGGGCGCCCCTGCCAGGCACCCGCACCGGATCGCCTGCCGAACGGCCGTTCCGGTCGCGGCCAGGTCACCGACTGATCATCGCGCCGAAGGAGTAACGCCATGCAGCGCTGGGTCTTTGTGTTTCCGGGTCAGGGCTCGCAATACGTCGGCATGTGCCGGGATTTTTATGACAGCTACGCCGAGGTCCGGACCCTGTTCAAGCAGGCGAATGAAATCCTGGAGATGGACATCACCCGGCTCTGCTTCGAAGGCCCGGACCCGGTTCTGGTCCAGACGGCCAACGTGCAGCCGGCCATCACGGTCGCCAACCTGGCCTGCCTCACCGTGCTCAGGCTCCATGACGTCCTTCCAGTCGCGGCAGCCGGCCACAGCCTCGGCGAATACAGCGCCCTCCACGCGGCCGGGGTCCTGGACCTGGAAACCACCCTGCGCCTGGTGAAGGAACGCGGCCGCCTGATGCAGCAGGCGGCCGAAGCCGAACCCGGGGCCATGGCCGCGGTAATGAACCTGGACGGCGAGCGGCTGCGGGAAATTTGCCGGCAAAGCGATGCCGAAATCGCCAACATCAACAGCCCCGATCAAATCATCATCACCGGCACCCGAGCGGCCGTTCAGCGGGCCATGGACCTCAGTCTGGAAGCCGGGGCCAAACGCACCATCGAACTCAACGTGAGCGGCGCCTGGCACAGCCGCATCATGCAGCCGGCCCGCCGCCGGTTCGCCACCGTCGTTCAGGGCTGCACGTTCCGTGATCCGCGCATTGCCGTGATCAACAACATCGACGCGCTCCCCCTGGAGCGCGGCACGGACGCTCCGAGCAAGCTGATCGACCAGCTCTGCGGGGCGGTGCTCTGGAGTCGGTCGGTCGAGCGACTGGTGGAAGCCGGCTACGACCACTTTCTCGAAGTCGGCCCGAAGAAGGTGCTGCGTGGCCTGATGCGCCGGATCGATCGGCGGATCCAGGCGCTCAACGTGGAAGACGCGGCCAGCCTGACCGCCTTTCTGCACGCCGGCGCGGGAGCGCCGTGAGTGCGTCCGCCAACCCTTATGGGATGCGGGCGCCGCGGCTCATGGGCGGCGATATTTCCCTTGACACGGCGGAAGCGATCCACTATAGGAAGGTGCTTTGAGATCGCCGTTGGCTTTCAGCGCCTGGTGATGATGATCGAGCCTGACCCGCGCCGGGTCGGAGCCAGATAGGAAAAGGACGGAGAGCAACTGATGAAAACACCCAGTGCAAAGTTCAATGCCGGCAGCCGCAAGTGGATCGTGGTGGACGCCGAAGGCCAGGTCCTGGGGCGGCTCGCCAGCCAGATCGCCATGCGCCTGCGCGGCAAGCACCTGCCCCTGTTCACGCCGCACGTGGATATCGGGGATTTCGTGATTGTGATCAACGCCGACAAGGTGGTGCTCACCGGCAAGAAGTGGCAGCAAAAGACCTATTATCGGCATACCGGTTACCTCGGCGGGCTCAAGTCCACCACCGCGAAAAAGTTGAATCAGGAGCATCCGGAGCGGCTCATTCAGTTTGCCGTCCGCGGCATGCTGCCGAAAAGCCGGCTGGGCCGCGGCATCCTGAAAAAGCTCAAAATCTATAGCGGTTCCGAACATCCGCACGAAGCTCAACAACCGGAGACCGTCACCCTCTAGCGTTGCGGGAGGGCCAGGCGAGGAGAATGGTTCATGGCAGAACAACGGTTCATGGCAACCGGCAAGCGCAAAAGCGCGGTCGCGCGGGTGTGGCTGCAGCCGGGCAGCGGCAGGGTGATCATCAACAAGAAGTCGATCGATGAATACATCCATCGCGAAACCAGCAAGATGGTCATTCATCAGCCGTTGATGCTGACCGGCACCCACGGCAAGCTGGACGTGTTCGTCAACGTCAAGGGCGGCGGCGCTTCCGGCCAGGCCGGCGCGATCCGACACGGAATCACCAAGGCCCTGCTGGAATACAATCCGGAATTGCGGGATACGCTCAAACGAGCCGGCTTCATCACCCGCGATTCGCGCTGCAAGGAACGCAAAAAATACGGCCAGCCTGGGGCCCGCGCTCGGTTCCAGTACTCCAAGCGCTAATCGTACCCCTTTAGGTCCGGCTCTGGCAGCCGGCAGTGCTGTGGAATCGGTGGGGGCACCGCGCGGTCAGCGCGGCTGCCCCCATTTGTCGTTGCCGCCGGGAGGAGCATTGTGGCTATGGTTCGCGTGGCGATTGCCGGGGCTTCCGGCTATACCGGATTTGAGCTGATGCGCCTGCTGGCGACTCACCCGCGGGCCGAACTCCGGGTGATCACCTCCCGCGCTCGGCAGGGGCTGGCACTCAGCGCCGTGTATCCGGCCCTGGCCGGGGTTTTCGATTTGCGCTTTGCCGAGCCGGACCCGGCCGTGCTGAGTTCGGATATCGATTGCGTATTCACCGCCCTGCCGCATCAGGCGGCGATGGATACCGTGCCCGGGTTGCTCGAACGCGGGGTTAGGGTGGTGGATCTGAGCGCCGATTATCGGTTCCGCGACGCGGCGGTGTACGAACAGTGGTATCAGCCGCACAAGACGCCGGAACTCCTGGCGGAAGCCGTCTACGGCCTGCCGGAACTGCACCGCGAAGCGATTCGCGACGCCCGCCTGGTGGCCAATCCCGGCTGCTATGCCACCAGCGTGATCCTGGCCGCGGCCCCCCTGCTCGAAGCCGGCCTGATCGATCCGGCAAGTCTGATCGCCGATTCCAAGTCCGGGGTCTCGGGTGCCGGCCGGGGCGCGTCGCTCACCACTCATTTCTGCGAAGTGAACGATGGCTTCAAAGCCTACAAAGTGGCGGAACACCGGCATACCCCGGAAATCGAACAGGAATTGAGCCGGCTCGCGGGCCGTCCGGTGGTCATCAGTTTCACCCCGCACCTGGTGCCCATGACCCGGGGCATTCTGTCCACCGTTTACGCCGACCTGCGCCCCGGTGTCGGGGACCGCGAGGTGGATCAGGCCTTCGCCGCCAGGTACGGCGACCAACGCTTTGTCCGACTGGGCCCCGGCGGCGCCCTGCCTTCGACGCTCCAGGTGCGTGGCAGCAACTACTGCGATCTGGGCTGGAAGGTGGACCCGCGAACCGGGCGAGTGATCGTCATTGCGGTGATCGACAACCTCACCCGGGGAGCCGCCGGCCAGGCGCTGTGCAACATGAACCTGATGTTCGGTCTGCCCGAGGCCACCGGTCTTGAACAGGCCCCCTGGCAACCGTGAGCAGCGGGCGGTCCCCAACCCGGACGGCGGACCCGGAGCTTTCGCCCGGTCCGAACGCCGAGGCGGCACCGATAAACCGCCTGCCGAAGCGTAATTTCCGGCTGCTGCTCGAATACGACGGCACCCATTATCATGGCTGGCAGCGGCAGCAGGGAGTGATGACGATCCAGGAGATGCTGGAATCGAAGCTGGCCATCATGCTCGACGCCGGGGTGCGGGTGCGCGCATCGGGGCGCACCGATGCCGGGGTCCACGCCCGCGGCCAGGTGGTGAATTTTTACGCCCGCAGCCGCCTGCAACCGGGCGAGTTTCAGCATGGTCTGAACGCGCTGCTGCCTCCGGACATCGTGGTGCGGCGGGCCGATGAAGTACCGGAAGCGTTTCACGCGCGGTTTTCCGCCCGGATGAAGACCTACGAATACCGGATCTTGAATCGCCCGGTCCGCTCCGCGATGGAACGCAATGCCTGCTGGCACATCCGCCGGCCGCTTCAGATCGAAGCCATGCGGCAGGCGCTCGATGTGATCTTGGGGGAGCACGATTTCGCCGCTTTCATGGCCGCCGGCTCGACGGTCAAATCAACGGTGCGAATCGTTTCCGGCGCTTCGATCCAGTGGACCGCCGGGGAAGTTATCCTTTTTCGTTTTGCCGCCAATGGCTTTTTGCGGCATATGGTGAGGAACCTGGTGGGCACTCTGGTGGAGGTGGGACGGGGCAAGCTGCGGCGCGAGCACCTGGCGGCGATCCTCGAAAGCGGTGATCGCCGCCGCGCCGGCATGACGGCCCCGGCTCGGGGCCTGTTTCTGGATCATGTGGATTACGACTGATGGCAACGGCAAGGGTTGCGGTCATTGAGCCACGGTTCGATGCCGCTTTTGTCTTCGGCGGCAGCCGTCCGGCTGCCGCCTTGGATCAACCGCCAAGATCGAGGGGATAAGGAATGAGACTGGCCCAGCGTGTTTCCTCCATTCAACCATCCGCCACTCTTTCCATCAACGCCAAAGCCAAGGCCCTGAAGGCCCAGGGGCAACAGATCATCAGCTTCGGCGTCGGGGAACCGGACTTTCCCACCCCTCACCATATCCAGCAGATGGCGATCCAGGCGATCTACCGGAATCAATCCCGCTACACCGCGGTGGGCGGTATCGATGAATTGAAGACCGCCGTGGCCGACACCATCGAGGCCGACTACGGGCTGCGTTACACGCCGGAACAGGTGATAGTTTCCTGCGGCGGCAAACAAGTGCTCTACAACCTGATGCAGGTACTGCTCGAGCCCGGCGATGAGGCGTTGATCCCCGCGCCCTACTGGGTATCGTACCCGGACCTGGTAACACTCGCCGGAGCGACCCCGGTGGCCGTGCCCTGCCGCGAACAGGACGGCTTCAAGCTGACCGCCGAGCGACTGGAAAGCGCCCTCACCGAAAGCAGCCGCATGCTTATTCTCAACAGCCCGTGCAACCCGACCGGGGCCCATTACAGCCGCGAGGAACTGAGCCGGCTGGCGGAAGTGTTGCGGGCGCGCCAGGATCTGATCATCGTTTCCGACGACATCTACTATCGCATCCTGTTCGGCGGCGAGCCCTGGTGCAATCTGGCCATGCTCGACCCGCAACTGCGCAAACGCACCGTGATCGTCAACGGCCTGAGCAAAACCTACGCCATGACCGGGTGGCGCATCGGCTACGGGCTCGGCGACCCGGCCATTATCCGGGCGGCCGTGAAAATTCAGAGCCAATCCACGAGCAATCCCTGTTCCATTTCCCAATGGGCCGGGGTGGCCGCGCTGCGCGGCGACCAGTCGGAGGTGAAAACCATGGTCGCGAGCTTTGAACAACGCTGCCGGTTCGTGGTGGACAGCCTGCGGTCGATTCCAGGCGTCACCTGTCCGCAGCCGGCCGGGGCCTTTTATGTGTTCCCCAATGTGAGCCACTATTACGGCAAACAGGCCCAAGGCTATGCCGTGGACTCGTCGCTGGAGATGGCCGAGTACTTGATGGAACAGGCGCACATCGCGGTGGTACCGGGCGGCGCCTTCGGCGAAGACCGCTGTATTCGCCTGTCCTACGCACTGGCCCATGAGGAAATCAAGGAAGGCCTGAGCCGCCTCGCCCAGGCCTTACAAGAACTGCGCTGATCCGAAAGCTTCTGATTATAACGGATTTTGCGGTCCCCTTTGATCAAGCGGAAGTTGCATTAGTGGCGGAATTCCTTCACACCGCGGGCGTGATCGCGATCCGTTCCATGTAGGTCAGGGTGTGCGGAGCACTCCCTGACGATTCGCCGTGGGAGCGTGGAGTGGAAGCGTTGCCGAGCCGTCGGGTAGCTCCCGATGGTCGCAACCCGACCTACGGTGAGTCCTTGGGGAACGGGCGGAGAGTGGAGATTGGCGGGTGGCTCCCGATGGTCGCAACCCGATCTACCGGCTTTCTGCCTGCTTGGCTCGCACTCAACCATCCGGGGTGGTTTGCAAAGGATCCCATTTTCATATCATTGCCCAGCGCCCAAGTCCTCATCGTTCACGAGGAATCCCCCGGGGGTACCACCGCATGGCACTCCGCTCCCCCAAATTCGTTGTACCGGATTAAGGTAAAAAGTTTCGTTTCGTGTGCGCGCTTTCCCGGGAGCGCGGGCATCTTGCCCGCTTTTTGGAATGGAACATCTGATCCTAAACCAGTATGGAATCAGAAAAACCTACCCCCTCGGCCTCTGGAACTTTTCGACAAACGGCATTGGGAGGGCGGCCGGCAACGCATCACGACGGGTTGCCCCTGGTAGGCCCGGGCGTATGTTTCAGTTGCATCAATTTGTGGTAGGCCAGATGGAGTTCTCGCGTCTTGCGTTCGGCGACCCGGCGGAATTCGGCCGGGAGTTGGGCGTACTTGTCCGGATGATAGCGTTGGATGGTTTGGTAATAAGCTTTGCGAACCTCGCGCAGGCTGAAGTCCGCCGCCGGCGTGGCGGGCTCCAGTCCGAGCGCTTTCAGTAGCGGAGCGACTTGTTCGTTGTCCGCCAAGTCGTCAGGGGTTTGAACCCCATCCGGGTCTTGGTCGGCCGGACTGAGGTACAGGTTGTTGTCCGAATCCCAAAGCACAATCGCGAATCGGCGGCCGCATTGCGGGCAGCGCACCAGGTTGGATCGGGGCGGCAGACCGATCCGAAGCACGCGCCGGCAATGCAGGCACTGCACCAGTCCGGCTGCCCGGGTCGCGGAGGCGGACGGCACCTGGTGGGACCCAGTCGGTCCGCGGGAGTTCGCTTCGGCGCGCAGCAAGCGGCCCAAGCGCCATGCCAGATAGCCCAAGGCCATGAGCGTGACCGCGGCCGTTAGTTCAGTCGTGTACATGTTCATTGGACTCAGCCACCACCGCCGCGGTGCTCCCAGGCGAAGCATGAAGCCAACGGGTCCCGATCACAAGAACTGGACCCCCGCATACACCCCATCGAAGCGGCGCACGAGTGCCATCTTGTCGATGCATTTGCCGAGATAGCCTTCGAGCAGGAAGAACACTCGGATCAGGTCGTGTTCCTGGGGGATCTCCCGCCCGATGGCTCGAAACCCGATACCCCCCGGGCAGATATCCTGGATGATGATTTCCGAACGGGCGTTCGAGTGCACCGGTTCGAACTGTCCTGGAAGGTGGATTTTCTTTCGATGATAGCGGCGTTTCTCGGCGGCTTCCGCAAGCTCATTCGGGTACCCACGGTTTTCCCAGAGGTGCAGAAAGAACTCGAACGTTTCTTGGATCGCCTTGCCCGGACTTTCATCATGCAGGAGATCGAGGGATTCCTCGACCATCACCGGCAGCAGATCGGTTGCCATGCGCAAGAGATAGAGGCGTACCCAGGTTTCCAGGGGGAGCTCCAACTGGGCCAATTTGCCGATCACCGCAAAGGTGCTCTGCTGAAGCCTTTCGGACCCACGGCAGCAATCATCGATCAAGCGCGCCAGGGCGCTGCTCAACGGATCGGCTGCCGGCGCCGTTAGGCGCTGTTTGAGGTAACCCACGCCGGCCAAGGCGGCCTCGCGATCAGCCTGGTCTTGGATCGCCCGCAAGTCCCCATACCAGCGTCCGATCTTTTGCCCCAGCGGTGACAACCGCACCTGCTCGGTGTGCGATCCCGAATCCGGTCCCGTCATTGGCGCCGCCAACCATGCCGAACGGTCTGATCCCAAGCGGCAACCGGCGTTTTTCCGGTAGCCGGCGAGGCGTCGCTCCAGGCTCAAGGAGGTGGGCGGGACCCATTGCCCTCGGCTCGGGAAAAGACCCTCCCCACCGCTCGGCTCATCCCTCTGGTAGGTTTCCAGCGCCATACGCCACCCGCCTGTTTCGCCGTCCATCTTCGGCTGCTCGATCCCAATCCGTTGGTTTGCCGGTCTCGATCGAAAAAATCGGGTCGAAGCCCCATGAGCTTGACCGGAATTCGAGGAAAGCTGAAATATTAATTGATTATCGGGCCCTTATCATCGTTTCGGCCAATTCGAATCAAGATTAACCACGGAGTTCACGGAGAACACCGAGAAAACCCTTTCTTTTCGAAGCCTTCTCCGTGACCTCCGTGCTCTCCGTGGGGAATCATTCCCATAAAGTGGCCGCAGCGATGCTCATCGCCGATTATCAAATCATTCCCAGCAAAGTAGAAACGCATCCCTTGGGGTCTGTCAACCGTAAAGATATTGACGAAAATAACGCTATCGGGTTGCCTGTATTACGTCAATAATCGGACAGGCCTTGGCGCGGTAACCGGCGGGGCGCCAACGGGCTTGCGCCGGCAAGAACCAGCCGACCACCGCCAATGGTGCGTTCCTCCGTGGGCGCGGCGACAAGGGCACCGACCGGGCATTTTCGGAGGTACTGGGTTTCAGCGCCCGATTGACACTGGAAATCACCCAATTGGTCGGTTATGCTTCGGACATTGGTACCTTGATCCAGCGTTGGATGCGAATTTTCCATGTTGGTGGCGATGTCCTTGTCGGCTTGGCAATGGAACCGGTTGCACAAGACCCGTACCTGTTCGCTCCGAGCCGTGAGAAGGATGCGCCGGCAACGAGTCCACGGGGGGCTCGACTCGGATCAGGGGCCCGGTCACGGCCCCAAGCAACGGGAACCCATCACAGAAAGGGAGCAGGCTATGGCGGAAAGCGTCTACAAGGTCATCGAACTGGTGGGCACCAGCACCGAATCCTGGGAAAAGGCGGCGGCGGCGGCGGTGGCCACTGCCGGCAAGAGCATCCGCGATCTGCGCATCGCCGAAGTGGTCCAGATGGATCTGCAGATCCAGGAGGGGAACGTTGTCAATTATCGCGCCAAGGTGAAATTGTCGTTCAAGTACCAGCCCTAAGATAGCGACAGCCGGCGGCTTCCGCCGACTGTCGATCCGAACGTTGCCCGGCGCGGGGGGATTGCCTCCCGCGCCGACTTGTCTGCTCACCCTCTCCCATCTCCCACCTCAACCGCGGATCAGCTGCAGCAGTTCTTCCGCCGAGATCTTGCCGCTGACATCGCTGCCGGCCAGCAGGCTTCCGGCCAGATCGCGCTTTTCCGCGTGCAGCTTGACGATCTTTTCCTCGATGGTGTTGCTCACCACCAGCCGATACACGGTCACCGGCCGCAGTTGGCCGATCCGGTGGGCGCGGTCCGAAGCCTGGTCTTCCACCGCCGGGTTCCACCAGGGGTCCATGTGGATCACGTAGTCGGCGGCGGTGAGATTGAGGCCGAGACCGCCGGCCTTGAGGCTGATCAAGAAGAGATCGCCCTGGCCGGACTGGAAGGCGTCCACTTCCTGCTTGCGGACCCTGGGCGGGGTGGACCCGTCCAGGTAGCGGTAGGGAATGCCCTTGCGTTCGAGGGCTTCGCGGAGCAGTGTCAGGTGGCCCACGAACTGGCTGAACACCAGGGCCTTGTGGCGGTTTTCCAGCAGTTCGTCGATCACCTCCAGGAACAGTTCCAGCTTGGCGCTGGGAACAGCGGCTTCCGCCGAGATCAGCCGGGAATTGCAGGCGGCCTGGCGCAGCCGGGTGATTTCCGCCAGGATCTTCAGATGCTGCTGCTGGAACGGTCCTTCCATCCGGTCCAGTCGGTCCAGCGCCTGCTGGCGCAGCGCTTCATAGAAAACCGCTTCCGTTTCCTGCATTTCCACCTGCAACGTGACTTCGGTGCGCGCCGGCAGTTCCTCCAGCACCTGGCTCTTGGTGCGCCGCAGGATGAACGGCTGAATCAACTTCCTCAGGCGTTTGCGGGCTTCCCGGTCCTGGTATTTTTCGATCGGCAGGGCGAACCGTTCGGTGAATTTCTTGAGTGAGCCGAGCAGGCCCGGATTGATGAAATTGAACAGGCTCCAGAATTCACCCAGATGATTTTCGATCGGGGTGCCGGTGGTGATCATGCGGAAACCCCCATTGAGATCCATGGCCGCCCTGGCGCGCTTGGTGGTGACGTTCTTGATCGCCTGGGCTTCGTCGAGGACGATGGTGCTCCATTGGATCGACGAGAGCAGTTCGGCTTCCTGATGGAGCAGCCCGTAGCTGCACACCAGCAGGTCGCGCCGGCCAAGGTTTTTAACCAAGTTCGCGCGATCGTTGCCGGTGAAGGCGACCATGCGCAAGGTCGGGGCAAAGCGCGCGGCTTCATCATGCCAGTTCATGCACACGGAAGTCGGGGCCACCACCAGGGCCGGTCCGAGGGCCGAGCGCTCCACGAACACCGCCAGGGCCTGGATGGTTTTACCGAGGCCCATATCGTCGGCGAGACAAGCGCCGAAACCGAGCTGGGCCAGGCGCATCAGCCAGGTGTAGCCGACCACCTGATAGTCCCTCAGTTCCGCCTTGAAGGTCGAGGGCACCGCCGGAGTCACCGCCAGCCCCTCGTGAATTTCCCGAAGGCGCGCCTGCCAGGCCGCGTCGACGGCGAAGTGCGGGAGTTCTCCCGCTAGGTCTTCCAGGGCCAGGGCCGCCAGGGGGTGGAACTGAATCGATTTGCCGCGGCGCTGGGACAGGGCTTCCAGTTCGCTCAGGCGCTTGCGCAGTTGCTCGGTCAGCGCCAGGAACTGGCCTTCGCCCAGGGGAATGAAACGCCCGCGGGCGGTGGCCGTGAGTTCCAGCAGCCGCTTCATGTCCACCACCAGGCTGTCGTCCACCCGCAGTTCCCCACTCAGTTCGAACCAGTCGGTCTTGCTGTTGACCTTGAGATGCAGTTGATCGAAGGAGAGCGGTCTGGATACCCTGAGCTTTTCCCCCTCCGGCCAGAACACCGTCACTTCCCCTCGATCCTGCATGACCTTCAGGTCGGTGAGGATCTCGAGACAGTCGTCCGGTTCCCGCACCAGCCATTGTTTTTCCGTTTCCGGCAGGTCCGCCAACAGCGGGCAGGCCGTTTCCACCGCCTGCGCCCGGCGCTGTTCCTCCGCCAGGTCGCGCCGCGTCTGCCGACGCTTGCCGTCGATTTCCGCGAGCACGGTGGGGGCGCCGACCCCGGCCTTGAGGTAGGGGCCGCCGGCGCCGAACGGACGCACAAACAGTTCGATGGTGAAGCCGGTGCCGGCGGGCAGCAGATGCACATGAGGCGTGGGAGCGGCCGGCACCTCCGGAACATCGCCGCCGATGCTGCCCACCGCGGAATGCACCATAACCTGCGAAGAAAGCGTGGACACCGCTTCCAGCACTTCGTCCTTGGCCGCGACCGGGGCTTTCAGGCCGCCGTAGCCGAGGGTCTTGGCGATCTTCAGTTGCTGATTGTTGAACTCGATCACCTTGAATCGGGTGGGCGTTTCCCGCACCAGCATCACCCGGCCACGCGGCAATTCACCCGCGAGCGCGATGCTCAACTGGGAACCTTCACGGGTTACCGTCAGTTCCGGTTCCCCTCGCACGATTTCCACCGGGACCGTCGGGGATTCCTGCAGGAACACCAGCGGGTGTCCGATCAGGGCCACCATGACTTTGTCCAGATCGAACCGGTATTCCGCCGGAACCAGGTAGTCATTCTTGGTGAGCGCCGCGCGCACCTGGTGGTCCTGCCGGGTGAGGTAATCCATCTTGCCTTCGTAGACGCGCTTCATCGCCAGCGGCCGGCCCCTGGTCCAGGTACCGGAAGCCCCGAGGGTTTGCTCCCTGGGCGTCAGCAGGATCTGGCCGTCGTTATAGTCCATCAGCCAGATCAGCCGTTTGCTGTTGGCGGCGGGGCTTTCCGGCTGCCCCTCTCGAACGCAGTTGACCAGGCTGCGCAGCGCCCGTCGCCAGGGCTCCTCGATTTTGATGGCGGCCACCAGGGAAGCCGCCCCGGTCGCTTCCCTGAACTCCTGAACCAGCCTGCGGCGCAGCGGCGTTTCCTGTTCCGTCCGGCAGAGGAGTTCGGCCAGTTCCATGACCACCCAGTGGAGTTCGATGCCGCGCGCGTCAATGAACATTTGGCTGAGTTCATCGATCAGTCGGCGTTCCAGGGTACCGTCCAGCCAATACCGAGCGATGGCGTAAAACAAGATGCCGATCTTCCCCTGCCCTTCCCACGGGGTGCTGTTCAGAATGCTACGCGCACTGTCAAAATCGTAGCGCAGGATTCGCACGATGGCGACGATCGACCGGTAGATCGGCAGCAACAGGGGGTCGTTGTCACCGGGGCCGCGCTTGCCCTGGCAAATCTCTTCCATTCGCGCCAGCGCGCTGTCCTGGTTCAGGTGCAGCAGTGCCAGCAGGAAAAAGACCCCCGGCCAGCCGTGAAAATAGGCGTTCTTCCGATGGCTTTGCGCCTTGAGAACGGTCAGTTCCCGTTCAAAAGCAGTCACCGCGGCGGCGTGGCGGCCGCGGAAGAACTCGATCGTCGGCAACAGCCCATGGGTGGTGGCGCTGTCCGCCGACATCACCGATAGTTGCGAGGCTTCCTCCAACCGCCCCGCCAGCATCAGCCGCACCGCCAGCAGTTGCTCCAGGGAGGGGCGAAGCACGTTGGCCTCCTTATCCTTGGAGAAATCGGTGGTCAACGCATAGTCCAGCGCGGCGCCATGGGGGATGACATTAAGAATCCCGAAAAGAATGATTCCCCTCAGCACGATACATTGAAAGTCTCCCGGATAGCTGGAAAACCAGTCGGCATCGAACGGATTATTGCAGATTTGAACCAGGGGATCTTGCGGTTGCTGTTTGGCGGCAGGATGGTTGACCAGGATGTTATAGGAGGGCATGATCTGGTCGAGTTCGCGGCGATAGAGATGGGTGCGCAATCGGGTCAGGCTCACCCATTCGAACTCATGACCCACGGGCATGCCGTGGCGGGGGAACGGTACCGCCTCCACCACCGCATCACTCATGGATTGGAACAGATCGGTGGCGGCCGCCTTACGGGTCACGATTTCAATGATGTCGGGATCGCAGTGGTAGAGGGAATCGAGCAGTTGCAGTTCCTGCAACTTGTGGACATAGCGATAGATCTGTTCCCGGGAAGTGTCTTTAAGCCAGTGCGGCGCCTGGCGCCAGCCCTTGACGCTGCGAAACACCCGGCCCGGCTCGGTGGGGCCGTGGATCAGGGAACAAACCTGCAGGACGCTTTGCAGCACCGGTCGCAGCCGGTCGTAGCGGGCCATCAGTTCACTACGGCGATGGGCTAACGGATCCACGGATACTCCTTGTGTGATTCTTAAACGGTGCTCATTTCGCGTTGCGGCCGCGCCGGCGCCCTGAGGCCCTCGCTCGGTGCATGACGCCGGCGCC
>MNZR01000038.1 GCA_001873705.1 Syntrophobacteraceae bacterium CG2_30_61_12
TAAGCAGTTGGGCATGAGCCCAAACGGGTTGGCTGAACAGTGGGGAAAAAGCCACCAAGACTTCCTGGATAGCGGCGGGCAGTGTAGACATGTGGACCCTCCTGGTGTTGGCGGTCAAATACGCCAGTACCGTAGAGGGTTTTCAACTTGCTGTCCAGCCTAAAGATTTCGTTCATGATAAAGTTATTGGCCTTGCACTGGTCAAATCGTCCTAGGCAGGGCCGATGCCAAAATGGCCAAAGTCGAGTGACAGGGAGCGACTTCAAAGCGTGCTTCAAGGTTCTCGATAACCGCATCCCGCGATTTCTTGAGCACTCCCATCTGGAAAATGTCCTGACCAGCCCTGGTTTCGGCTAAATCAAAATTCAACATGGCTATAACCTCCTGCCTGGAAAGGTTACGGAATCTGTGTAAAAGAAACAGGGCCATGACGTCCATGGCCTCCCCGGTCCGGTCCTCCGGGAAAAGCTCCCTTACACGGCCGGCCCAATGACGGGCTTTGTTGGCGAGCTCCTCCCCGGAAATCTTCCTTGTTGTACATAGGGGAGCCAGAATAACCAGCCTGGGATCAGCGGCGGCACTGCTTCAGTTTGATGGAACACCATAGGCGACGGGAATCAGGAGGTTACCCCATGACCCCCGTTGCATGACTGCCTCTTCAAGGCCACCAGCGTAGGGGGGTAAAGAGTACCACAGACAAAAGGAGTCTTTTCCCGAAAGCCTTTCGATCACAAGGTCTTAGAATGCCTCGATTAGGGGCTTCCATCAATTTGAAGCAGTGCCCTGCCTCGCTACTTGGGCTTTTTCGAGTTCGTTCACAATGTTCGCAGGAGAGGCAAGGCACTGCTACCGTCCCTGCTCGGCCTCCTGTTTACCACTGCCGCTTAGAACCCGGCGATACCTTATGAGCCAAAAATAATTGTCGTTGATCACTTGGTCGTTTTTCGGTTGTCATTCCCACTGTTTCACCCAGCGCTTGTCAAAGTAGCCGGCCACATCGCAGACCATGATCAGGATGTCCACATCGCGGTCATGGCTGTCTCGCACCAGGCCCTCGATCACCGCTTTGCAGCCGAATCCGGCATTGCGAAAGGCGCGCACCGCACCGACCGAATCCAGCGGGATTTCCGCCCACAGCTTTTCCAGGCCGAGTTCCGCCGCCAGCGCCGTGAGTTCGTTCAGCATCAGGGTGGCCAGGCCCTGGTTCTGATATTTCGGCGACACCACGATCCGCACTTTACCGATATGGCGCTTCCACCCGTGTGGTATTCGGTGCAGGGTGACGTCGGCGATGATTTCATCCCCGGCCCAGGCGAGCAAGGGGATGACTCGCTGGTAGTCGAGATGGCGCGCCCATTCGTCGATCACCTTGGGGTCCTTCACATCATGGCGGACGAATACCAGCAGTTCCTCCGGGAGTTCATTGAAAAAATCCTGGAGCGCCTGGCGGTCGCCTTCGATCATGGGGCGTAGCGTGACCACCGAACCGTCTTTCAATTTGGCCTGCTTGCTGCCGAACATCATTGGGTCCCTCCCTGTTCGATCCGGCGACTGGGAGCCGCTTAAACTCCGTCCTGCAGGCGCAGGGCCAGGTATTCGGGCAGCCGTGCGCGCAGGATCTTATTCTGAGCCCTGGCAATATCGTAGGCAACGGCCATGAACTGGACCTCCTCGCGGTCCGCATCGAAAATCAAGTAGTGCGCGCGGTTGTCGCCCTGACGAGGCTGGCCCACGCTGCCCGGATTGATCAGGTAGGAGTTGTCGGGGTCGAGGCTGAGCGAGGAGGGCAGCGGTTTGATGGTGGTGACTTTACCCCGGTGGTCGCAGGTCCACAATTTCTGGAAGTGGGTGTGGCCGAAAAAGCAGATGCGGATGCGGGTGAACTGCTTCTTCAGCAGGTTGAAAGTGCGTTTGGCCTGAAACATGTTGCCGATATACGACTCAATGTTTTCCGGGCTGCCATGACACAGCAGGTAGCGATCCTCGAGGGTGTGCAACTGCGGCATGGCCCGCAGATAATCGAAATCGGCCGGCTCGAGCTGGTCTCGGGAATATTGCAGGGCTTGATGGGCCAGCACATTGAAAGATTCGGCCAGACGCGGTTCGAAGGCGGCCAGGTCATGGTTGCCGAGAATCGAGAACACGCCGCGGGTGCGCATGAGGTTCAGGCATTCCCGCGGGTTGGCGTTGTAGCCCACCGAATCGCCCAAGTTCACCAGGTCTTCCACGCCATCGCGCTCGATAGCCTGCAACACGCTTTGCAGCGCTTCGAGGTTGCCGTGGATATCGGAGAAGATGCCGAATCGGGCCATGGCTGGCTTCGTGCCGAGAGAGTCAGGAATCGTGGTGACCGCGCGAGGCGCTTCGGGGACCCGTTGAATCGTCTGCTCCAGGCGCTGGTCCGTAAACCGTCTCCCGGAACGGTCACCGATAACCGTCAGTTCGAACTCCAGCCGACAACCTCTCGCCAGCGAACCAAACGCCTGAACGTCAGCTTAGCGCATCAGCACCGGTTCCCGCAAGATACTCTTGATCGCCGCCGTCGCCGTTGCCGCCAGTTGTTCCAGACCGGGGATGTCATGGAGCGCTTCGATTTGGCGCAGGTGATCGGCGGTGCGCAGCATCACCATGGCCAAATCACCCTCGTCGATTCCGGTCAATTGACCGATATTTTCCCACGATTCTCCCCGGGCCCAAAGGTGGACCGTGGCCACGGTCCAGAACGGCAGGTTGGGCAAGGCAAAACCTTCCTCCCGGAGCAACTCGCGCAGTCGCTGCAACTGCTGGAGCATCCGGAAATAGGGCCGGGCCAGATCGGGAAAACGCGCGACCATGGTGGCCAGATCGGTTTCCCCGGGCCGGTCCCGGTCCATCACGAAGGGCGCCACCAGGGCCGCCAGCAGGGCCGGGTCGTCGGCGGGGAAAACCTGATGGCGGATCCCCTCGGAAATAAGAATCGGCTGATCGAGCCGGAGCTTGCTGGCCCATTGGCCGTCGGCGGTGAGGTGCCCGTCGGCGTCGATATAGCCTTCCTGCCGCAGCAGCCGGTAATGATGTTGAAAGGAGCGCCACAGGGTATCCTCGGTCGACTGCATCGTCGGGGCCTGCTGCACGTAGTCCTGCACCAGCAGGGACAAGGGATGGCCGGTAGCCTTGAGACACGGCCCGTGGACGGCGCAGTTGGCGCAGGGCATGGCGCTCAACTGGAGCGCAATTTCGCGCAGTTCCTGACTGGCGGCCCGCATCTGCGAAGGTTGCCGGGACCCGGTATCGGTCGCGAAGGCCTTAAACGGCGTTTCCGCCAGGTGCATCGCCAGTTTTTTCCAGCCGTCACGGTCGGTTGGTTCCGGTAGCTGGGCGAGTTTTTCCCCCAGTTCCAGGATCCTTCGCGGTTCGATCGTACGGGCGTGAATCGCGCCTTGCCGCCACTGCAACGGGGCGCGCAGACGCACCGCGGCGATGCGCCCGCTGGTCTCCAGTTGCGACTCAACCACGACATAAAGGGTGCCATGGCGACTCAAAAACAGGCGGCCGGGGGTCATCAGCCCGCGGGTGGACCAGAGCAGCGCGTGACGCTTCAGGGTCCTGGCGGCGCGCTGGCGGCGCTCCCGTAGCGCCAGGGCCTGGGGGCGCAGTTCCACCATGGCTCCCGGACCGGCGCATGCCATCTGGTCCAGCCAGGGTTCGAAGGCGCGTTGCAGCGCTTCGATCTGGCCGCGGGTCTCCCCTTCGCTTTCGGGGTCCTGAAAAGTGGCGAGGGAAGACGAAAACAGTTTTTGAATTTCATCCAACTGGTGTGACAGGAGCAGGTTCAAGACCATCGAGAAATTGACCCGCAGCCGGCTCAGGATCGGGTCCGGCGGCGAGCGCAGCAGATCGTGAAGCAGTTGAGGGTTTTGGAAATAGCCGGGCACCACCAGGACGAAGCCGATTTCGTCCATGCCGCGGCGACCTGCCCGCCCGGTCATCTGCAGCAGTTCAGTGGCGGAAATATCGATGAATTCGCGGCCGTTGAAGCGATCACTTTGGAGGATCACCACGGTCCGGGCCGGGAAGTTCACCCCGGCGGCCACCGTCGAAGTGGAAAAAATGGCCTCGAGATAGCCTTCCTGCATCAGGGTTTCCAGCAGCAGTTTCCAGTGTGGCAGTTGCCCGCCGTGGTGCGCTCCGACCCGCGCTCGTTCCAGCAACGCTAGTTGCTTGTGGCGGCGGAGAAACGGCCAGCGCTCGAGCAGTTCCTGCAAGCGTCGGTGGAAGCCGGGCTTCAACTGCCCGGCTCGCCGGCGGTCGACGGGCGGGCACAGTTCAATGGAGCGTTCGCAGTCGGATCGCGACTTGAGAAAAAATATGGTCGGCAGCAGATCGGTTTGCTTGAGGGTGTCGAGCAGTCTGGAAACGGGTGGAAAGTCCCGGCGGGAAAACAGGTGCCGATCGAGTTCGGCGATCTTCGGGAACAGTCGACGCTTGCTGCTGAGTGGCGTCAGGTTGCCGTCCGGAAAGGCAAACAGCGGCACCAGCGGCACCGGCCGGTCGCCGGCGGCGATCCAGCGGCATTCCTGGCCGCGCAGCCAGCCGAGCCAGGTGCACAGTTCGGTGCCGTTGCGGATGGTCGCCGACAGCAGCAACAAACGCACCCGCGCCGGCAGGTAGATCAAGACTTCTTCCCAGACCACTCCGCGGTCTTCGTCGCCCAGATAGTGGGCCTCATCCAGCACCACCAGATCGATGCCCAGGTCTTCCCCGCTGTGCATGGCATCGTAGAGCTGGTTGCGGAGGATCTCGGTGGTGCCCACCAGAATCGGGGCGTGGGTGTTTTCCTTACGGTCCCCGGTGAGGATCCCGATGTTGTCCGCTCCGAAGCGCTCGGCGAATTCTTCGAACTTGGCATTGGAGAGGGCCTTGAGCGGTGAAGCGTACCAACTTCTACCGCCTCCCCCGAACACCCGTTGAATGGCCTCGACCGCAATGTAGGTCTTGCCGGCTCCGGTGGGCGCGGTCACCAGCACATCGGTGGCGGCCAGCGCATCAATGGCCTGGGTCTGGAATGGATCAGGGACGAACGGGGTGGGTTCCGGCACCCGGATCTTGGCCAGGACTTGCCGCACCTGGGGATGAATGCGCAGTGCGAACGGCGTTTCGGGGTCAGCTCGTTCGGCTCGGCGGGGGTTCGCTGGAGGTTCCGGCGACGGCCCGCGGGACCGCTTCGGATAGCGTCTGTTCAAATGGTTTCCTTCAACGCGGCACTCCTGCCCTGGTGTCGCAACACCGCAGGCGGCCGCGGGTTTAGACGGCGCAGTCGGTTCCCAGCCGGTAGCCCAATTCCAGGGCTTTCCGGTTGAGATCCAGAAAATCACCGGGAAGTCGGGTTTCCAGCACCCGGAGGATGGAATCCGGGGCCACCAGCGGACGGATCCCGAGCAGTGCCCCGAGCACGCAGATGTTGAACACCACCGGCTTGCCGATCTGGTCCAGCACCGCCTGGTACATGGGGATTTCACAGCGTTGGGCATCGAGTCCGCGGTGGGTTTCCACGAAATGCGGATCGGTGAGCATGACCCCGCCCGGGCGCAGAATCGAATGGTATTTGTTGTAAGCACTCTGGGTCAGGCAAATCAGCACGTTCGGCTGCAAGACCTTGGGAAAGAAAATCTCGTCCGCCGACAGGATCACATCGGAGCGGGTCGCCCCGCCGCGGGCTTCCGGGCCGTAGGACTGCGACTGAACGGCATTGAGATGTTCCTGGAGCACGGCGGCTTCCGCCAGAATAACGGCGGCGGTGATAACGCCCTGGCCGCCCGAGCCGGAGAAGACGATGCGGCATCGTTCCATGGAATCAACGTCCTCCTTGCGCCCGCCGAACGACTTCATCGTAGGCCGCGCAGTATTCCGGGCGCTGTTCGCGGACAAACACCCCGCGTTCGATCAGGGCCGGATTGCCTTGCTTCGCTTCGGAACCCACCGGCGTGGTCTGGTCCTTGAACTGACGCATCATATCGACCGCGCTCCCGGCCTTGTTCTTGCGGCCGAAGTAGGTGGGGCACTGGCTCAGCACCTCGACCACGGAAAAGCCCTGGTGTTGAATGGCCTCGCCGAGGATCTTCACCAGTTGTTGCACATGGTAGGTGGTGGTGCGGGCCACGAAGGTGGCCCCGGCGGCCGCGGCCAGACGCACGGTATCGAAGCCGGGATCGATATTGCCGTAAGGAGCGGTGGTGGCGGCGGTGCCGACTCCGGACAGAGGCGAATACTGGCCGCCGGTCATGCCGTAGGTGCGGTTGTTCATCACAATCGCGGTCAGGTCGATGTTGCGCCGGGCGGCGTGCAGAAAGTGATTGCCGCCGATGGCCAGGGCATCGCCGTCGCCCATGGGGACAATCACTCGCAGGTCGGGTTTTTGCAGCTTGAGACCGGTGGCGAAAGCGAGAGCGCGGCCGTGCAGGGTGTGCAGGGTGTGGAAGTCCACGTAGCCGGAAATCCGCGACGAACAGCCGATTCCGGACACCACGGCGATTTGATTTTTAGTGAACCCGAGTTCTTCCACGGTGCGCAGCAGGCTGTTCAAAACCACGCCGTGGCCGCAACCGGGGCACCAGATGTGGGGGAAAAAACGCTCGCGCAGATAGTCTCTAACGGCCATGGTTCACACCCCCTTTCCCTGCACCAGACGGAGCACGTTGCGGATATCGTAATGGGTGATGAATTGGCCGTCGAGGCGATTGGCGAGAAACACCCGATCGGGATCGTCCGCCGCCGCCTTGACCGAGGCGGTGACCTGGCCGGTGTTCATTTCCGCCACGATCACGGCTTTTTTCCCGGCCGACAATTGTTGCACGATATGAGCCGGGAACGGCCACAGGGTCTGGAGTTCGAGCAGGCCGATGCGGTCCCCCCGCAAGCGCCGGTCTTCCACTAGCTGGCGGGCGCTGCGGGCGGAACAGCCGTAGGAAATGATCAGGAACTCGGCGTCTTCCACATGGTAAGTCTGGTAATGGGCAATGATGTGAGTGCGATTTTCGATCTTGTCCACCAGGTGGCGCAGCAGTTCATGCACGGTCTTCGGGTCTTCGGTCGGGAACCCCCACATGTCGTGGAACAGACCGGTCACGTTGTAGCGGTGGATGCCGCCGAAGTCCGACATCGGCAGGCGCCCGTCTTCACGCGGCAGGTAGGGGTGATAATTGACGTTTTCCGGCACCGAGGTGGTCAGTCGTTCGACCAGGGGAAGCACGCCCGGTTCCGGCACCAGCAGGCGCTCCCGGGTGTGTGCCACGACCTCATCGAACAGGAGAATCACCGGGGTCCGGTAGGTTTCCGCCAGATTGAAGGCTTCCACCGTCATCGCGAACACGTCCTGTGCGCTGGAAGCGGTGAGGACGATGATCGAATGGTCGCCGTGCACGCCCCAGCGGGTCTGATTGACATCGCCCTGGGCCACGTGAGTGGGCAGCCCGGTGGACGGCCCGCCGCGCTGCACATTGACGATGACGCAGGGGATTTCGGTCATGATGGCGTAGCCCAGGGCTTCCTGCATCAGTGAAAAACCGGGCCCGGAAGTGGCCGTCATGGCCTTGCCGCCGGCCAGCGATGCGCCGATGATGGCGCACATGGAGGAGATTTCATCCTCCATCTGGATGAACTTGCCGCCGCGTTGCGGCAGCTTGAGCGCCAACAGTTCGGCGATTTCCGTCGAGGGCGTGATCGGATAACCGGCGAAGAAACCGAGCCCGGCATAGAGCGCCGCTTCGACGCAGGCTTCGTTGCCTTGGACGAATCTGACTTGTTCGCTCATTCGGAACCCTTCCGGCAGGTGACCTGGATCGCCAGGTCCGGACAGCGCATTTCGCACAGTTTGCAGCAGATGCAGTCGTCCAGCCGTTTGGCCACGGCTTTTTCATGCCGGTCCAGTTCCAGCACCTGCTTTGGGCAAAAGGCCACGCAGATACCGCAACCCTTGCACCATTCGCGTTCGATGTGATGGGATTCCAGCTTCGCCTTGGCCATCGCTTTCGGTCCTTTTGCCGCGCCGTTAGCGGCGGATAAGCTGCCGCAGCACATAGGGCAGAATGCCGCCGTGGTGGAAGTAGGCCAGGTCGATTTCGGTATCGAGGCGCGCGGTCACGGTGAATTTTAGGTTCGTGCCGTCGCTCTTTTCCGCTTCCACCACCAGCTTGCCGCGCGGCTGGAGTTCCGCGATGCCGCGGATAGTGAAGCGTTCCGAGCCGTCCAGGCCCAGTTCCGTATAACTTTCGCCGCCCTCGAACACAAGGGGTAAAACCCCCATGCCCACCAGATTGCTGCGGTGAATGCGTTCAAACGACTGCGCCAGTACCGCCCGCACCCCCAGCAGCATGGGGCCTTTAGCGGCCCAGTCGCGGGATGAGCCGCTGCCGTATTCGCGCCCGCCCAGGACCACCAGCGGGGTGCCCTGCTCCCGGTAAGCCAGGGCCGCTTCATGGACGGTGCACTCACGGCGGTCCGGAAAGGTGAGCGTGAAGCTCCCTTCTTTCCCCGCCACCAGCCGGTTCTTGATGCGAATGTTGGCGAAGGTGCCGCGCATCATCACTTCGTGGTTGCCGCGCCGGGCGCCGTAGGAATTGAACTGTTCGGTCGGTACTCCCCGGGCCGAGAGATAGCGGCCGGCAGGATAGGTTTCGGCGATGGCGCCGGCCGGTGAAATGTGGTCGGTGGTGACGCTGTCGCCGAGGACCAGTAAGGCCCGGGCGCCCACGATATCGGTGGCCGCTTTCGGCTCCATCTGGAACCCGTCGAAATAGGGCGGCCGTTTGATATAGGTGGATGCAGGGTCCCAGGCGTAAGTGATGCTCTTCACCGCCGGCAGGTCCCGCCACAAGGCATCGCCCTCAAAAATCCGCCCGTACTCGGACTGGAACCATTCACTGCGCACGTGGTCGCGCACCAACCGAGCGATTTCTTCGTCACCCGGCCAGATTTCATCCAGGTACACCGGTTCGCCGTTGGGATCGATGCCCACCGGTTCTTGGGTGAAATCAAGGTCCACCTGGCCGGCCAGGGCGAAGGCCACCACCAGCATCGGGGAGGCCAGGAAGTTGGATTTAACCTTCTGATGGATGCGCGCCTCGAAATTGCGGTTGCCCGAAAGCACCGCCGCCACGTTGAGATCGTGATCGGTGATTGCCTGGGCGATCACCGGGTCGAGGGGGCCACTGTTGCCGATGCAGGTGGTGCAGCCGAACCCGGCCAGGTGAAAGCCGAGTGCCTGGAGGTAGGGCATGAGGCCGGCGTCTTCCAGGTAGCGGATCACCACCTTGGAACCCGGTGCCAGGCTGGTCTTCACAAACGGTGGCACCCTGAGGCCGCGCTCCACCGCTTTCCTCGCCAGCAGGCCGGCCCCCAACAGGACCGAGGGGTTGCTCGTGTTGGTGCAGGAAGTGATGGCGGCGATCACCACGCTGCCGTTGCGCAGCCTGATCGGAGTACCGTGGAGATCGATCCCGCAGGCGACGGTGGAAACCGGGGTGCAGCGGCGCGGCCGCCCGCCGCCGGGACCGGATTCTTCCTCAAGCCGGGCGATCGGGGCTGGTCCCACATCGCCCTCATAGCTACAGCCCAGGATTTCGGCGAATCGCGGCTTGAGCCGGCTCAGCGGAGTCCGGTCCTGGGGTCGGGCCGGACCGGCCACGCAGGGTTCGACCTTGGCCAGATCGAATTCCAGCACATCGGTATACTGAGGCTGTTCGGAGCCGGTGTAGAAAAGATGGTTGGCGCGCGAGTAGGCTTCCACCAGGGCGGCCTGAGACTGGCGGCCGGTGAGGGTGAAGTAGGTGATGGTGTGTTCATCGACCGGGAAAAAGCCCAGGGTCGCGCCGAATTCCGGGGTCATGTTGGCAATGGTGGCGCGGTCCGGAACGCTCAGGGTCTTGACCCCCGGGCCGATGAATTCGACGAATTTTTCCACCACTCCATAGGCCCGCAACCGTTCGGTCACGGTGAGAACCAGGTCGGTGGCGGTCACCCCCGGTCGCAGCCGGCCGCCCAGGCGCACCCCGATCACTTCCGGAATGGAAAAGTAATACGGTTGGCCGAGCATCACCGCTTCCGCTTCGATGCCCCCGACCCCCCAGCCCATGATCCCGAGCGCATCGATCATGGTGGTGTGGGAATCGAGTCCCACCAGGGTGTCGGGGTAGGCGATGCGGCGCCCGTCCTGGGTTTCGGTGATCACCCCACGGCCCAGATGCTCCAGATTGACCTGGTGGCAGATCCCGGATCGGGGCGGCACCCCCCGGAAATCGGCGAAGCTCT
>MNZR01000164.1 GCA_001873705.1 Syntrophobacteraceae bacterium CG2_30_61_12
TGTTCCGGACTGTGATGGCAGAGGGCCTGGTAGGCGGCGGAAAGCTCCAGGGTGTCTTCCAGGTTTTTCCCCTGGACCTGATACAGGAGGCGCTTGGCCAGTCGCAGGACCCGCGCCGGATGGCGGGCGATGCTCGCCGCCACCTCGAGGCTCCGCTCCAGCAGCCGATCCTGCGCCGTCACTTCATTAACCAGGCCGATTCGCAGCGCTTCTTCGGCATCGATCACCCGGGCCGTAAACGTCAGTTCGAGGGCCTTGGCGAAACCCACGATCCGCGGCAGAAAAAAGGCCCCGCCGTCGCCGGGAATGAGCCCCACCGCGACGAAGGTTTCCCCGAAGCGGGCCTTTTCGCCGGCGATGCGGATATCGCACATGCATGCGAGATCACAGCCGGCGCCGATGGCCGCGCCGTTCACAGCGGCGATGGTGGGGGTGTCCAGGCGCTGCATGGCCAGGGGAATGCGCTGGATTCCGGAACGGTAATTGTTGCGGATCTGGTCCGGATCGCCCGCGAACATGCCTTCCCGGCGCTGCATGTCCTTGACGTTGCCACCGGCGGAAAAGGCGCTGCCGGCGCCGGTCACGATCAATACCCGGGTGGCGGGATCGGCCTGGACCCGGCCGAGCGCGGTCAGGATCTCTTCGATCATGATCGGGTCGGTGATCGGATTGCGGCTGTCCGGCCGATTCAGGGTAAGGATGCGGACGGCGCCCCGCTGCTCCAGCAGAATCTGCGTAAACTCCATGGTTTCTCTCCTGTTCGGCGGCCGCCGATTCAACGGTTCGCTTGATGCCCGCAGGCGATTCCGGCGATGATCAGCTTTTGGATATTGGAAGTGCCTTCCACCACCTGCAGCGATTTGGCGTCGCGATAGAAGCGTTCGATCGGGTATTCGCTGGAAAACCCGTAGGAGCCGAAAATTTTCATGGCTTCGTTGGCGGCATGCACCGCCGCTTCGGACGCAAACAACTTGGCCGTTGAGGTTTGCATCTGGTTGGGCTTGCCCTGGTCCTTCAGATAGGCGGCCCGATAGACCAGCAACTGGGCGGCATCGTGTTCCGCCACCAGTTCGGCGATCTGGGCCTGAATCATCTGAAACTTGGAAATCGGCTGACCGAATTGGGTGCGTTCATTGGCGTAGCCGATCGCCAATTCCAGGCACGCGCCCGCCACCCCGAGCGCGCCGGCGGCACAGCCGAGCCGGGTGTTGTTGAGCATCCACATGCAGATGGCAAAACCCTGGCCGACTTCCCCCAGCACGGCATCTTTCGGCACTTTTGCCCCATCGAAGACGATTTCCCCGGTGGGAGCGCAGTGCAGGCCGAGCTTGGTTTCAATGGCGCGGGTGCCGATGCCTTCGGTTTCCTTTAGATTCACGATGAAGCAGGTGAGGCCATGGTATTTTTGACCCCGATCGGTGACCGCGTAGACCAGCCCGGTGTCGCCCACCGAGGCGTTGCTGATCCACATCTTCTGGCCGTTCAAGAGCCAGTGGTCACCGGCATCGACGGCGCTGGTCTTCATGCTCGCCACATCGGAACCCGAGTTGGGTTCGGTGATGGCGAAAAAGCCCAGCTTTTCGCCCGCGATCCAATCCGGAATGGTGCGCCGCTTTTGATCTTCAGACCCGAACCGGTTGACGGTCAGCGCCGGGCCCAGGTTCTGCATGTTGAACGGCAGCCGCCAGGACGGCGATACCCGGGCGATCTGTTCGGCGATCAGCACCGATTCCATGAAACCCATGCCGTTGCCGCTGTATTCCTCGGGCAGCGCGCAGCCGAAGAAACCCAGTTCGCCCATCCGGCGCACCCGCTCCGGGCGAAACACGTGATCCCGTTCATCGGCTTCCACCGTCGGCCGAATTTCCCGTTCCGCAAACCGCCGGGCCTGCTCCTGAACCATTCGCTGCTGTTCATTCAGTTCCAAAATCATGCCGCTACCTCTCCGTCACTTCCCGCGCTGTTTCCGAAACCGGCTCCGGACCGCGCCTACCGGCATCCGGCTCAGCCGACCACCGCCGGGCTGTTGCCGCCCGCTTCCAGTTGCTTCAGCGCGGCGTCCAACAGCCGGCCGCTGAAGCGCAGTTGGAGCGCCGCCCCGAGCATATCGCGGGTGAGCACCAGCCGGCGGTCGGCGAGTTCGCCCAGAGCGGCCAGAGCGCGGTCTTGGGAACGGATCCCGAGCGCCTTGAAATCCAGTTCCAGGATGGTGCCGGAAGTGTCCGGCAGACTCACGTCGCGGGCCTTGAGAATCACCGTATCCGGCCCCAACTCGCGGAAGATCCCGGCTTTCCGGGCCACGCCTTCCTGAGCCAGGGCGACCACCAGGTTGGGGCGCTCGATTCCCGTGTAATCGATCGGCCGGTCGGAACAGACCACCTCGCTCACCGAATGGCCGCGCATCACGGTGATCGGGTAATCGTTTTTCTGAGTGGCGTGCAGACCTGCGGTGGCCGCCGCCAGGCAAAGGATTTCACCGGCGGTGATGATCCTCTGACCGGCGCTGCCGAGCAGCAAGATTTCCCGGCGGCCGCCTTGCGGTGGCGGAAAACGCGCCTCGATCAGCGCCGGCGGCGCGGGCGCCACGAGCTTCGCCGCTTCCTCCCGATAGGCGCGGCCGTATTCGTCGCGGGCATTGGCCGCCAAGGTGTCGGTGAGGTCCGGCAGCCGGTCCATCGCCGCATTGATGGAACCGGGTGAAATCGGATTGCGCTTGCCGTAGCGGCCCGGACAGATCCCCCAGATATCGACCAGCGCAAAGCCGTCGTGGCGGATCGCCTGCTGCATGCGTTCGCTGAGTAACGGATCATAGCCGGACACCCGGGCGGCGAAACCAGCACCGGCGGCGGCCGCGACCCGGCAGATATCGAGCGGGGCTTCGAGCCGGTTGAGAAACCCGGATTCGACCTGAGCTTCCCGCGGGGTGGTGGCAGAACACTGACCGCCGGTCATGCCGTAGTTGAAATTGTTCAACACCAGCAGGGTCAGATCGATATTGCGCCGGCAGGTGCTGAGCACATGCGCGCCGCCGATACCGAGACCGCCGTCGCCCATGGTGACGATCACGGTGAGTTCCGGGCGGGCCAGCTTGAGGCCGGTAGCGTAGGTGAGCGCTCGCCCATGGAGGCCGTGCAGCGCGTGGGTCTGGAAAAAGGTGTCGAACAGGCCGGAACAGCCGATATCGGAAACCAGCACCACTTCGGTTGCGGTCAGTCCCAGTTCGGTGAGCGCCCGGTCGAGGGTCGCCACCACCCGCTCGTGGGCGCAGCCGGGGCAGAAGGCCGGCGGCCGGTTGGGATTGAGCAGGCTAGTCATGGGCGATCCCCTCCCGGATTTGAGCGGGGCGAATGAGTTCCCCGTCCATCCGACCGATCAGCGTAATCTCGCGGTCCGGTAGCAGCCGCTGGATTTCCCTGACATATTGACCCAGATTCATTTCCACCACCAGCACCCGGCGGCAGCCGCGGGCACGCTCACGGATCAGCTGTTCCGGCACCGGCCACAGGGTTTTCAGCACCAGCAGGGCCACCGCCCGGCCCGCGCGCTGCTCTTGGAGCACCGCCGCTCGGGCCGCGCGAGCGCTGACCCCGTAGCTGATCACCAGGGTGTCGGCCGCGACCGCCGGCAGTTCGGAATAGTAGCTGAACTCGGCCACCGCCGACTCCAGCTTGCGCCGCAACCGTTCCTGGTTGGCCGCGATGCGCTTCGGGTCGGTGGTGATGAAGCCGTCCGCGCCGTGGGTGGAAGAAGTCTGGCGCACCGGTCGGCCGGCGCCGATCGGGAGAAACGGCGGCACCAGGGAATCGCCTTCCGGTTCGAAGGGAAGATACGGTCGGTCCGGCCCGGTGGTCGCCGGCGGCCGCCGGTCCAATACCCGGGGGCGAACCAGGGCCGCCCAATCGAGGGTTTCCCGGGTCATCGACAGTTCCTTATTGGATGCCAGAAACACCGGACAGCGATAGGCTTCAGCCAGATTGAAGGCGGCCATGGTGAGTTCGAAGCAGTCCCTGGCGTCCACCGGCGCCAGCACGATTACCGGCAGCCCGCCGCTGTTGCCCCAGCGCAGGAACTGGATGTCGCCGTCGGCGCCCTTGGTGGCCGATCCGGTGGACGGTCCCAGGCGCTGCACATCAACGATCACGATGGGGATTTCACTGCCGATGGCAAACGAAATCTGTTCGCTGTAAAGGCTGATCCCGGGTCCCGAGGTGGCGGTCATGACCTTGAACCCGGCCATGGACGCTCCCAGGCAGAAGCCGATCGAGGCGATTTCGTCTTCCCCTTGCAGGCACACGCCGCCGCTTGGGGGCAACAGCCGTAGCATGGCGTTGTAGATGGTGGTGGCCGGAGTGATGGGATACCCGGCGAAGAAACGGCAACCGGCGGCAAGCGCTCCCCAGGCGATCGCTTCATTGCCGTCGATGAGAGTCAAAGCCACTAAGTTCCTCCTGGCGGTATCGTCGATGTCATTAGATCCCTTACCAATTCAGCGATCCCTTAGCTGATTGCCCGAACCCTGTCAAACCCAATCGTCCCGCGCCGGTATTGCCCCGGTCGAGTCCCCCCGGTCACCGCCCCCGCGAATCACCGGAACAACCGGACAGCGACCGGGGGGATTCTTCCCATTCCCATGCGGCCGTGCTATAGGGCTGTACGTTCGGGATCTGATCCGGATCGATAGGCGAGCCCCGACGGGCTTGATCATCGTTTGCGCCGGTTCAAGCAAATTCCACCACGGCCGTTGGTGCCGATCACAAGCTTCCCTCCACGAAGGACACGAAGAGCACGAAGGGATCGAATGGGGCTTTGAAATAAAGGAGTTCGTTATGAGACATCGGCCAAGCACAAGGTGTCGGCACCCATGGCATGGGGTCCTCGGGGGCGCCTTGCTGGTTCTTTTTTGCTTCTTCCGCGCGGCTCTCGCCGTTCCGGCCGCTGCCGACCAGACTTCCGGGAGCCTGGCGGCGGCAGCGACCGCCGAAGCGAGCGCGATGGTCCCCGGTCTGCTGACCGGTCTGCCGGATCCACCCTAGGGACTCGGTTCAGCAGTTTGTTCAGTTCATGCAGGCGCAACGGCACGAGGACGAGAAATACCTGGAACAGCGTTTCGCGCGCGCCGCCGCTCTGATCAACAACGAAGACATCGCCCGAGACAAGGATGTGCGGGCATTCCTGTTAACCCCCAGGGAAAAATTCTCCTTATAACGGATTTGGGGGACCCTGCCCGTAGCCGCCCAAAGATGCAGAGACCAGAAGGTCCCGTAGCCTGCTGGTAGCCAGCTGGTAGGTCGGGTTGCGAGCAGCGGGAGCTACCCGACGCTTCGGCAACGTTTCCAATCCACGCTCCCACGGGGATTGTCAGGGAGTGCTCCGCACACCCTGACCTACCTACAACGGATCGAAATCACGCCTGCGGCGTGAAGGAATTCCGCGGCACCGAGGCGACTCTCGCCTAATGAAATGTGCCCCACGAATTCGTTATAAGCAGCTTTTTGCTTTAGGACTCATCGACGCCGGTTGCGGCGGAGGTCAGTTCACCCAGCAGCCGGTGGAGCCGTTCCCGGTCTTCGCGGCTGAGCAGGCGCGGCTCGATCGATACCCGGTAGCCGGGGCCGCAGGCCTTGATCGTGGGGGGCTGCCACTCCCGGGCGAGTCCGATCAGCCGGTACACGCGCACCGGGTAATGGGGGCCCTTGAGCTGGACTTCGCCCAGTTGTTCGGCTTCCAGGCGGTCGTCGAGGATGGCGAAGGTGGAATGGCTGATCAGGATTTGGCCGGGTTCCGCCAGCTGCTGCAGGCGAGCGGCGATGTTCACCTGGCTGCCGACGGCGGTGTAGTTCATCCACGTGTCGGAACCGTAACTGCCGACAATGGCAAGCCCCGTATTGATCCCCATGCGCACCCGCAGGCGGTAGGGAATGCCGCGGGTCCACAGTTGATCGTTCAATCCCCGCAGACGCTCCTGCATGGTCAGCGCCATTTGCAGGCAACGCCAGGCGCCGTCGGCCGGCTCCGCCGCGGATGGCGCGCCGAACAACACCATCATGCCGTCGCCCATGAGTTTGTCCAGGGTGCCGCCGAAGCTCGCCACGATGGCGATCATTTCGGCGAAATAATCGTTCAGGAGGCCGGCCAGTTCTTCCGGTTCCAGGGCGTCGGTGATGGTGCTGAAGGCGGTGATGTCGGAAAAGAAGATGGTGATCTTGCGCCGCTGATGGTTGAGAATGGAACCCAGTTCGTCGCCGGCCAGCTTTTCCACCAGGGGTGCCGGGATGAATTTGGCCAGTTGCCGATTCAATCGGGTGATCTGCTGGTCCTTTTCCCGCAATGCCTGGATCGAGTGGGTGAGGTGCTCGCGCTGGGCGGCGAAACGATCCAGCAGAATGGCGAAAAAACCGCAGACGGTGAGCAGCACCAGGCAGCGGATCAGTTCCCGCAGCAGATCCACTTCCGATGCGCCACGGTATTGACTCCAGATGAGGATCACCAGGTAGCAGATCATGTACCAGATGGCGGTCAGGGCAATGCCGAGAAAGCGCACATAGCCGGCGAGAAAAAACAGGCCCATCAGCCAGCCCACCAGCATGATGTCGCGGGCACTGCCCAGGGCGTAGTAGCCGTAAGCCGCGATCGGGGCGAACAGCAGCCAGTTGGGGGTGAGCACGAAATGGGGGTCGAAGCGGCACCAGCGGTCCCAGCCGAGGCGAGCCACGGTCAGGGAGAGGGCGTGGGAGATGGTGGCCAGGGCGAGGAAAACGACGAGCTGACCGCGGCTGATATCGGAGTAGCCGAGGGCGCGCAGCACCACCATCACGGCCAGGGTCATCAGCCAGCCGAGATACGCCATCCACAGGG
The DNA here is from genome assembly GCA_001873705.1 of Syntrophobacteraceae bacterium CG2_30_61_12. Classification (GTDB taxonomy): domain Bacteria; phylum Desulfobacterota; class Syntrophobacteria; order Syntrophobacterales; family DSM-9756; genus CG2-30-61-12. The sequence continues at coordinate 6,856 of MNZR01000164.1, forward strand.
CCTGTTCGCGGCGTTTGTTCAGGCTTGCGGCGTCAATCCCCAAGCACCGGCCCTCCACCTCACTGTGGGTTCTTGTCCTTGACTTCGCGCTTGATAATGGTGGCGCGGATCGTTGCCCGCTCAGGCGAGCCCTCCACCAGTTTCAGGGAAGCCGGGGTGATCAGCAGCGGCGCTTCGATGGTGGCGGAAGCCTTGAGGCCATCCAACTTGACCGGGACGGTGTAGATGGTGTCGATGCCGTCAAGGGTGGTGCGGCCGCCGAGGAGCTTCACATATTCAGGCTTCACCGCGATCTCGGAGAGCAGCAAACCATCCTCCAGATGTCCGGTCCAGTCCACCTGGACCGGCAGTTCCCGGGTTTCCGGCGCATCCAGGGTGATCTCCACTAGCTCCGGGTCCACCTTGCTTAGGAACACCCCGGGCGGCAACCGGATCTGCGACTGAGTGATGGGCAACTTGTTGATCCCGGTAGCCGATCGGCTGAGATCCACCTGGACCGATACCTGTTCCGGGCGCAGCGATTTGATCAGCGCGGCGGAGCCGTTCAATTGCAAATGGACCTGATTGACCGAGGTCTTGATGATTTCGAAGTTGGCCGGGCGGCTGACGAATTCGATCGGTGAATCGAACGCGATAAGGGTGTTGCGGCTCCGAGTGAAACCGAACCAGACCCCGGTCATGATCAGGAAGGACAGCACGGCGGCGGTGATCAACCGGCCATTTTCGCGGTGTTTTTCAGTTGCCTCCACCGGTTCCGCCGCATCGAACTGGCGGCGCAGGAGATTGATCAACTCATCGGTCTGGGTGATCGGTTTGATCCATTGGTCCTTGGCCACGGTGATCCGGCCGCGCTCTTCGCTCACCACCACCACCAGCGCATCGGAGCGCTCCGCCAGACCGGCCGCGGCCCGATGGCGGGTGCCGTAGTAGGTGGGGAGGTCCTTGCGCTGCGACAGGGGCAGCAGCACGCCCACCTCGACGATGCGATCACCCCGGATCAGAATGGCGCCGTCATGGACCGGGTTCTGCGGCCAGAAAATGCTGATGATCATCTCCTGGCTGACCGCCCCGTCCCAGCGCAGGCCGCCATGCACCAGTTCGCGCAGATCTTCCTTGCCGGGAAACACCAACAGGGCGCCGATGCGCTTACGGCCCATCTGGTGGACGGCTTCGGCGATCACTTCCAATGGGGTTGCTTTCTCGGGCGCCGGAGCTCCCCAGAGGAAGGTCCGCAGGTTGCGAACCTGGAGCGCGCTGCGGATTTCGTTGCGAAACACCACCACGATGATCACCGCCGCCGCCGCGGTGATGCCCTGGAGCGCCCAACTGGTGAGGATCAGACCGATGGAAGCGGCCATTTCCTGGACGATCCACAGCGACGCGATCCCCACCAGTATTCGGAACGCGTTGGTGTTTCGAAACAAGACGTAAAGCCGGAACAGGATGTAGCTGTTGATCAGGACATCGACCACATCCTGCCAGCGGATGGAACTGAGGTGAGCCCATAATCCGGACATGGATCATCAATCCGTTATGCTGAAGCGCAGCACGCCGAGCACCTTGTTGTTGCTGTCGGTGATTTCCACCCGCCAGGGGCCTTTATCGGTTTCGCGCAGTTGGATCAGACTGTAGGTGGCCCAGCGCGGCGTGTTCACCCGCAGGCGAATCTGGGTGCTCAATTCGCCCCGATGATACCAGCGATGATAAATCTGGGTCGGCTCGGGCACCGGATTGAACACGGTGAAGCAGTTGACCTTGCCCATGCCGACCGAAAAAGCCACCGCCCGGTTGACCGGACTCAACCCGTCCACCCCTTCGCACATGGTGGCCAGGGAAAGGGTCAACTGCTTGGGCTTGTCTTCCGGCTGCGCCCGCTTCGCTTCCGGTTCGACGCCCGGTTGCGGCGCCGGCGGCGCCTCCGGCTCCGGGCTCTGGGCCCTGGCCGGAGCGCTGCCCAGCGGGCCGAGGGCGCCCGGGCTGAAGGTCGCCAGGATGACCAGCAAGGTGGTGATGAGCAGCACCAATCGAGATCGGATCGGCATATTATTCTCCAACGCACCCGGGAAAACGCCCGCGCGGCGATCGCCGGCAACCGCTGAAGGGCGCTCCGGGACCTATACATTTCGCGATCCATGGGCCGAAGGGCGCGGGCGCATGCCGGAGGCAGCAGCCATTTCGTTCACGGTCCGAGTTAATAACAGGCGATTATCATTCGTCAAGAGCTTTCGCCGGAGAGGGTCCGGTCGCTCGGAACCGCTTGACGGCTCCGAGCGGATTCGCCGGCGATCGGAAGGACCTTCATGTGCCGGCCATACTGGTTTAGGATCAGGTGCTTGATTTTCAAAAGCGGGCAAGATGCCCGCGCTCCAGGGAAAGAGCGCACACGAAATATAACTTTTTACCCCTAACCGGTATAAATCCTTGCTTCATCCAGCGCTTCCACCTTTACCCTGGTTGAGGTTTCAAAAACCTCGGCAAATGGAGTATAAACGAAGGCCGGGTGGCGGAGAAGCGTGGTGGTAAGCGGGACCTTGAGGCTGGTTCCGGCAAGGTGTGGGTGGAGAAGGAGCGGACGGCAGCTCTCAGCCGCCGCGCCGGGCCCTGCCGCTCATCGAAAACAGCTCGCCGACCTCACCATGGGTTGGGCTGAACCGGGCATCGAGGGGAATCCATGATGAAAACCGGGCTTTCTTTTCATCGCAACGGCATTTGCTGGTCCGGGCCGGAGCATGGGCGAGTCTGCCCGTCGAAACGGTCCGCGCGGTTGGTTCCGCTGCT
>MNZR01000242.1 GCA_001873705.1 Syntrophobacteraceae bacterium CG2_30_61_12
TCCAGTAGAATCTATGGGCTACATCCCGCTTCACCGGAAAATCCTCGGAGGGCAGTCGAAACTAGCGAAAGGTGTGCTGACGGGACGCACTACGAACAAAGACGCCCTGACGGGACGCACTACGAACAAAGACGCCCTGACGGGACGCACTACGAACAAGGCCACCCGCTTGAGCGTAACAATGGTAGACAAATGCTTTCGTCATGGCTTTAATTTCCGATGCCGCTGGTTGTGGTAAGCGAGCAGCTTTTGGGCAGAGCAGTATCCCCCGACTGGAACAATGGACCAACTGCTTTCACTTCGCTCGGGGCAACAACTGATCCGACGCCCGAGAGGCCAAGGCACCTTGTTGATGGCCAACAAATTCCTGCCAAAATCCGCCGGTTGGTGGACGCATGTCCTTGCCGAGCCGTAAAGTGACCAAGTAGAACTAGGGTCAACCCACGGATATCTGCAAGATTCTTACAGTCTCATTACGGATCCTCACCCGCTCATCCATGCGGTAGCCTACCACCCAGCAGATCTTTTCCACATCGCACAGGATCGGCAGGCGTCCGCGCAGGCTTGGCGGCACCTTGAGGTCGGTGAAGAGATCTTGGAGTTTTTTGGTGCGGCCGCGCATGCCGAGGGGCTGGAATCGGTCACCGGGTTCCCAGGTGCGCACGGTGAGCGGCCAACGCAGACAGGCTTCATCCATCCAAGCGGTAAATGGATCGCCTCGATCCGGAATGAATCCCGATGCCCCATTTCCGCTGCTTGACGAAACCTTTAAGGTGAGTCCTGCCACTTGAAAAGTCCCCGGAGCATCGATTCGAAGGACAAGGGGATGTTCCGCTACCGCTTCGACAGAAACAGAGAAACAATCGTATTCGTTGCGTCCCCGGATGTTCCCGGGCAGATGGATGCACCCCGTACTGCGTTTGGATACCGCCAAGCGCAGCAGCAGATCGAGATGCACCCGCTGCAAGCCATAAAACGAGCCGCTCAGCCGGATCAAGGCCCGCTTCAGCAAGCGGCGGCCGACCACCTCCGGAGCAGAGACCAGAAGCCGGCGTTGGAGCACGATGCGGCCCGTCTGTTCCGAGATCACTAGGCGCCGCCAGAGCGGGTCAAGCGCTTGGTCCCACCAGGCTTCTTCTTCTCGGGCGAGATCGGCGTGACGGCACAGGGTTTGAACCAGCTTCGGGTTGAAGTGCTCGCGCAACCGGGGCAGCACCCGCAGGCGCAGGCGATTGCGGTCGCAGCAAGGTTCCAGGTTGCTGATATCGGTGCGATAAGGAAAACCGTTATCCGTCAGGTATTGTAGGATTTCGCTCCGCTCCAGGCCAAGCAGCGGCCGGATCAGACCTTCGGCCGTGGTCGGCCGCATCCCGCTCAAGCCCCCGGGAGCTGTGCCGCGGATCAGGCGCAGCAAGACTTCCTCGGCCTGATCGTTGGCATTGTGGCCGAGGGCGATTTTTTGTGCTTGCGCCGCGCTTGCGGCATTCAAGAGAAACCGGCGGCGGCATTGGCGCGCGGCCATTTCCAGGGAAAGGCCGGTACCCTTTTGATAAGCCGCCACATCCTCGCCGCCCGTTCGACAGTCCAGGCCAAGATCCCGACACAAATCGACGACGAACCCGGCGTCTTCATCGGAAGCAGCGTCACGCAGGTGATGATTGAAGTGGGCAACGCCGAGCCCTGAAAGCCGCAGTTCAGCGGCCAGCGCACGCAGCACATGGAGCAGGGCGATCGAATCGGGGCCCCCGGAAACAGCCACCAGTACTCGGTCGCCGGGGCAAATCATGTGGTATCGGGAAATGGTTTGAAGAACACGTTCCGGAAATTCGGCCGGGGACTTCATTCGGGATTGATCACGACCGACTTGGCTTCGGGTTCGACCGGTTGCGGTGCCGCCGGCTTCGGGGTACCGGCTTCCGCGGTGAGCAGCGGCACTGAATCTTTCCATTTCCTGCCCCGGATGAGCAGTTGCCCCGCGTGGTTGAGCACCGTATTGTCGTCCAGAATGACCAGCCCGAACCGTTCCGCCACCTGGGTCCGGTAGCGATAATCCATGGCCTGCTTGCGCAGTTTGTAGTTGAACAACAGCAGAATGAACGCCAGCAGCGCCAGCACGGCCAGCAGCGCGGCGGCGCCGATCGTGATTGCCTTGATCGTCTTTTCGCCGACCGCACCGATAAAGCCCATCACCACATCCAGGTGATAGATGATGCCGATAGCCGCGCCCAATAAAAGCAGCAGCGCCAGGTACGGAAGCTTTTCCAGCCAACGCGCCAGGCCCACCACCTTGTCAACCCTACCGGCCGCGGCCGCAACGTCGGTCCTGGCTCCATCGCCATTCGAGGGCGCTCCAGAATGAGCAACCGACTGCGTCGCCCCATCGGTTTTTCCCAGATAGCGATTGAAGCCGACGATCACCACTCCAATCAGGAAGGTGATCGCCACCGGCGCCAGAAAAGCCACCAGAAAGTAGGCCTTCCATGGAAACGGGACCTCGATCGGTCCAAATCGGTCATAACCGTCGGTTCCCAACTGATAAAACCAACACATAACGAAGATGAGGGCTTCCAACCAACCCAGGAAGAAAAGGTATTTTCGAAACAAGGCCTTGCGTTCGCCATCGTCGAATAGGCCGGAAAGCCCCTGTGCGTCGGCGGCGTTTGATTTGGTCGAAGCGTACATATTAACTATCCGTTACAGCATTGAACATCTACGCCATTGAACATCGGTCGGCTTGGAACCAACTCATGGGATTTCATACCGCGCACGGTAACAACCCGAGCTTTTTGACCGGATCAACACGATGAAATGGATAATCATCAATCCTGTTGATCCGGTCGAGAAAACCTCTTTCACAAAAGCGGCATGGTTAAGAAAACCCTGCCACAAAAGCGCAATTCACGGTCGCGTCGAGTATAAGATACCAGATCGGTTTCCTCAGGGTCAATCGACAATCAGTCTCTCGTTCCCTGGAGGTTGGACGGAAGGCTGAACCAGGTTAGCGGCGGCCACCTAGGATCTCATCCGGAAGACCCGGTTTCCATCTCGAATATCCAGGGATCTTTCGGCATCAATCCGACAAGTTTGGGGGGCGCGTGCAACGACACGGAAAATTCGTTCGGCAAGACTCGTCCGGCGCTGATCTTGGCTTTCCTTGCATGTTTGCGGTTCACCCATGGTTTGTCTCGGGCACGATTGGCGTGATCAGGAGGACCACTACTAACGAACTGGTTGTTCATTTGCCAATGATGGTTTACAACATGCACCGGACCCATGCCGGGGAAGGTCTGGGCGGGCGGAGCGTGGCAACTGCCCGCAATGAATTCAGCAGGTTAAGGGATTCTCACTTCCCTTACCATCCACCAGTTTGCTAGGGAGCCGGAAACGATGGCGAAAAAACCACCCATCCTAGTGGTCCACCCTGATACCAACAAAGCTCGAGCGGTGGGCGAAATCTTGGTTCAGGATTACGACGTGTACGTGACCAAGGGCCCAGATCGGGCAAACGAGTTCCTGAAGGGAAATCCGATCGATCTCGTCATTGCCAGCAGGGACCTGACCGGTATTCCAACCCTGGAATGGTTCAGCCGGCTTGCATCGGAGTGTCCGGATGTGGTGCGGATACTGCTCATTTCCAACCCAATGCGGGCGGAAGAAGAGGATGCACTGGCCAATGGAACGGTACACTATCTGCTCCGCGAACCCGTGGAGAGGGCGGAACTGAAGCGGGTAATCAACGGCTATTTTCCAACCGAGCTCGATTTCAACCTGGATATGAGTCCGAGCCTTTCAGCGGAAAACGGCCTGGCGCTTCCCGAATTGACGTTCGATGCGCTGCAGCAGGACATGAAGACGGTCGATTGCCTATCCGAACCCATCCCGGAAACCGACTCGGCTGAAAAACATCTCGCGGCTTCCGAGGAAAGCACCGTTGAGGATCAGGAAGAAATCCAACTGACTAAGGCATTGCTTCAGGAAACCCTCGACAACCTGACCCGGGAACGGGAGGAGTGGGAGAATCGCCATCGATCCCTGCAAGAACGCCTCGATGCCGCACAGAGTCGCCTCGCGGAGATGGACGAGACCATCAAGCAGCTTGAGGAATTCAAGCAGGACCTGGCTGCCGATCGGGATCGACTGGCCCAGGCCCTGACCCAAAAAGACCGGCACATTGCGAAAATCGAACAGGAACGCTCCGAACGGTCGAAACCTCGTCCCGATCGCTCCCGCGACCTCGCGAGCCGCGAACAGGACCACTCCCTGAAAGCGGTAATGGCGCCGGATCGATTGGAGATCCTGGAGATCGAGCTGAAGATGAAAGAATCGGAAATCCTGAGATTGCACCAACAGATCGAAATCGAGCGAAAGCAGGCAGCCGAGGTGGAGAAGGACTTTCAGGTTGCATTGCAGCAATGTCAGGATCGATATCTCGCGCTGGAACGCCGATCCAATGAACTGGACCTGGAACGCAAGGTGCTCGCCCAGGGCAAGATCGAGGTCATGGAAAGGCTGGCTTGGTTCGAGGCAAGAACGGATGCAACACTGCTTTGAGATTGCGGGATCCCCCGGCGATCAAGATTCGCGAATAGGGCAAAATGGGATGGCAGGAAAAGCGACGAGGAGGAACTGATGACTGATAACCAACTGGGTCCTGAACAATTCGATATCGGTAGCGCGGCAACACCACAAGGCGCAACCGCGGAACCGCAACGGTCCGGCAAACCCCTGGGATTCGACGTGGGCAGCTGTCACATTGTGGCCTGTCGCCAGGCGGACGGTGGTTTTTCCACCCAGGGGCAACTGAACGCCTTCTTCGAACTTCCTTATCGCAAGTTCACCGAAGACCTTCTGGAACACAATCGCATCAGCTATTTTCAGGATGACGGCACGCTCATCATCATCGGCGACGAAGCCGGCAAATTCGCACTGGTCATGGATGCCGAATTGCATCGGCCGATGCGTGATGGACTCCTCAACCCGACCGAGTCGAAGGCTCAATGGGTGGTGCGAAAAATCAGTGAGATGCTGGTGAGCCGGCCGGAAAAATTGGGCGAAACCTTGTGTCTCTCGGTGCCCGCCGTTGCGCCCGAACAGGAAGCTCGCTTGCTGCATCACCAAGCCGTGCTTCAAGACATGTTCATGAGCCTGGGCTATCGAGTCCGTCTGGTCAATGAAGGCCATGCCACCGTTCTGGCCGCCTTGGCCGATAACCAATTCAACGGCATCGGAATCAGTCTCGGTGCCGGTATGTGCAACGGGTGCCTGTCTTATTTCTCGGTACCGGTATTGACCTTCAGCTATGGCAAGGGCGGCGACTTCATCGATCGGTCCGCCTCGGAAGTAACCGAAATGTCGGTATCGGAAGTGAGGATCATCAAGGAAACCGAGCTGGATCTAGGGCGTGGGCCCGCGAACCGAGTGGAACATGCCCTCCAAATATTCCACGATCATCTCATCCGCGGTGTCCTCCAACGATTGCAGCAGGCGATCGAAGGCACCACCAATCTGCCGAAGATTCATCAGCCATTACCACTGGTTCTTGGAGGCGGAACGGTAATGCCGGCGGGTTTTCTCGATCGCTTCCGAAAGATCTTCAAGGAGTTTCGGTTTGCGCTTCCCATCTCCGAAGTGGTGCTGACCGAAGATCCGTTAACGGCAACCGCAAGGGGAGCATGCCTGGCAGCCGCTGCCGAGGAAGCCACGGGGATCGCCTAATGTCCTATTGGAGAATACCTTTTTGTCATTTCGAACGGAGGGTAGTGAAAAGAGAAATCTCGACGATTCGAGGTGCGTCGCGCGCCGAGGAGCGAGATTTCTCGCTATCGCTCGAAATGACATATTTAGGATAAGGCGACGGGCGCTCAAAATTCCGGTGAGCGAAGATCAAGACCTCCCGACCGAGGCCCGACCTGATTCGGCGCGCGGTTCAGCCCAGGTAGGCCTTGCGCACCTCGGGGTTTTGCGCCAGTTCGGCCGAATCCCCCTGGATCACGATCCGACCCGCTTCCAGCACATAGGCCCGATGCGAGTATTTCAGGGCCAGGTGGGCGTTTTGTTCCACCACCAGGATGGTGGTGCCGGCTTCGTTCAGTTGCTTGAGCACCCGGAACAGTTCCTGCATCAGCAGCGGCGACAGGCCCATGGAAGGTTCGTCCAGCAAAATGAACTGGACCCCGCTCATGAAGGCCCGGCCCATGGCCAGCATCTGTTGTTCGCCGCCGCTCAGGGTGTCGCTGCGTTGATGGCGGCGTTCGGCCAGGCGCGGAAACAGGCTGAACACCCGATCGTAATCGGAAGCGATCTGCGCCGGGTCGCGCCGGGCGTAGGTGGCCAGTTTCAAATTTTCATTGACGGTCAGGTTGCCGAAGATGTGGCGGCCCTCGGGCACCAGGCCGATCCCGTGTTCGGCGACCACCGCGTGCGCCGGCACCGGCAGCAGATCGCGGTCCCGGTAGCGGATGGCGCCCTCCGCAACCACCGGCCCCTCGGGCGGCGGCAGGCGCATGATGCTCATCAGCGTGGTGGTCTTGCCGGCGCCGTTGGCGCCCAGTAGCGCCACCATTTCCCCCGATTTCACCTGAAAGGAAATGCCGTGCAGCGCCTGGATGTTGCCGTAACGCACATGCAGATTACTGACCTCAAGCATAAGCCGGTTCCTGATCGCCGAGATAGGCCTGAATGACCCGTTTATTGCTCCGGATTTCAGCCGGGGTGCCGGCCGCGATGGTTTCACCGAAATCGAGCACCTTGAGCGTTTCGCAGACCGCCATCACCACCCGCATCTGATGCTCGATCAGCCACACGGTCAGTTTGAACTGATCGCGGATCCACCGGATCAGCTCGATCAACTGGTCCACTTCGTTGGGGTTGATGCCCGCGGCCGGTTCGTCGAGCAGGAGCAGTTGCGGCCGGATGGTGAGCGCGCGGCCGATTTCCACTCGCCGCTGGAGGCCGTAAGGGAGGTTTTTCGGCAGTTCGCGGGCGACGTGGCTGAGCCCCAGCAGATCCAGCATTTCCTCGGCCTGTTTCCGCACCCGGCGTTCGTTGGTTCGGAACCTGCCGGTGCGCAGCAGGCTGTCCAGCAAGCCATAACCCAGGTTGTGGTGCTGGGAAATGCAGAGGTTGTCGAATACGCTCAATTCGTTCCACAGGCGGATGTTTTGGAAGGTGCGGGCGATGCCGCGGGCGGTCACGGCATGCGGGCGCAGGCCGGTGAGGCGCTCGCCCCGAAACAGGATTTCCCCTTCGCTGGGGCGGTAGAACCCGCACAGCAGATTGAACACGGTGGTCTTGCCGGCGCCGTTGGGGCCGATCAAGCCCAGCAGTTCCCCGCCCTCCAGTTTCAGATCGAACTGATGAAGCGCCCGCAGCCCACCGAAGTAATGGCAGAGGTTCTTGATTTCCAGCAGTGCCATCGGCCTATTTTCCTCCCTGTTCGGTGCCGAACCAGCGCTTCAGTCGCGGGAAGACATCGCTCAGTTCGCGATTGCCCAGGATGCCCTCGGGGCGAAACAGCATCAGCACGATCAAGAGCAGCGGAATCACCACCCATTTGAACAGTTGCAAGGGGCGCAGCACCTCCATCAGCACGGTGAAGCCGACCGCGCTCAACACGGAACCGCTCAGTGAACCCATGCCGCCCAGGTAGACCATGACCATGACCTCGGTTGATTTCATGATGGTGAAGCTGCCCGGGTTGATGTAGCCGAGGATATTGGCGAACAGACCGCCGGCGATCCCGGCCAGTCCGGATGAGAGCATGAACGCCACCATCTTCATCCGCTGGGTATTGACGCTCATGATCTCCGCCGCGATCTCGTCGTCGCGGATGGCCACGATACCCTTGCCATAAGTGGAATTGACGAACCGGTAGATGAGCCAGACGGAAAGGCCGGTGGCGATCAGCACCCAGATCATGACCCAGGGGACATCGAGCACCTCGCTCATCGATTGCACCACCTTGCGCATCCCCATGAAGCCCCGGGCGCCGCCGATCACCTGGATGTTTTCGATCGAGCTCTTGACGATGTAGTTCACCGCCAGGGTGATGATCGCCAGGTAGTCGCCGCGGGTTCGAAACGACGGCACCGCCACCAGCAGCCCGGCCAGGGCGGCGGCTATGCCGCCGGCCAGCAGCGTGACCGGAAACAGCAGCACCGCGCTCGCCGGCGGCAGCAGGGGCGGGCCGAAGACTCGGTCGGAAGCGAACAGCCACATGTTGAGCACCGAGGTGACATACGCTCCCACCGCCATGAACCCGGCATGGCCGCAGGAAAATTCGCCCATGTAGCCGTTGATGATATTGAGCGAACTGGAGAGGATGATGTTGATGCCGATGAACATGATGGTGATCTGAATGTAGGCGTTGATCAGGTTGCCGTGAGACAAGCCGAGCACGATCAAGCTGCCGAGAGCGAAAAGGATGAAGCCGTTGTATCGCTGCATGATGCGGTTCCGGGGGGTTAGATCTTGGTGGTCTTGGCGACGCCGAAGATGCCCGTGGGTTTGAAGCTGAGGAACACCAGGAGCACGCTGAAGCCGATCAGGTCGCGCAGGGTCGAAGGGAACACCGCGGCCACGAAAATTTCCACGAAGCCCAGCAGGAAGCCTCCGGCGAATGCCCCGCGGATTTCCCCGATGCCGCCGATCACCGCGGCGATGAAGGCTTTCCAGCCGATCAGAACGCCCATGTAAGGTTCCAGCACCGGGTAGGCGACCGCGAACAGGACCCCGGCCAGGGCCGCCATCGAGGACCCGAGGATAAAGGTGAACACGATCACCGTGTCGGCGGGAATGCCCATCAGCGGCACCGCCATGCGGTCGTAGGAAATGGCGCGCATGGCCATGCCCAGTTTGGTTCTGCGCACGATCGTCTCGAGCAGCACGAAGACCAGGATGGTGGTGATGATCACCAGCACCTTAACATTGGTGAAGGTGACCCCACCGAACTTGTAGACGGTCTTTTCGATCAGTTCCGGAAAGCTCCGGCGACTGGCTCCGAGCAGGGCCAGGTTGCCGTTTTCCAGCAGCAGCCCGCACATCAGCGCCGTGATCACCACGTACAGGCGGCCGGCGCCCTTGCGCCGGAGCGGCCGGTAGGCGACCCGTTCCAGGCTCACTCCGACCATGGCGGTGAGCACCATGGTGAGGATCAGCGTCACCACGAACACGACGCCGGGGGCGAGCGCGAACGGAAGTTGCAGGGCGTAGCCGCCGAGCAGGAAGGTGGCGATAAAAAATCCGATGTAGGCACCGACCATGAAGATATCGCCGTGGGCGAAGTTGATCAGCAGCAGCACCCCATAGACCAGGGTGTAGCCCAGGGCGATCAGGGCGTAGAAACTGCCCCATTGCAGGGCGTTCAAGAAATTCTGCAGAAAGGTTTCGAGCACGTTGAAACGCTCCTTGCTCCGTGGCTCTTCCAGCCGGGGGGCAAGCGGCCACCAGGGCTGAAAAAATCCCCTTGAGCGGCGGCCGGCCGGAAACCCGGCCGGCGTGCCGTCAAGGGG
>MNZR01000366.1:0-11007 GCA_001873705.1 Syntrophobacteraceae bacterium CG2_30_61_12
AAGTAGGTCAGGGTGTGCGCGGCACTCCCTGACGATTTGATGAAGGGGGCGCGGATTAGGTTCGTTGCCGAATCGTCGGGTAGCTCCCGCTGGTCGCAACCCGACCCACGAATTCCGTACTTCATTTGGTGGCGCCCAATCATTTCGAACGATTGACCAGGGGTCCAATTTTCATCTAAAGAGTCCCCTCAAGCCAACTGGTCTACTGAGTCGATAACCAATGGCCGGGCAGCCGGCGGCGGGCTTCCCGGCCGGCTGCCCGCCGCCGCTGTCGGTGCCGCGCTCAATCCCGCGCGCGCTGCCGACCGGGTCTATTTGGCCAACACCCACTTGCCGTCTTTGATCATGACCATGACCAGGCTGTCGGGGCCGAGGCCGTTGTGATCTTCCGCGGTGAGGTTGTAAATCCCGCTGATGCCCACATAGCCCTTGATGTTTTCCAGGGCGCCGCGCACCGCTTCCGGTTCCGTGCCCGCCTGGCGCATGGCGTTGGCCAGCAGATAGAGGGCATCCCAGGCATAGCCGGAATGGGTGTTGATCGGATACTGCTTATCGAAGTGGTAGACATCCTTATAAAGATGAGTGAAGTCTTGAATCACGGCCTTCTGCGGATCGCTGTCCGGAAGCTGGTCGGCCACCATGAGCTTGGTGGACGGCATCAGATTGCCTTCCGAGGCGCTGCCGGCCAGGTCGATGTAGGTCGGGTCCGGCAGCCCGTGGCACTGAATCAGGGGCATGGTCATGGCCAGCTGCTTGACGTTTTTCGCCACCCGCGCTCCCGCCGGTCCGATGGTCCAGCACACCAGGGCCTGGGCCTGGGCTTCCTTGATCTTGGCAAGCTGCGCGGTCATGTCGGTGTCGGTTTCGGCAAACGATTCACTGGCGACGATTTCTATCCCGTATTCCGGTGCCAGCTGCTTGAGCCAATCGAGCCCGAATTTGCCGAACCCGTCGGTCGCCGTGAACAGGGCGATCTTGGTGGTGCCATGAGCCTTCAGATAGGCATAGATCACCCGGACCGCATCGGCGGTCCGCTGGGGGGTCTTGAAGGTCCAGCGGTAGGGGCCGAATTTACCGCCCATCACCACCGGGTCCCCGCCCACGGTCATCACCGTGGGGATCTCGGCTTTTTCCAGAAAGGCCTTGGCCGCCATCCCGGTGCCGGTCCGGGTCGGGCCGATGATGGCGCTGACCTTGTCTTGTTCCACAAGGCGCTTGGCCACCATCAGGGCTTTGGTGGGATCGCCGCCGGTATCGCCGAACACCAGTTCCAGGGGCCGACCGTTGATGCCTCCGTCCTTGTTGATCTTATCGACCACCATCTGAGCCACCAGTTTGGTCGGGGTCCCAATTGACGCGGCCGGTCCCGACAGGTCGAAAAAGGCCCCGATCTTGATCGGGTCCGCAGCCGTGCCGACGGCCGTGAGACCGAACGCGACCAGGGCAACGGCGACCACGGACACCAGGCTGAAGCGTTTGACTGAACTCGATTTCATCCTGTTTCCTCCTTGAAGCTTGGGGTTGTGCGAAACACTCGCTATGATCCGCCTGCACTCGGTTTGATCCGATGCGGCTGCCGGCGGGTGCTACCGCCCGGACGCCGCCGGCCGCGGCAACCGGATCCGGCCGCCGCGGCCGGTCAGGCTTCCAGCTGCCGATGATCGAAGACCCGCCGGCTTTTCCGTTCGGTGCGCGGCAGGCTGCCGTAATCGACGATTTCCACCGCGACCCGGACCATGATCCGGCGGCGGACTTCCTGCCCGACCTGTTCCAGCAATTCGGCATCGCCCTGGGGTGACCCTCCCTGGGCCCGTTCCACCTTAAGGGTCATGGTGTCCCGGCCGTCGTCCCGATGCGCCAAGTGCACCTGGTATTCGCTGCCGATCCCGGGGATGCCGGACAGCACATGATCGATCTGTCCGGGATAGATGTTCACCGCCCGGAAGATGAACATGTCGTCGGAGCGGCCCAGGATATGCGCATGCCTGGGCAGGGGATTGCCGCACGGGCAGGGTCCGTCGATGAGCCGGGTCAGGTCGCGGGTGCGGTAGCGAACGAGCGGCGCGGCTTCCTTGCGCAGCGTGGTCACCACCATTTCCCCCAGATCTCCGGGCGGCACCGGTTCCAGGGTTTCCGGATCGAGGATTTCCAGCAGGTAGTAATCGGCCCAGTAGTGAATCCCCTGGTGCGCGCTGCATTCGAGCCCGGTGCCGGGGCCGTAGAGTTCGGTGAGACCGGGGATGTCGTAGAGTTCTTCGGCCCCGGTGAGCTGCCGCACCCGCTCGCGCATGCGGCGGCTGTGGCGTTCGGCGCCGAAGATGATTTTCTTTAGCGCGATCTGATCCTGAATCCCGCGCCGTTCGATTTCTTCGGCCATCAAGAGCGCCATGGAAGCGGTCGAGCAAAACACCGTGCTTTGCAGGTCCACCAACAACTGGCAGTGCATTTCGGTGTTGCCCGGGCCGACCGGCACCGCCATCGCCCCGAAGCGTTCACAGCCCAGTTGAAAACCGACCCCGGCGGTCCACAGCCCGTAGCCGACCGCGATCTGCACCCGGTCCTCACGGCTGAGACCGGCCATTTCGTAACAGCGGGCAAACATGTCCGCCCAGTCGTCCAGGTCTTTTTGGGTATAGCAGAGGACCTTGCGTTTGCCGGTGGTGCCGGAGGAAGCGTGGACCCGCACGATGCGATCATTAGGCACCGACCGCAGCGGAAACGGATAGCCCGATTGCAGGTCATCGGCGGTGGTGCAGGGGAATCTGCGCAGATCGTCGAGGCTCCGAAGATCGGCCGGACCGACCCCGACGGCATCGAATTTGCTTCGGTAGAAATCACAATGCTCATAAGCGTGAGCCACCGTCCAGCGCACCCCTTGCAACTGCACCTCTTGCAGTTGCTCGGTGGTGGCCGCGGCCGGCATGAACGACCTCGTCATCGAGGTTTCTCCTTTTCTGGCGCAACGTGATCAACGGAACGGGGCGAGATCCGCGGTCCGACCCAGCCGGTGGACCGTGCTGACGAGATTGTTGCACAACGCCGAGAAAGTCAAGCGCGTCCTGGCGGCAATCAGGTTTTGGCGGATGTTCAAAGCCGGGTAGCCGGGTAGGTCGGGGTGCGCGCGGTGCTCCCTGACGGTCCTGAGGAGGTCTGGGGAAGGGGGAGGTCGGCGAATCGTCGGGTAGCTCCCGCTGGTCGCAACCCGACCTACGGCTGCTGTCGGAGTCGGAATCGGGGTCGCAATCGGGTTCGGAATCGCAATCGGGTTCGATGCCGATACCGATGCCGATAGCCAGGGTAGGTCAGGGTGCGCGCAGCGCTCCCTGACACGCATTCGGGGCTTTCGGAGTCGGTGTTGTCAGGTAGCTCCCGTTGGTCGCAACCTGACCTACGCGCTGGCGGCATTCGGGTTTTGGCGGATGTTCTAAGGGTCGGATCAGGGGTCCAGGAACACCGTTTTTTCGATCAGGCCCGGCGCCGGCAGGTCGGCGGCCGCAACGATCTGAAGCCGCGCCCCGAAGCCCAGCACCCGGCGCAGGGTGGAGCGCATCTGATCGAGATCGGCGCCGCGGCTGTCGGCGGCGAGACGCCGGCCGTCGGCGCGGGCCACCAGAATATCCAGATGATCGCCGAGCCCGAACCGGCGGTGCACCAGCAGTCGGAAATCGCTGATGGAGGGGTCGAGGCCGCGCAGGATGTTGCCGATCTGGGCCGGGTAGCAGGGAATGCCGCGGATCGACAGGCGGTCGTCGGTGCGCCGCAGGATTTCGCCCAGCCGCGCGCCGCCGCGACCGCAGGCGCAGGGGGTTTCGCGCAGCACGGTGACATCCCCGGTGCGGTAGCGAATGAGCGGGTAGGCTTCCGCCGCCAGGGTGGTGATCACCAGTTCGCCTTCCTGACCGGCGGGAACCGGTTGTCCGCTCACGGGATGAACGATTTCCGCGAGAAAATGTTCCTCGGCCAGATGGTAACCGGACCCCGCCCGGCATTCGCCGGCGATTCCCGGTTCGATCATTTCACTGACCCCGTAAAGACCGTGGACTTCGGCTTGCAGCCCATCGTGCAGCAGCTTTCGGGTTTCATCCGGGACCGGTTCCGGGCCCAGCAGGAGCAGTCGGAGATCGCTTTTCACCTGGCCGATCCGACCGTTTCGCGCCGCTTTCAAGGTGCTCAGAATATGGACGGCAAAGGACGGGGTGGTGGCCAGCACGGTGGAGCGAAAATCCTGCATGATCTTGAGTTGCAGGGTGGCGGAAGTCATCGCCGAGGGCGCCAGGGTGGCTCCGATCTGTTCGGCCGCATGGTTGAAGGTGAAAGCCCCGGGGAACAGACTGTAGTTGTAGGCCACCTGAACAATATCGCGGTCGGTCACGCCGAGTTGCGTGTACAGGCGGGCCATCAGGTTCTGCCACAACTGGATATCGCGGCGGGTGAAGCCCACCACCACCGGGCTGCCGTCCCTCGAGTGGGTGATTTTCAGCCGGACCACGCTTTTCAGCGGCACGGCGAACAGACCGTAAGGATAATGGGCGGCCAGATCGCCGCTGGTGGTGAAGGGAAACCGCCGGAAATCCTCGAACGTAGCGATGTCTTCGGGCTGCAGGCCGAGGCGGTCCATCCGCCGGCGATAAAAATCGACGTTCAGGTAGGCCCGGTTGAGCAGCATCTGCAGTTGTTCCAGCTGCCCCAGGCGGACCTGATCCCGCGACTCCCCGTCACGATTCGGCGCCATGGCGATCCCTCCGGTTCGGTTCACTTTTCCCGATCGTGTTGATAACCTTGTGAAGGTTCAAAAGCTTCATTTCCGCGCGGAGACGCGGAGACGCGGAGGTTGATTTCAGGGCCCTTCCCTGCGCGCTCCGCGCCTCCGCGGGAATCCAAAACGTGATTTCTCAAGCTGAACCGGTATAGGCAGCACCGCAACGCCTGACGACGCCACTAGCAACGCGCTCCGGTTCGGTTCACTTTTCCCACTTGTGGCGATAATCCTTACCGAGATAGGCCCGGCGGATATCGTCGTGTTGCAGCAGTTCCGCCGCCGACCCGGCCAGCAGTACCCGGCCGGCTTCCAGCGCATAGCCGCGATCGGCCAGTTGGAGGGCGCCCAGCGCATTCTGTTCCACCAGCAGAATGGTCAGCCCCTGTTGCCGCAGGGCGGCAAGATTCCGGTAAATTTCCGCCACGATCAGGGGCGCCAGTCCGAGCGACGGTTCGTCCAGCACCAGCAGCTTCGGTTTGGCCATCAGCGCCCGGGCCAGGGACAGCATCTGCTGTTCGCCGCCGCTCAGGGTCCCGGCCCGCTGCCGGCGCCGGGCCGCCAGAGCGGGGAAGAGCTCGAACCATTGTTCGGTGTGCTCCCGCACGTAGCGGCGGCCGTGCACGTAGCCGCCCAGTTCCAGGTTTTCCATTACCGTGAGGCTGGGGAACAGCTGCCGGGCTTCGGGGACCTGCACCAGCCCCTTGCGCACGATCCGTTCCGGAGCGCCGCCCTGGATTGCTTCCCCGGCAAACAGAACTTCCCCGTCGGTGGCCGGATGCATCCCGCTCACCACCTTGAGCAGCGTGCTTTTCCCGGCTCCATTGGCACCGATCAGGGCCACGATCTCACCCGTCCGCACGTGGAAGCTCACCCGCCGCAGCACCGGAATCGAGCCGTAACGGGCCGATACGTTGAGCACGCGCAGCAGGGTGGCGTCAGGGTTCAAGCGGCACCTCCCCGGGGGCGCCGGTCCCCAGATAGGCGGCGATCACCTTCGGGTCCCGCTGGATCAGGCGCGGCGGACCGTCGGCGATCTTCGCGCCGTGCTGAAGCACCACCACCCGATCGGCGTAGCGCATGACCATGTTCATGTCGTGTTCCACCAAAACGATGCCCAGGCCCGCCGCTCGCAGTTGGCCGATCCATTCCATCAGCTGTTCGCTTTCCCGCGGATTGAGCCCGGCCACCGGTTCGTCGAGCAGCAGCAGAGCCGGCTCCAGAGCCAGGGTCCGGGCGATTTCCAGCACCTTCTGCTGAACCAGGGACAACTGATCGACCGAGTGCTCGGCGGTGCCTTCCAGCCCCACCCGGCGCAGTTCGGCCCGGGCCTGAGCGGCGATCCGGCGGGCTTCCCGGCGGGCCGCGGGGCTACGCCAGGCACAGCCGAGGAAACCGGCCCGACCGCGGGTGTGATAACCGAGCAGCAGGTTGCCGAGCACGTTCAGGTGGCGAAAATGCTGCACCGCCTGAAACGTGCGGCCGATTCCGAGCGCCGCGATGGCGTGCGGACGCAGTCCTTCGAGCCTGGTCCCACGAAACCGAAGCCGTCCGGCCGAAGGTTCGATCAAGCCGGAAATGATATTGAGCAGGGTGGTTTTGCCGGCGCCGTTGGGACCGATCAGCGCCACCATTTCTCCGGAGGCAACCGTCATGCTGACCTGGTGAATCGCCTGCAAGCCGCCGAAGTGCTTGGACAGATTGTGAATAGTCAGGAGCGGTTCGAGCACCGTCCCAGGTGACCCCAATGAATCCGGTAAAGCCGCGGCCGGTGCCGGTTCGATCGCCGGCGGCGCCCAGGCGGCGGCAACCCCCGGCGCATCGGCGGCATCGGTTGCGGGGGTGGCGGCGGCCGCGTCGCGCAGTCGGCGGAGCAGGGCCAGACCACTCGGCACCAGCCCCCGCGGCACAAACACCAGGGCGCCGGTGAGGATCAGGCCGTAGATCAGCACGTGCAGGTCTTCGAACCGATGGAGCAGTTCCGGCAGGGCGGTGATCAGGGCCGCGCCCACCAGGCCGCCCCAGAGATTGCCCATGCCGCCGATCACCACCATGGTCACCACCTGCACCGAGTAGAAGATATCAAACGTTTTCGGACTGATGAAGGATACGTAATGAGCATAGCAGAAACCGGCGAGAGCGGCATAGAGGGTGCTCAAAACGAACACCCGGACCTTGTAGCGGTGGCAGGCAACACCCATGGCGCCGGCCGCCAGTTCATTGTCGTGGATGGCCTGGAGTGCGCGGCCCACGCGGGAATCTGTCAGGTTCAACGTGGCCGCGAAGAGGACCAGAAACAGGCCCCAGATGAAAAAGTAAAAGCGCCGGTCCGAATCGATGAGGAAGCCGCCCGCCTGCAGGGGGGCGATCCCGGCCAGTCCCGATGGCCCGCCGGTGAACGGTTCCAGTTGATTAATGGCGATGGTGACAATGATGTTGAAACCCAGGGTCGCCATCACCAGATAGTGACCTTCCAGGCGCAGGGTGGGCACCGCCAGCAGCCACCCGATCAAGCCGGTTAGCATGAGGGCAAACAGCAGAGCCGCCGGGAGCGGCCAGCCCCAGGTGCTGCCGGCAATCGCGCCGAGGTAGGCGCCGAGCCCGTAGAAGGCCGCGTGGCCCAGCGAAATCTGGCCGGCGCAGCCGATCAGCAGATTCAGCCCGAGCACCACCAGGGCGTTGAGCGCGATGATGTTGAACAGCAGCAGCAGGTAGTCGTTGCCCAGAGCGTAGGGCAGCGCCAGCAGAATCAGAGCGAGCACCGCCAGCGCGTGCCGCGACTGCGGGCGCAAGCGGGGCGGCGGGTTCGGCGCCGGCGCCTCACCGGGACTCGGCCCGGGCGCGGGGCCTTGATGCGGGAGCGGATCCGGGCGCTGAGCGTTCATCACAACCGTTTCGCTGGTTCGGCCCCGAACAGACCGGCCGGTTTCACGAAAAGGATCGCCAGCAGCACCAGAAAAGCGAAGGCGTCTTTGTAGGCTGAAGAAATGAAGCCGGCTCCCAGGGCTTCCAGCACTCCCAGAAGAAGCCCCCCCAGGACTGCTCCGGGGGTGCTGCCGTAGCCTCCCAGAATAGCTCCGGCAAAGCCTTTCAGACCCAGCATCAGGCCGGCGCTGTAATTCATGCCGGTGAGCGGGGTGATCAGAATCCCGGCCAGAGCCCCCATCGCCCCGCTCATGGCGAAGGCCAGCGCCACCATGCGCCGCTCCGAAATCCCGATCAGGCGGGCCCCGTAGGGGTTGTCGGCCACGGCCCGCATCGCTTTGCCCACCAGGGTGAAACGGTAGAAGATGAACAGGGCGCTCAGCACCAGGCAGGAAATGCCCAGGATCCAGAGGGTCTGGGGCATGATCGCGGCGCCCTGGATCAGGATCGGCGTGTCGCCCCCGAAGGCCGGCAGCATGCGTTCGCCTTTTCCCCAGATCACCATGCCGGCGCCGCGCAGACTGATCGAGGCCCCCACCGTGACCATCACCAGGGTGAGCACATCGCGGTTTCTGGACCAGCGGATCGGTCCCCGTTCCAGCAGCATGCCGATCATGGCCACGCTGATCACGGCCAGCGGGAACGCAATGGGCAGGGCCAGGCCCCATGCCTGATAGAGGCTTACGGCGATCATCGCCCCAAGCATCACGAAATCGCCCTGGGCGAAATTCACCAGACCGGTGGCGTTTTGAATGAGGCAGAACCCCAGCGCGATCAGCGCATAGACGCTGCCGTTGGTGACCCCGGACACGATAAATTGCGGAAGCAGATGCAGCGACATGGTCGGCGGCAACGGTTCAGCGCCCGGCGCGGCTCAGTCCCGCCTGGAAGGCCTGGCGGTTGACGTCCCGGCGCGGTCCGCCGAGTGCGTCCAGGATCTCCCGCAACGGTTCGGCGGTGCAGAACAGGGCGCCGACGCCGGCGGCGAATCCCAGCAGCACCAGATTGGCGGCAATGGCATGGCCGATCTCGGCGGCGATGCGATCGGCATCGATGGTGTACGGGCCGTTGGCGGTCGGCGCGTTGACGATCGCCGTTCCCTTCGGGTTCAGATAGAAGCCGTGGGTGGTGAGCGCTTCCGGATGGAGCGCCAGCAGGACGTCAGCCTGGCCGGCGCGGATCAGCGGGCTGGTGAAGCCGACCGGTGGCTTTCCGTTGGCGGCGGTCGATGTGGTTGGTGCGGTCGACCCGGCGGCCCGCGGGTCCCAGACCTTGAGGTGGCTGATCACGTTGCCGCCCCGCTGAGCCATGCCGTGGGTTTCGGAGAGCAGTACCGACCAGCCCAGATGAACGGCCGTTTCCGCCAGCAGTTTGGTGACGAACAGAACCCCCTGCCCGCCGATCCCGCTGACCGCGATCTGCTGCCTCGCTTGTTGGGTCAACTGTTGGCTCACATGGTCCTCCTCATTGGACTTCCAGGGCATGATGCGGGCAAATTTCGATGCACACGCCGCAACCGGAGCAAAGCCCCGGATCGATTCGGATCGGTTGGTCCTTACCCCGATCTTCCAGGGCCGGGCATTCGAACTGACTGGTGCAAATGCCGCAGCCCTGGCAGTCAGGGCCCACCCGGACCTGAACCGCTTGCCAGTCGGAAGTCTGAGCGCGGTCCATGAGGCACGGACGGCGCGCGATGACCACGGCGATACCGCCATCGTCCGCCTGGGTGTGGGCCTTGGCCGCGTGCAGCAGGGCGGTGAATTCCCGGTAGCGGTAGGGATCACCCACCGCCAGGTGCTTCACCCCGCAGGCCCGCACCAGGTCTTCGATCAGGACCTTGGGAACCGGGCGGCCGTCGAGGCTGATCCCGCCGGCCGGGGTCGGCTGGTGCCCGGTCATGGCGGTGGTGCCGTTATCGAGAACCACCAAAACAAACCGCGCTCCCTGGACCACGGCGTTGATCAGGGCCGGAATGCCGGCATGATAAAAGGTCGAATCGCCGATGGTGGCGGCGATGGGCGGGGCCGCTTCGGCCGCTTTCCGATGGGCGAAGTAAAAGCCGGTGGCCTGGCTGATGGAAGCGCCCATGCACAGCACCGTGTCCACCGCGCCGAGGTTGAGGCCCAGCGTGTAGCAGCCGATATCGCCTGGATAGATCCCCTTGCGGAAAACCTTCTTGATGGCATGAAAGGCCGCCCGATGGGGACAGCCGGCGCACAAGGTCGGGCGCCGTCCGGGCGCGGTCGGCGGTTGCGGGCGCACGGCGGCCGGCAGATCGGCAAAGGTGCGCAGCAGGTCTTCCAGCACTTCCGGCAGCAATTCACCGGCGTTTGGCACCAGGCCGGTGGTGCGGCCCTGAACCCGGGTCCGATCCTGGAGTTGCCATTCGATCACCGGATAGGTTTCTTCCAGCACCAGGACCCGATCGTAATCGGCAAGCAGGCGGTCCCTGAAGGTGGGGGACAGGGGATAGGGCTGGCGCACCCGAAAGAGCGGCAGCGTCTCCCAGAGACCGAGTTCCTGCATGAGTTCCACGGCGTGGGCATGGACCACGCCCGAGGCCACCACACAGGCACCTCGCGCGCGTTCGGAACCGGCCTCGGCGAGCGCTCCGGCGTTGGTGAGAGTCGGCTGAAAGGAGGGATCGAGAGCGATCCGGCGGATTTTGTCATTGAGTTGCTGGTGAAGCAGGAAGCGGAACTTGGGGGTGGCGGCCCAGCGGGCCGGGTCCTTTTTGAACTGAGCCGCCGATTCCGATTCGGCCCCATCGGCCACTTCCAGGTCCTGGCGGGCATGACAGACGCGGGTGGTGGGCCGCAGCAGGACCGGCACCTGGTAGCGTTCGGAAAGTTCGAAGGCCGGCCGGATCCAGTCGCGGGCTTCCCTGGGATCAGCCGGATCGAGCACCGGCAGCAGCGCGCCCATGGCGCTGAAGCGGCTGTCTTGTTCGGTTTGGGAACTGTGCGGGCCGGGATCGTCCGCCACCACCACCAGAAAACCGCCGGCGACCCCGGTGTAGGCGGCGCTCATCAGCGGGTCCGAAGCCACGTTCAGGCCCACCTGCTTCATGCTCACCGCCGACCGCCGGCCGGCATAGCTGTTGGCCAGAGCGACTTCGAACGCAACCTTTTCGTTGATCGACCATTCCACATGCATGGCGATCCGGCCCTGGCGTTTCCATTTGGCCAGGGTCCCGACGATTTCCGACGCCGGAGTGCCAGGATAAGAAGTGGTCATGGTGCAGCCGGTCTCGACCAGGCCGCGGGCGATGGCTTCGTTGCCCAACAGAATTTCACGCCGCTTCGACAAGATCCGCTCCTCGAATG
>MNZR01000366.1:11017-11611 GCA_001873705.1 Syntrophobacteraceae bacterium CG2_30_61_12
TGGGACACCGATCGCCGGCCGTTTCGCCCTGGTCGGGGCACGGCGCTGCTGAACTCACGGCATCTGCAATCTCCCTCTCCCTGGGGAGAGAGAAAACCTTCAATCAACAGCATTGTTGAAAGGATTCACCCCGTGCCGGCACACCCCGGAGCCCATAGCAAGGCCGCCTTTGGCGGTCAAGGACAAAGCCCGTGCTTGCCTCTAGGACAAGCTGCGCAGGCACCAGTTCCAACCGCCGCACGTGCGCCGGTCGGTAGATGCTGAAATCCTTGTGGTCCAGGGTAAATACCGAGCGGAGCTTGGTGGTTTCGGCGGCAGCGACCAGAGCGGCATCGGCCAGGTCCATGGGGAGGTCTCGGTACTTCTTCATCAGGGCTCGGCAGCGCGCGACCGCGCTCTGCCCCAGATCGGTGATCTCAAGACCACCCCTAACCAGGAATTCCCAAAGGTTGTCCTGAGCCTTCCAGGAAAAATTCAACAGATAGAACGCTTCCGTCACGACCGGCCAGACGGTCACCAGCGGCCCCTTGAGATCCCGAAGGATTTCAAGGCAGGTGGCGTGGTAATGGTCCGATGCATCGAAGAATGCCACGA
>MNZR01000366.1:11658-18686 GCA_001873705.1 Syntrophobacteraceae bacterium CG2_30_61_12
TGAGAACTTCTTCGCCCCTCACCGACAGGTCGCCTCTGCCGCTGGCTTCCGAGCCGATCAGGTCCTTGATCAGTTGGTAGGGTGTGCGGCTGTGTTGTTCGATAACCTTGTCGCGGAATTCTCGAATTGACCTTTTCAGCACTTGCGTCTTGGTGGTTTGGAGGGTCTTCGCCGTCTTTTCCAACAAGGCTTTGGTCTCGTCATCGAGTCTCGCGCTGACGGGCATGTCCTGCTCCTTCGTGTCACCTTCCAAACATTATCGATAATACGGATTGTATTACGATTGTTCGCCTTGTCAAGCGAGTGCGGGCAGGATGCCCGCGCTCCCGGGAAAGAGCCCGCGAGCAGCTGTGGGTCAGGTCGCAACCAACGGGCACCACCTGACGGGAGGCTGACGGTCGCGCCGCCGCTGATTCTTAGGCGCGGTCAGGGAGCGCGGCGCGCACCCTGACCGGATGACCCATGGCTGCCGGGTCAAGACAGGGGTTGAAATAGCCGAGCCGTAGTTGGGGGTAGCGGTGGCGGAGTTGTTCGATCAGGCGGCGCATCCCCAACGGCCGCCCGGTGGCCCGGAATCCCACCGCGTTCAGGTACCACAAGGGGTCGATATTGAAGTTGCGGAGCTGAATCAGGTCCAGCCGGGTGGCGTCAAGGAGTCGCCAGAGCGCTTCCACTTCGGCGGGGTCATCGGTCACGCCGGGCAGCACGAAGTAATTGATGGAAGCGAAGCCGCCGCGATCCTTCATGGCGGTGAGGCTCGCCGTCACCTGCTCGAACCCGTAGCCCTTCGGCCGGTAGTAAGCCTGATAATACTCGGGTTGGCAGGAATTGAGACTGACCCGAATGCTGTCCAGCCCGGCGTCGCGCAGTTGTGCCACGTGCTCGGGCAGGCTGCCGTTGGTGTTGAGATTGATGGTGCCGCGCGGGGTTTCCCGGCGCATCCGCGCGACCGCATCAATCAGGGTGGGGGCCTGGAGCAGCGGTTCGCCTTCGCAGCCCTGACCGAAGCTCACCACGGCAGCGGCTGCCGTTTGCAGATGGGGCAACGCCACCGCCAGGATTTCAGCAACGCTCGGCACAAACCGGATGCGGTCCTGGGTGGCGCAGAGATCCATTCGGTCCTGAAAGCTGATGCAGCCGAGGCAATGGGCATTGCAGATCGGGGAAGTCGGCAGCGGCGCTTCGAAGCGGTGCTGAAACAGGTTTTTCGCCGCCGGACAGCCGTAGCTCAGAGCGCACCGCCCCAGGTGCTGGATCAGCCGGTTGTCCTTTTCGGCGGCCATGCGTTTGCGCGCATTGGCGCGGATCCGATCGAGATCGAACCCGGCGAGGTCCTGGCGGACGTCGGGATCGATCCGGACCGCCGCCGCCACCAACCGATCCCGCCACCAGCCCACCGCGGTGTAGGCAAACAACGGCAGCAGCGGGGCCTGGTCGGCGGCGCGGTAGGCGCTCGAATAGAGCTGGGTATGGGCGGGAGCCACGAAGGCCGACACCGCCTGAACCGGTTTTTCGGGAGCGAAGGGATCGGAGGCGAGCGTTTCAAAGCGCCGTTTTTTCCGATTGTAGCCCACCGGTCGGCGCTGCGGCAGCAGGAACAGTTCGCTCCCTTCCGGCAGCGGCATCCAGTCACCGGCTTGCAGCCGGGTCCAGCGGCCGGCGGCGGCCCCGACCATTTCCAGATCGGGGGCATCGATGATGTTGCCGGAAGCATCGGCATAAACCAGGGCGGGGCGGTCATCAACCATGGGAAAATGTTCCAGCGCTGCGGCTCAAGTGGATTGGGGGCGGTCGGCGAGGATCTGGGCAAGTCCGGGGAGCTTCGCCCCCAAGCGGTTTTTCAGCAGGTCCAGCAGGGTGTCCAGAAATTCGAACGCAAAAAAAGTCATCCGCTGATGATGCAGCATGATGCCCACCGGTTCCCGCCCGCTCAGGCGCTGATCCAGTTCGCGCAGCAGCGCCCTGAAGTCGGCTTCGGGATCCAGGCCCTTGCGGGTGTGCAGATCGATTTGCACCCTCAGGTTGCGCAGATCACGGTTGGAGCGCTGCGCGCCATCCAGGGGATCGGCCAGGGAAACGGCGGCAAAGCCGAGTTCGTTGAGGACCTTTAGAGTGGCCGGGGACAGTCGATTCCAGGGCGGGGTGAACACCGGCGCCAGTTGATCGCCGAAGACTTCCAGCAGCTTGTTTCGGCCCTTCCGGATGTCCTGCCTCTGTTGTTCGCAATCCCGGTGTCCACCGAATTCCGACTTCTTGCCGCTGCGTTGCCAGTTGACGTGACGCCAGCCGTGCTGATGCCAGCCCCACAGGGCCTCCGCCGGTGGTGCTTCGGCCAGCAGTTGGCTGATCCGGGCGCTGCTCAGCCAGGCCGGGACCACCGCCGGGGCCAGCGGCACCCGATGGTGCTGAAAGACCAGGCTCAAAGCCTGGAACGCGCGTCCGCCGGCACCGATATCGTCGGCGCGGAAGAAAACGGTGGGAGCGGGATGATTCAGATGGCGCTCGATTGTCTCTTGCAGGCGAGCCGACCAGTCGGCGGCGGGTCGGCGCCAGATTTCGGCACACCGACGCGGCCGAATTTGGGCCGACAGGCCAGGGTCTTCATCCATCAATCGGCTGGTCGCATGCATACTCACTCGTTCCTTGACGCTCAGGCCGCAAAGTTCGTAGTGCGCGCGTCCGGGCGTTTTCCGCGTAGTTTGTAGTGCGCCCGTCAGGGCGTGGGTGTCGCTCATGCGCCGGTAGCGACATCGGCGCCGCAACGCCTTACGGCGCCACTACCAGCCGGGAGCCAGCGCGGGCACAATTGAAACCGCGCGAATCTAGTGGATCGCTCGGGGCTCGTCAAGCGGCCTTGCAATCCTCAACCCGGCGTTGTATGGGTGCCGCTCCGCCGAAAGCGGGAGGCCGAAAGCCGGCCGGCGCGGCTTGCGGCCCGACCCCGGTAATGGGTAAACCGAGCACGGCTAAACTGAGCACGGCATCAGGACGGGGCGGGGAACCTGGAGCCATGGCCCGGCGCCACGGAGGAATCAGCATGAGAACCGCAAAGCAGGACGAGTTCTACCGCAGCAAGAGCTTTGACCGTCAGGTGCGGCGCCACCTCAAAGCCGGCGTGCAGCGCTTCGCCGTGGTGGTGCCGCCCGCCTTCGCGCCGCTGTGCCGGGCGGAACTGACCGACCTCGGTCTGGCGCCCGCCGCCGAAGCCAACGGCATCATCGAATTCGACGGCAAATGGGAAGACGCCTATCGTGCCAACCTGTGGCTTCGAACCGCCAGTCGGGTACTCTGGCGGCGGCCCGATTTCCGCTCCGGCGCGGTGGAAGACCTGTTCGAGCAGAGTGCCAAACAGCGCTGGGAACTCTGGCTGGACCCACGGATCCCGATTCGGCTCGCGGTGCATCTCGCCGAATCGCGGATCGGTCATGAGGGTCAGGCCGCGGAGGCGCTTGTTGCCGGCATTTCCAAACGCATGGCTCAATTCCGGCTGCCGCGGCCGCGCGATTGTTCGCCTCCGGTGGCCGCTGCCGTTGCCGCGGTGGATCCGGTCGCCGTGGGTGATGCCGCCGCCGCCGCCGCCGCCGATTACGGCGCCGATGCCGGGCCCGAACCGAACCAGTTGATCATCGCCCGGATTCAGCGCAACCGTTGCCAGTTGAGCATCGATACCTCGGGTTTTCATCTGCACCGGCGCGGCTACCGCCTGGTCCACACCGGAGCCCCCATGCGTGAAACCCTGGCCGCCGCGGTGCTGCTCAAGGCCGGCTGGAACGGGTCGACCCCGCTGGTGGACGCCATGAGCGGTTCCGGAACGGTGGCCATCGAAGCCGCTCGTCTGGCCAGAAACATAGCCCCCGGGCTGGATCGCCGGTTCTTGTTCGAATCCTGGCCGTGCGCCTTTGCCGACACCTTTCGCCACGTCAAGACCAAGGCCGCCGAAGCCGCGCTGAATCGATCCCCGGTGCCGATCGTCGCGGTCGAACGCGATCCCGGGGCGATCGCAACGGCTCGGGAAAACGCTCGGAAAGCTCGGGTTGATCCTGACATCCGCTGGCACACCGGCGATTTCTTCGATTTCACGCCGGTCGATCGTGACCTCACCCCGGGTTTGATCGTGGTCGATCCGCCCTATGGTAAACGCCTGGCGAGTGAGGGCAAAACCTTCTACCAGCGACTCGGGGTGGTCCTGCGCGAACGATTCCGGGGCTGGCGCGCCGCGGTTTTCACTCCCGAACGCCTGTGGCTGTCGCAACTGGGCTGTCGGCCTCTGCGAACCTGGTCGGTCCCGCATGGCGGCCTCGCCATCGAGGTGGCTCTGTTTCGCATTGGTTGACTCGGATGACCAAATCCTTGTCTACCGCTTGAGGAGGGGACCTTTCACCAGCAAAGGCGGGCAGGATGCCCGCGCTCCCAGGTAAGAGCCCACCTGGCATGAAGATTTTAGCCTCAACAAGCATACCACGATCGACCACGATCAGGCGAACAAAATGGCGTCCGATCAGCAGCGACGTCGGCGTTCCGAGCTCTAGGGCAGCAGCGGCTGAATGATGGTCAGCGGCAGCTTCAGGGTGCGTTCGACGAAGCCCAGAATGCCTTTTCCCACCTCCGACGGCGGCAGCGGCACCACATTCGGATTGTCGATCGGACCGGTGACTTTGATCGGGATGGACACCAGGGTGCCCTGGAACCATTTGTTCACCAGTGGGATGTTCTTCAGGATCGAATCGACCGTTTTGAAGGGCGCTACCAGAACCACCAGGTCGACGGTTTTGTTCGCCAGATCGCACTGGCCTTCCCAGGCGATCCCCATGGACGCGCCGTCCAGATAGCCCTGTTCCACATAGAGCTGACCGGAACGGATCGGACCGTTGAGGATGAAACTGTTGTAGGCAAAACCCTCGTGCAGCAGGTCCGGGATCCGGCCCTTGAGCATCTCGGTCAGGTTGAGCACGGCAAAGATCTTGGAAAGCAGGGTGAAGCGGTAAATCCTCCCGTTTTGAGCGGTGAAATTCAGGTTGCCGCTCAGTCCCCGCCAGAATTGATCGGGCTTTCCGAAAGCCTGCAAGACCGCGGCGAGATCGTAGCGGCCGTCGATCATGTCCGGCTTGTTCCAGAAGCAGGCCAGGGTGGGGTCCAACAACTGCTGCCGGGTCTTGGCGTTGAGCGCCAGGGCAAAATCGTCCGCGGCCAGGGTACCGCTGCCGGCCACCTCGACGCCGCAGGTCCGGGCTTCGGTGATCCGGAAATCCACCGTCTCGCCTCGGACCGTCAAAGCCGCCGAAAACGGTTCCCAGACCAGGGACTGATAGAGGAATCGATCGCTGCGCAATTGAATGGTGCCACGTACGATCGGTTTGTCGGCCCCGTTCGAGGGTCGGGAAGCCCGTTCGGGGTCGGTGCCGGCCGTGGGTTGGTCGGCATGGACCAGTTCGCGCAGTTGCTGCCAGCTCAATTCCCCGGCCTTGATGTCCAGTTCATAGGTGAACAAGTGATCCAGGAATCGGATCAGCCCGGTGACCGCGATCGGCGCCCCGTTCCAGTCGAGAGCGGCCGAGGTGATCCGGACCTGATCCCCGTCCGCCTTGAGCGCGATGGATTCCAGGGTAAACGGCCAGCGCCGTTCCCAGGCCAGCGACCAGGGCTTGTTCACGCCGCTGCCATCCAGGGTGCCGTCGGCATGAAATCCGGCCCAATTCCCATGGGGAAGCTTCAGGGAAAAAACGCCCTGGACCGAACCGCTCAGAAAATCGTTGCGGACCAAAATCCGATCCAGGGTGGTGCCGCCGAGCTTGCCGTTGAAACGCACTTCCAAAGCCTCCGGCCCCTGATTGAGACTCGCCTTCAGTTGAGAATTGGCATCGTTGAGGACCAGTTGATCGATCTTCAAGGTGCGGCCGGCAGCGCTCAGAACGATGTCCGCATTGGGCCCGTTGGGAAAAGCCAGGCTCGCGGTGAGGGCGACTTTTCCGGCCGGTTCCCAGCTCAGCACACTCTTGGATACCAGGAACGGTGCCCGTAGAGTGAGCTGTTCCGGGCTGTTGAACAGGCCGACAGTCCATTTATAGGCCTGAGGCTTGAGCGTGCCGCCGAAGCGCAGTTCCAGGGCGCTCACCCCCTTGAGATAACCGCTGACCTGGCCGGAGAGCGCTCCACCGGTATCCAACAAGGCCGCTTCGTCCGCATCAAAGGAGAGGGTCTCGGGATCGGCGCTGAAGCGCCCCTTACCGGTGCTCAAAGGCCCCGGCAGGAACGCGGCTTCCATGGCGAACTGCCGCACTTCACCGGCCACCCGGAAGCGCCATCGGTCCGGGTGCTCGGCCGGCCCCTCCAGTTCCAATGCGGACACCTCGGCCTGACCGCGGAAGGCGCGGAATGTTTTCAGTTTGGCTTGAATGGTGGGGTAGGAAACCAGCCAGGAAAACACTTCGGGAAGATCCACCCGCGCCTGGCCCAGACGGCATTTGAGTTGTACCGAACCGTTCCAATTGATCTCGGCCGCCAGTTCGGACACGGCCGTGGCGCCGACGGTCGCGCGCAGATGTTCCAGGGTGATGTGGTTTTTTTCATAGCGAAAGATGCCGCCGTCCACCCGCAGGGGATGAGGAATGCGTTCGGTGTTCAGGGTCGCCCGGAGGTCTCGGGCCGTCACCTGGACCTCGATCGCGTTGCGCCGCTCACCGATCTGCAGCCGGCCCTTGGCCCGGCCTTCGAGGCGTTTGATCAGGCCCATTTCTCTAACAAAGGTCGGGTTTTTCACCAGGCGGGCGAGGATCTCCGGCAACTTCGGCAGGTCCGCGTCCAGTTGCACGTCGAGCACGAAGGGGCCGGTTTTTTCCGCGAGATCCAGCACCAGACGTCCGGAATCGGCGCTGGACTTGCCCATCCGACCCTTGAGATCGGTCCCGGTGAGGATCCCGTCGCGCACCGTCACGTCTCCCACCACCTCCTCGAGATCGAGGTCGACGTCCGGAACGTGGATCGCCGCTCCGGCCACTCGACCGGTGATCTGGAAATGATGGCGGTCGCCG
>MNZR01000366.1:18695-18770 GCA_001873705.1 Syntrophobacteraceae bacterium CG2_30_61_12
CCGCTGTCGGCCTGGCCGGCAAAGGTCACGGTGGCGACGGTGCCGCCCCGGAGCACATCGAAAATCTCGTGTGCC
>MNZR01000017.1 GCA_001873705.1 Syntrophobacteraceae bacterium CG2_30_61_12
GCGGAAAGCTGCAACCAATCGAGCAATTCCAGAGCGCGGGCACGCACCGCGGGTCCCGCTTTACCGGCGAGCAGAGCCGGCAGCGAGACGTTTTCGAGAACGCTCAGGGTGGGCAGCAGATTGAAGGTCTGAAACACCATGCCCACCACTTCCCGCCGATAGCGGGTCAGTTCGGCGGCATCGAGGCGACCGACTTCACGGCCGGCCACCCGCAGGCGCCCGGAGGTGGGCTGATCGAGCCCGGCAATCAAGGCCAGCAGAGTGCTCTTACCGGAGCCGCTGTTGCCCTTGAGCACCACTAGTTCGCCGGGCTGAATGGAAAGGTCCAGATCGATCACGCCGATCACCTGGGCGTCACCCAAGCGATAGATCCGGGTCAGCTGCTCGGCCTGAACCATGGGTTCGGCTGCCGCGGGTTGTTCTGTAGCGATGGTCGGGGCTCCTTGTGCTCACGGTGCTGGCCGGACGCACGGGCGGCCGGGCCGGTGACAACAGGATGCCACAGTCCTCGGAATGGGTTCAAGCCGATAAATCGAGCAGCCTGGACCCGCACTTTGCGGAACCGGGCAAAAGCGCTTGGTCTCGCGGCGAATCGGAGCTACATTAGATGGAAGCCGGATCACAATCGACTGCACTGTCTTGGCTGCAACATCGCAAGGGAGGCCAGTTACCATGAACCAGCACCCACTTCGACCGATTTGGATCCTGTCGGTACTGGTCGGCGCTGTCGTCAGCGCGACCCTCGCCGCCGGAGCGGAAATTTTTAAGGAACCGATCCCGGTGGCGGCGATTTTTTCGGTCACCGGGCCCGCGGCCGAGGCCAACGCCCCGAGCATTCTCGGGGTGCGCTTCGCCGTGGATGAAATCAACCAGAGCGGCGGCATCGGTGGCCGGCCGCTGAACCTCCTGTTGCTGGACAACCGGAGCACCCCGATCGGGTCCAAGGTGGCCGCGGACCAGGCGGTGGCGGCCCGGGTGGCGGCCATCATCGGCGCTTCCTGGAGTTCCCACTCGATCGCCGTCGCGCAGGTGGCCCAGGCCGCAAAGATACCCATGATTTCCAACATTTCCACCAACGCCCGGGTGACGGAAATCGGCGATTACATTTTTCGGGCCTGTTTCATCGATCCGTTCCAGGGACTGGTGATGGCCCGCTTCGCCCGGCTCGATCTGAAGGCGGAAACCGCTGCCGTGATGATTGATATCACCAGCGACTACAGCATGGGATTGGCCCAGGAATTCGCCCGCAATTTCACCCGCCAGGGCGGCCGGATCAGCAAGGAATTCAATTACAAACAGAAGCAGGAAGAGTTCAGCGCGGAACTGACCGAAATCAAACTCCAGTCCCCGGACGTACTGTTCATTCCCGGCCACGATGAGAGCGGACGGATCGTTAAGCAGGCTCGGGAAGCCGGCATCGACACCGTGTTCCTGGGCGGCGATGGCTGGGACGCGGTGAGTTTTCTGGAAAACGGCGGTAACACGCTGGGGCTCGGATACTATTGCACTCACTGGTCCCCCCAGGTGGACAATCCCACTTCCCGCCGGTTCGTGGCCAGGTACGGCGAAATCACCGATCTCAACGCCAACACGGCGCTGGGTTATGACGCCGTCTATCTCTTGGCCGACGCCATCGGTCGCGCCGGGTCCCTGGACGGCGCCAAGATCCGCGACGCACTGGCCGCCACCCGCAACTTCCAGGGCGTCACCGGCATCATCAATCTGGAACAGAACGGCAATCCCGTGAAGAGCGCGGTCATCATGAAGATCGAACAGGGCAAACCCGGCTTTTACAAGCTCGTTTCCCCCTGATCCCTGGGCCAAGGCAGCCATTTTCATGGATCTGAATAACCTTCGGGACCCAACCCCAGTCGAGACCAAGGCATGAAGGCACTCTCCATTCGATACAAGATCAACGCCGCCATCTTCATTTCCGGTCTGCTCACGGCCCTGGTGTGCAATTTGATCCTGCTCCCCTTCCAGCTAAGGGATCGGAACAGCCAATGGGAAGGGATCCAGTTGCTGCTGCAATCGGTGATGGAGCAGAAGCGGGATGGTCTGGCCAACGAAATCTTTGCCGGCCAGGAACGGGCGCTCGCGGCATCGCTCCGGGAACTCAAGAAAATCGAGGGAATCGCCGGCGTTCGGCTGTACGACCCGGACGCTTCCGAAATCCAGATCGATCCGGAAATGGGATTGCGCCGGGTGGCTCCCCTGGGTGAACGGATGAGCCTTCCCCAGCGACCGGTGTTTCGTGAAGAAACCATCGATGGCCGGTCGTTCGCCGTCTACTGGACCCCCATCGAAACGCTCGGCCAGCGCGTCGCCTACGCCAGGGTGTTGTACGATCTTAGCGCTTTCTCCCAACAGCGGCGTCTCAATCTGATCCTGGCCCTGGCGGTTTCGGCGGCGATCATGTTGGTGCTTGCGGCAATCCTCAATCCGCTCCTGTCGCGTCTGGTGATCGGCCCGGTGATGAGCCTGCGGACCGCCATGCAGCAGGTGCAAAGCGGCAACCTCGGTCACCAGGTGCGGGTTCACGGCCCCGATGAAATCGGGGAAGTGGCGGCCACTTTCAACGAAATGTCGCGGGAACTGGAGCAGCAGCAACTGGCCCTGGAGAACTGGAGCTCCAATCTGGAGCAGGTGGTGAAGGAACGCACCCGGAGCCTGCAGGTCCTTTCCGATCAGCTGCAAGCCGAAAACCAAGAGCGGCGCGAGATCCAGGAAGCCCTCGAACAAAGCGAAGCCAAGCTGCGCGGCATTGTCCGGGTGGCCCCCATCGGCATCGGTCTGGTCACCCACGGGGTGCTGACCCAAGTGAACGAAACCCTGTGCCGGCTGCTCGGCTTCCCTGAAGAACAGTTGCTGGGGAAGGATCTGGCCGATTTTTTCGCCGACCGGTCCGAGTGGACCGCCGTGTTCCCTGATCCGGAGGG
This sequence comes from Syntrophobacteraceae bacterium CG2_30_61_12, assembly GCA_001873705.1. GTDB lineage: Bacteria > Desulfobacterota > Syntrophobacteria > Syntrophobacterales > DSM-9756 > CG2-30-61-12. Next base: position 2,940 of record MNZR01000017.1, read on the forward strand.
TCTGAACGGCAATGAAAACGGTGCGGTAGCCACCCTGAGGAGCCGCGACGGCTCCCTCATCAGTGCCTTCCTCTGCGCGACCGCGCTCGATCCGGCCCGGCCCGAGGAAGGGACCGCCTTCATCGCCATGGATGTGACCGAACCCAGACGGGCGGAACAGGCCCTGCGCGAGAGCGAAGAACGGCTGCGCGCGATCTTTAACAACGCCGGCATCGGCATCATGGTGACCGACCGCCACGGCCGCTACCTCCAGGCCAACGCCGCCTGGGCCGAGATGCTCGGCTACTCGCCGGCGTTCCTGGTGGAACTGGAAGAAACCGAGCTGATCCTCCCGGAAGACGTGGAAGCCGGCGCCCGCCGGCGCGCTGAAATCATCTCCGGCCGGCGGGACCACTACCGGTATGAATTGCGCTACCGGCGCCGAGATGGAGCAACGATCCGGGGCGATGTGACCGCCACCCCGATTCGCGACCCCGACGGCCAGGTTCAGGAAGTGATCCAGACCGTTTTGGACATTACCGAAAAGAAGCGCTTCGAACAGGAAATGATTCGCAGTGAAAAGCTGGAATCGATCGCCGGTCTGGCCGGCGGGATCGCGCACGATTTCAACAACGTGCTCACCGCCATCGTGGGCAATATCGGTCTGGCCCGGATGACCCTGGACCAGCGTGAGAAGGTTTCGGCGCGGCTGGAAGCGGCCGAAAAAGCCTGCCTGCGCGCTCAGGAACTGGCCAAAAAGCTGCTCACCTTTTCCCGCGGCGGGGCCCCGATCAAACAAGCCTGTTCGGTCGCGGAAATCGTTCGGGACGCGGCCGGACTCTGCCTGACCGGTGCCAACGTGGCCGGTAGCTACGATCTGCCGGCTGACCTGTGGGCGATCGAAGCCGATCGGGATCAGGTCCATCAGGTGGTGAGCAATCTGGTGATGAACGCGGTTCAGGCCATGCCGACCGGCGGCACCATTGGTGTTTCAGCGGCCAATCTGGAACTCGAGGAGGGATCTGGGTTGCCCCTGCCGGCCGGGCGTTACGTCGAGGTTGCCGTGACCGATCAGGGCCCGGGGATCGAACCGGAGCGGCTGGTCAAAATCTTCGATCCGTTCCTCAGCACCAAGAAAGACGGCAGCGGCCTCGGCTTGGCCACCGCTCACTCCATCGTTCGCCGCCATAAGGGCCACATCAGCGTCGAATCCGAACTCGGCGTCGGCACCACCTTCCGCATCCTGTTACCGGCCTGGACCGCGCATCGAACCGCCGCCGCGGCGCCGGGTGTCGACCAGGATACCGCCAATGGTCAACGGGTGCTGATCATGGACGACGAAGAGATCATCCTCGATATCTCCAGCGAGATTCTGCGTCACCTGGGCTACCGGGTGGCCACCGCCAGGGACGGGGCCGAAGCCATTCGCCAGTACCGGGAAGCGCTCGCACAGGGCACACCGTTTGCCGCGGTGATCATGGACCTCACCATCCCCGGAGGCATGGGCGGTAAAGAGGCCATCGGCGAAATCCGGCGCCTCGATCCGGCGGCGCGAGCGGTGGTTTCCAGCGGCTATTCCAACGACCCGGTGATGGCCGATTTTCGCGACCACGGCTTCGACGCGGTCGCGGTGAAACCGTACAAGATCGTCGAACTGAAGCGGCTCTTGAGCGAACTGCTGGCGCCGCCCCGAGACTGACCGCCCGGCCGAATCCCGGGCGCGCTTGCGGATTCGACCTCTCCGGGCGCATCTTCGGAAAAGGGCGCATCTTCGGAAAAGCCGCGCCAGGCCCGACCGATCCCTTCGGGCTTCAGGCCCGCAGCCGGGCAATGATCGCCCGCAGGAACGCGGGGAGATCACTGGGGGTACGGCTGGTGATGAGATTGCCGTCCACCACCACCGGTTCGTCCACATAGTGGGCTCCGGCGTTCACCAGATCGTCCCGGATCGCGAAAAAGCAGGTGGCCCGACGGCCCTTGAGCACCCCGGCGGAAGCCAGCATCCAGCCGGCATGACAAATGGCGGCCGTCACCTTGCCGGCCTCGAACACCTCGCGCACCAGTTGGACCATGGCCGGACAGCGTCGCATGTGATCGGGCGCATAGCCGCCGGGGATCACCACGGCGTCGAACCGAGCGGCGCTGACCTGGTCGATGCTCACATCCACCTTTGCCGGCAGTCCGATTTTCGACCGATACACCGGGGCTGAACCGGAGCCCACGATTTGCACCCGAGCGCCGGCTTCGAGCAAACGGTAATAGGGATACCAGAGTTCGACTTCGTTGTAGAGTTCCTCGCAGAGCAGTGCGATGGTCTTGCCTTCGAGTTCCACCCCGTTCTCCTTTGAATATGCGAGGATGAGTCCCCCACGCACAGCGATTCGCCGTGCCGAGCATGGCCAAGGATTAGGTCCCCGATCATTTCGCGTACCCGTTCACGATGATTGCTCGATCACCGAATCTCGGCACCAGGCCTCGTTGTCCTTTTGCGGATGATCCAGATTATAGTGCAGGCCGCGGCTTTCCTTCCGCATCAGAGCGCATTCGATGATCAGGCGTCCCACCAGGCAAACGTTCTGCAGTTCCACCAAATCACCGTGGAGAGGAATGTTGGGCAGGTGCTCTTCGATCTCCAGGGTGATCTGAGCCATGTGGTTACGGGCCAGAGTCAGTCGTTTATCGGTGCGCACGATGCCCACATAATTCCACATGAGCCGGCGGATGATGTCCCAGTTGTGGGCGATCAAGACCATTTCACTGCGATTTTCCCGGTCACCGGTTGCGGCCGCCGGCCAGGGCGGCAGTTCCGGCGGTTCCTGCCGCCGCAAGTCCGCCAGTTCGGCGACGCAATGCCGCACCGCCTCGTGCGCATAGACCATGGCTTCCAGCAGGGAATTGCTGGCCAGTCGGTTGGCCCCATGGAGCCCGGTGCAGGCGCATTCGCCGATGGCATAGAGCCCCGGGATGCTGCTCCGAGCCGACTGGTCGGTGATCACCCCCCCACACATATAATGGGCGGCCGGCACCACGGGAATCGGGTCCTTGGTGATATCGATCCCGAGCGATTTGCATTTGTCGTGGATGTTGGGAAACCGTTCCCGGAGGAAATCGGCGGGCCGATGACTGATATCGAGGAAGACGCAGTCGTCGCCCCATTTTTTCATTTCCGTATCGATGGCACGGGCCACCACATCGCGGAATGCCAGGTCCTTGAGTGGATGATAGTGTTCCATGAATGCGCGGCCGCGCCGGTCGATCAGCCGTCCGCCTTCGCCCCGCACCGCTTCGGAAATGAGGAAGTTCTTGGCGTGCGGGTGAAACAGGCAGGTCGGGTGGAATTGCACGAATTCCAGGTTGGCCAGTTGGGCGCCGGCCCGATAGGCAATGGCCAGACCGTCCCCGGTGGCCACGTCGGGGTTGCTGGTGTAAAGATAGACCTTGCCCGCGCCGCCGGAACAGAGCACCGTGGCTCGGGCGGCAAAGGTATGGACCTCGCCGGTTTCGCGGTTCAGCACATAGGCGCCCCAACAGCGGCGCTGCTGCCGCACGGCTTTGGCACCGGCGCGCAGCGCTTCGTGCCGGGTGATGAGATCGGTGGCCAGGTGGTTTTCAAAGATCTCGATGTTCGGATTGGCTTCGGCGGCCGCCACCAGCACCCGCTCGATCGCGCGCCCGGTCATGTCCTTGGCGTGCACGATCCGATTGCGGCTGTGCCCGCCTTCTCGCCCCAGATCGTAATCGACCTGACCCTGGCCGCTCCGGCTGAACTCCACCCCCAACTCGATCAGTTCCCGGATCCGATCCGGCCCCGAGCGCACCACCAGTTCCACCACGTCCTCATGGCACAAACCGTCCCCGGCCTTGAGGGTGTCTTCCACATGCAACTGGAAGGAATCATCGGGCCCGAGAGCGGTGGCGACGCCGCCTTGAGCGTAGTTGGTGCTGGCTTCCAGTTTGTCCTTCTTGGTGACCACCGCGACCCTGGCATGCCGCGCCAGTTTGAGAGCGAAGCTCAGGCCGGCGATGCCGCTGCCGATAACCAGAACGTCAAACCGATACTCCATTGCTTTTTCCCATCTGGATTGTTAAGTGGAGGGGAACAATCGCCGGCGAACGCCCAGCCGGCGGCCGGATTTTTGCCCGGCCAGAATCTATTCGATCAGAAGCGGAATGTAAAGGATGGCGCCAACATGCCAGTAACGTCTCCCGTGCGTCCGGCGACCCCGACCCCGACCTCGCCGGGGGTACATGAGATCCTGGCCGGCATCCGCGCCCGGCTCAAGGTGATCGCCTTTGACTGCGACGGTGTCCTGTTTGATTCGAAAACCGCCAACATTCGTTTCTACGACCAGGTGCTACGCCACTTCGGGCAACCCGACCTGCGCCCGGATCAGGAAGAATTCGTGCACATGCATTCGGCTCGGGAATCCCTGGAACTTCTGTTCGGACGAGCCCCGGAACATCTAGAACCAGCGTGGGACTATTGCTCGCAAATGGACTTCAGGCAATTCGACCGGTATCTTTCAATCGAACCGGGCATCCACCAGGTCCTCGAAGCTTGCCGCGGCTGTTATGCCGTCGCCCTGGCCACCAACCGCACGATTTCCACGCGCGGCGTGCTGGAACATTTTGGCCTGCTGCGTTACTTCGATGCCATCGTGACCGCGGCCGACGTGGCTCGGCCGAAACCGCTGCCGGACATGATGCTGCGGATCATGGAGCGATTTGCGGTCGGGCCCGAGGAAATCCTGTTCATCGGCGATTCCCGGGTCGACGCGGAATTCGCGGTAAACACCGGAGTCCATTTTGCCGCTTACAAGAACCCGAGTTTGACCGCTCTGGTGCATCTCGATCACTTTCAGCAGTTGCGTCCCCTGTTTGCCTGCCCGGATCGAGCCAGGACGATGGCCCATGCCGAACACCCGCGGATCTGATCTGGCCGCTCGCTTGAAGGCGGCACGCGAAACCCTTGGCCTTCCCAGCCAGGCGTCCTGCCGTCAGCTTCAGGAAGCCTATCACCGCCTCGGCCGGCAGCATCATCCCGACCTCGGTTCAGCGGCCGGCCGGATCGAAGCCACCGAACGGATGAAGCGGATCAATGCCGCCTATGAAGTGCTCAAGCACTACATGGAACAGGTCCCAATCCCGCTGGAACCGGACCCGGATCAGCTTGCCGCGTTCGATCCGGAAGCCTGGTGGCGCGATCGCTTCGCCACCCCCTACGACCACCAATGAATCGGCGCCCGCCCGGCGTTCCGCCACTGCCGGCCGCAACCGACGGAGCGCGCCACAACCCGGAACCTCCTTCCCGGCTGATCTTGTTGGGAACGGTGCACCACGATCGCGCCGGTTTCCGCAGGACCCTGTGCGCGCTCGCCCGGCTGAGGCCCGATCGTATCCTGCTGGAACTGAGTCCGTTCGCCTGGGCGTTCAGGCAGCGCCATGGCGCGAGGCTGCAGCGGACCCTCATGGCCAATCTGAAGATCATCTGCCGACGCCACCGAGTCCCCCTGGCGCGCGCGCTCCGGCACCCGGAAATTCAACTCATCCAGCGGCAGTTGGCGCTACCCTTCGAATACCGGGCGGCCCTGCGTTACACCAGGCAAACCCCGGCATCGCTCCTGCTGATCGACAGTTCAGCGGCGAGCAGTGCCTATCTCAAGACCTGGCCGGAATTGATCGCCACCGATAATTTGGCTCGGTTGCTCTTGCCATGCGAACCCAACCGCCGTGACTCGGTCACCGGCCAATACCGGCAGGCCGAACGCCTGCTTGACCAGGCCCGGATCCAGGATGTCCCGCCCGCGACGCGCCCGCCGGCGGCCGCCGGAAGCGCCCGTGAAGGTTACCTGGCGAGACAAATCGAGTGCGCCATGGCCGGTCCCCTCCCCTACCGTTTGCTCTACCTCGGCGGCTGGCAACATCTCAGCCCCCAACCGAATTGCCTGAGGAGCCTGGTGGCCGCCCACCGACCCCGGATCGAACTACTCAACACATTCTGAAAACGACGTTGCCCAAAACCCGAGGCGTTCCAGGAAATGAAGAAACCGATCTGGACCGGGCAGCGGCCCACCCGAGTCGGGACTGGATATTCGACATAAGGCTGGACCGGTTACGGGGCAGGAACACAGCCACGCCAGCGGCGTGATGGCCACCGTAGGTCAGGTTGCGACCAAGGGGAGCTACCTGACACGATCCGGCTACCGCGGCCTTGCCACACAAGTCAGCCAGCGGCGTGATGGCCACCGTAGCGACTGTGTTTAGGGTCAAGCGAAATCTGGATTCCATGGCTGGTTACTCATCAGCATGGAGTTCAGGATCGTAATTATCTTTCGCATGCATGCCACGACCGCCACCATCTTGACTTTCCCGTTTTTCAGCAAATGCTGATAATAGGTTCTGATAACCGAATTATATCTTATTGCCGCTAAAGTAGGCATGTACAATTGGGTACGAATATGGCGGCGTCCTCCACCCGTCATGCGTTTG
>MNZR01000092.1 GCA_001873705.1 Syntrophobacteraceae bacterium CG2_30_61_12
AAGGCATTGAGACCCCCCCAGCTTGCTTTCCAAACTCCCCTGCCGGTGTCAATGATCGCCGTAATAGAGCCACCCATGATCGAGTTAATGGAGCCAACCGGCCAGGTGAAATCCGGCACGGACACATCATGGTATGCGCCGGCGGCGAAACGGTCGGCGAAATCCGAACTGCGCACGTTCAACACTCGAGACGGTCGCGACGACTCCCAGATTGTTCAACTTCTTAAATACACGGTGAAATGATATGGCCCAGGCGAAGTCACCTTGCCTAAGCCCAACGGCTTGCCCGAAGTCATAAAGGGTACGGAGAATAACGCGAAAAGCCGCGAACATTCTGTGTTTCCCTGGTGCATCCGTGGTAGATTTTGCTTGTAATGGCCCTAACGATGATCAAGACCTCGATATCGAGCCAGCTTCAAGAAAGGTGCTGCGATGACGGACACATCCATGGCGGTGCTTGCGGGGCGCGAGTCACCCGTACCTGGTTGCGCTTTCACCGCGATCAGGCTCACCGGATTACGCACCTTGTCCGGTGATGCGGAAAAGGATTACGACAATTTCATCGCCAAACAAATGGGCTACCAGATGGACGTTCTGCATGGTTTGCACAACTCGCCCTGGGAGTTCCAGGTGAGCCTACGCTATCTCTACGAACCACATCGGCCGAGTGAGGTCACGGTTTATTTCCTGCTTTGCATGCGTGGCCGGCCGGCGGCCCGGTTACGTCACGATGCCGTGCAATTGGCTGAGTTCATTAGGAGCTTGTTGATCGCCAACTGCCGCTATCAGGTCTTCGCGGCGGTCGCTGACCAGGCGCAACTGCGGCGCCTCATTTGTCCGTTTGCGGCCGAGGACCTGATCGAAATCTGCCGGCGGGAAGAACGGGTGGCGCTGGATTCGCCACGCCATAAGGAACTCAAGGCCCTGGGTTTCCGCCGGGGAGCGGAGAATGCAACGCAAATCGAAGCCCGAACCCCGGTCGAGGCGGAGGTCTATCACGTGTTTCCGCTCACGTTGAGCCTCGAAAACATGGAACGATTGTGCGCTCTGTTGCTGCTCCAGGCTCATCCCTGCCTGGTGAGCCTCGACTTGGCGCCTTATCGACTGAGTCTGGCGGACCAACGGGAACTGGCGGAGCAGGTGGAGCGCTGCGAAAAGTATGCACAATTGGGGATCGAGTGCGGCGTATCCACGCCGGTCCAACAATTGCAACCCTTCCTCAAAAAGCAAGCTGAAAACCTCCAGCGGCACTGCGCCAGGAAGGCTTTTCAACTGGAGGATGCCGCGTTTCTGATGAAGATTCATCTGCTTTCCAGTCGGCCGATCAGCCCCGAGTTGGTGGCCATCATGGGAGCCACCATCACCGAACATACGGGACATCCGAAGTCGGCTTTCATGGCCGCCGACGACCTCAATCTGGTGGGCGGTTACGAATGGTATCGACCCGAAACGGCGGCCCAGCAACACACGGCGATCAATGCCTGGCGCACCTTCCAGCCGACCTGCTGGGCGCCTTCCATTGCCGAACCGGACCGGAAGCATTGGCGCTATCTGTATGACACCACTCAGGGGATCTGCGCATTTCGGCTGCCGCTCCCGCTGGCGAGCGAGTTCCCAGGGATCGACACGGTCCAGCTTCAGGAGCTTCCGGCACCGCCGGACATGCCCACCAAGGGGCTCTTGCTGGGTGAACACCAACGGATGGGCAAGTCACAAACGGTGCGGATCAGCGAGAAGGACCGGGCCCGGCATCTGTATGTGGTCGGCCAGACCGGGACCGGCAAGTCGACCCTGTTCCTGCAAATGGTCGCTCAGGACATCAGGGCCGGCAATGGCCTCGCTCTCATCGATCCGCATGGTGAACTGGTCGATGAGGCGCTGCACTACATTCCGCAAGCGCGCCTGCGGGACGTGATCTACATCGACCCGACCGAAGCGCTGGCCCCGGTCGGTATCAATCTGCTGGAGCAACAGACGGATCTGCAAAGGGACTACTGCGTCAATTACCTCATCGAGGTCTTTGATCTGCTGTACGATCTAAAGCAAACCGGCGGCCCCATGTTCGAGATGTATATGCGCAATGCGCTTTACCTGATGCTCAATCAGCCGGACGATTACCAGCCAACCCTGTTGCATGTGCCGCGATTGTTTCAGGATCAGCGCTTTCGACATGGCTTGCTGAACCGATGCAAAGCTCCCCTGGTCACCCGGTTTTGGAAGCAAGAGGCCGAGGAAGCGGGCGGTGACGTCAGCCTGCGAAATATCGCGCCCTACATCACTTCCAAATTATCCCGGTTCGTCTATAACGACACCATGCGCAACATTCTGGGCCAAAAGCACTCGACCATCGATTTCCGCGGCGCGCTGGACGATGGCAAAATTCTTCTGGTTGACCTGCGCAAAGGCATGTTGGGCGATACCAACAGTCATTTCCTCGGCATGCTTTTGATCGGGAAAATCCTCACCGCCGCTTTTAACCGAACCGAGATCAGGGACAAAAGCCGGCTGCGGCCTTTTTATCTTTACGTCGATGAATTCCAACACCTGGCGACCCCAAGCTTTGTCTCCATTCTGTCGGAAGCGCGCAAGTATCGCCTGTGCCTGACGGTCACCAATCAATACATCAGCCAATTGAAGGAATCCATTGTTCATGCGATTCTTGGCAATGTGGGCACGTTGGTCTGCCTGCGGGTGGGGAGTCGCGATGCACAACTGCTGAGCGACCTGCTTTCCCATTTGATTCCGGCCTCGGAGTTGGTCCAGTTGCCCAACTGGCACGCTTACTTACGCCTCCTGATCGACGGTAATGTCAGCAAGCCGTTCAATATCCGCACGGTCCTGCCGCCACCGCCGGACGCCTGCGCGGACCCGGTGGAGATCATCGCCAATTCGAGGCGTCTCTACGGGCGATCCCGGGATCATATCGCCCATGAGATCCAGCAAGACTGGCTGCAGGATGAAGATGGCTAGGGGATCAGGGGCGACCGGCCGGTCGCCCCTGCTGGAAGCCCGTACCGATCACGGGACCCGCCCGCCCGTCACCGCCGACGCTGGGCGGCACGGCTACCCGATCAGCGGGTGCGGCGTGATTTCCTGGTCCGCAAGGGAAAGGAGGATGGATGGATACGCACCATCATTTTCTAGGGTTCGTGCTGCCTTTTACCATCGAGGCGCGGTCCGGCGAGGTCGATCTCGATCGTCTGCTAGCGGCAGATTCGAAAAAATCGGCCAAGGACCGGCTGGCTTCGGGGGATTTCTGGCAGGATGTGGAACCCAAGCATCACAACAAGTATGTTGAAAATCTATTTCCGTTTTTGCAGGAAATGCTCGGCCTCGAAGCGACCCCCGACAAGGCCCACAACGTGGCGCGGTTCTTGACGCTTTCCAACGAAATTCACCAGCACCTGTTTCCGAACAAAAGCTACCAGGTGCTGCACCGAAACAGGTGGGCCCTGGCCTGCAGGCTCCGGTTCCTGCCGCCGGAGCTGTTTCTTTTTGACACGGGTATCGGCTTGTTGTGCCTTTTCTTCAAGGTGCACGGTTCCACCCATTCGCCCGAGGTGGCCGATCTGGTCTTGCTGGCCTATCACCTGAGAGATCTCCGCCTGTTTCAGGATGTGGATAAGGAAACATCGCGACCGGTCGGTGCCGGCGATTACCTGCGCAAGGCAGACCGCACCTATCTTTCCAGATGTATGGAGCAAGGCAATGGCAAGACGGGAAAGGATATCGAGCCGGCCAAGGAATTTCCGCATCCTTTCCTCGGGCGACTGCACCAGGGGCGATCGGTGGCGGATGGTTCTTCCATTGACTTCCCCCGCTTCAATCTCCCCGAACTGATTCACTTCCTGCTGCAACCGCTGGAAACGACCAATGAATTGCGCTGGCTGATCAACAAATATCTGATCGGTTACCACTTTTTGCATACCGACACCTACGCGTGCAGCGACGATAAAGCGCGGGACCTTTTTTATCTCCGGAAGAATTACAAGGACACCTACGATGCCGCGGAAAGAGACCTGCAATTATGCGACAACCCCGAATTGGTGCAAACCTACCGAAACATTGTTTTCGGTCAAAGTCTGGAGGGAGGGGTGGTTTTGGTCGATGCAACCGATCATCCATTTTACCAGAGTTTCCCTGATAAAGCCCGCCATCAATACCTGCTGCCGTTTTTGCTGGCCCTGCACCAGAGAGTCGCCCTCATTGCCTACGGCATCCGGATCAATCGACTGAACATCGAAGATCTGCATGCGGTTCGCACTCTTCGCCGGCGCATCATCGAGTTCGTGTTGCGCTGGCAGTTCAGTCAGTTGAGCAACCTGACCTCGTACAATCGGGTCTATCGGAATTGGCAGCGGGTCCTGGCCGTGGAAACCCTGTTGCGGGAGATCAAGAGCGAAGTGAATGAACTGGACGAGTTATTGGAACTGGAAGAGCAGAAGTGCGTGGCGCGCCACTGGAGCTTGCTCAACTGGTTGATTTTTCCGGTGCTGATTGTGAGCGGGGTGTTCGGGATGAATGTTTGGCAATTCACCGGCGCCGGTCTATCCCTATCGGATCCGCGCTTCTGGCTTTGGGTCGGGGGCTTTTTCTTTTTATACTATCTACTTTCGTATCTGATACGGCGGTTCATTCGACGAGGGTCTGGAACGATCGGGTGAATCGCGGTTCGCTATACCGGTTAAGGGTAACAAATTTCGTTTCATGTGCGCTCTTTCCCGGAGCGCGGGCATCCTGCCCGCTGTTGGCAATGAAACATCCGATCCCAAACCAGTATGGCACCAGATGGCCTTGCTCATCGTAAGGGCCATTGCCAATCAATCCAAAATCCTTTGGGGAACTCAGGCGGAACCCCGCCATCCGTTCGGCCGGCGCGGGGGGCTGCGGCGTTGCGGGGCCGCGGTCCCGCCTCGACCGGTCCCGGTCAGCCTTTTCATCTCCGGGCCTCGCGCCGATATCTTGGTTCCCATGAGTGCCGGCGGTCGTCTCGGTGCCTGGGCGCCTGGGCGATCGTTGCCCAATTGGTCCGCGATTTAGGCCAGGGCCGCGCCGTACCATTCGCCGCACCCCAACCCCGCACCCCAACCCCGGGCGCCGTCACGGGCGGCACGGCAACACCGGATGATCACCATCTGGATCGGCGCCGTGCCGACGCCGTGCCGCCCGCTTCCAGATGCCCCCGTTGATCCGTGTGGTCGAAAAGGGGAGGTCATTTTTTTCTTGAAAGTGACAGCAAGAGTGTATAGGATAACTGTCATGAAAGACGTGACCAAGACATTCACCATCGATGAGATTTGCGCCCTGGTCGAGATGACCAAGCGCACGGTCAGGTACTACATCCAAAAGGGACTGGTGGATCGCCCGGAAGGTGCCGGTAAGGGGGCTTTTTACCGCCACGCCCATTTGCAACAACTGCTGCTGATCAGAAAATGGAAAGCAGCCGGGCTGTCTCTCGAACGCATCCAGGATATTTTGTCCGGTGAAAAGGATGGTGATCCAGGCGCCAAGCCGGTGCCGCCTCCGTTGTCGAGAAAGCGGGGCGAGGTGGAAGTGTGGAGCCATTTGCATATCGCCGACGGCATTGAGTTGCACATTGAACCAAGGAGGGCCGGATTGAGCCCCGCACAGGTTCGGGCCTTGTTTCGAGAAGTCATGGAGTTATCCAACAAAATAAGCGAAGAGGAGCGGTAACATGAAAGCAGCGATGACGGCGCCGGTCCTGGAACCTGTGGGCGAGGGCAGGGTTGCGCTCCAGTCGGTGAAAGTCCATGCCGAACTCGAAAATCTCCTGTGCCAAGTGACCATCCTGCAGGTGTACAGGAACCTGGAAGCGATCAACATCGAGGTCGTCTACACGTTCCCGCTTCCCCTCGGGGCCACCCTGCTGAACCTGACCATCAAGACCGGAGCGCGGCAATTCAAGGGCGTCGTCATTGCCAAGGAGGATGCCGAGGAGCATTATGAAAAAGCGATCGTCGAGGGCGACACGGCGATCATGCTGGAGCAGGTCGATCCCGGTCTCTATACGGTCAATGCCGGCAACCTACAGCCCGACGACACCATCGAAATATCGATCACCTATGCCGAGCTGTTGAGCTGGCGCGACAATTCCTTGCGCTTTTTCCTGCCGACAACGATCGCGCCGAGATACGGTGATCCGGAAAGTCTGGGCCTGCAGGCGCACCAGACGCCGGAATACGATTTGACCAGGGAGAACCGGTTCGGCATTACCGTGTGGGTCCTTGGCGCGCTGGCCGCCGCTGCCCTGCAGAGCCCCTCCCACCAAATCATCACCCAGCGCCAGGACGGCAAGACCGTGGTCACGCTCCAGCAAGGCGAGGCCTCGATGGACCGAGATTTTGTGCTCAATCTTTTGGCTGAAACCGGAGGAAAAACCGCCGCCCAAATGGAAGCGGACGGCGCCGGTTACGTTGCCCTGGCATCTTTCCATCCCCGCTTCCCGGCCGGCTCCGAACCGGCGCCCCGGTGCATCACCATCATGGTGGACTGTTCCGGATCGATGGGCGGTGACTCCATCGCCCAGGCGCGCCGGGCGTGCCACGAAATCCTGCAACTGTTGCGGCCGGAAGACAGCTTCAATGTCGTTTGTTTCGGAAGTTCCTACTGGATGCTGTTCCCCGGGCCGGTCCCGGCTGATGCCGATGCCCTGAACTGGGCCGGAAACTATCTGGAGTTGTTGGAAGCGGACATGGGGGGCACTGAAATCGGCCAGGCGATCACGGCGGTCATCAATGGGAGAACACCCAGGCGGGAGGGGCGGGATGAGGCGTCGAAGAACGTGCTGCTGATCACCGACGGCGAGGTGTGGCACTGGCAAGATTTGCCGCCCATGGCGGCCCGGTCGGGGTTTCGATTCTTTACCGTGGGCGTGGGCAGTTGCGTTTCGGAGGCTTTTCTTCGGACCCTGGCCGATGCCACCGGTGGCGCTTGCGAGTTGGTTGCGCCGCGCGAACCCATGGCGGAAAAGGTCCTCCGGCAGTTCAAACGGATCACCTTTCCCAAGGCCGAAAAGGTGACGGTCCTCTGGCCGTCCGAACCGCTCAAGACTTTCCCTGACCGGTTCAGCACCATTTACGACGGAGATACCCTGCACGTGTTCGGCCGATTTAAAGACCAGCCGGCCGGCCAGGTGGAACTCCGGGCCGAATTGGAAAACGGAACGAACTTTGTTCAAACGCTGCCGATCGAGTTCAGGGGGGATCCGCAAGAGTCGGCCGAGCGGTCGGGAACGATCGCCCGCATGGCCGCCGCATGGGAAATCGGAAAGCTGGAGGACCCCGGAGAGATTACCGCCCTGGGGGTGAAGTATCAGCTCATGACCCGCTTCACCAGCTATCTCACCGTTGATGTGAAGATCGCCGGTGAGAAGGCCGGAGACCTGCCGGTCCTGCGCAAAACACCCCAGATGTTTGCCGCCGGCTGGGGGGGCTTCGGTAGCATTCTTAACGAGCGCCAGGTCGCTCACAAGGGGGCAATAGCTCCACCATCCAAACGCCCGCGCTTCGGCATCCGCCTTAAGCCAAGCGCCACCGAGGAAGAGCGGAATATCCCAAGCTTCATTGGTAAAGGCGGTGGCGATGGGCCCAAACAGAGGCCAGAAACGCGACTTGAAGTCCTGGTCGGGTGCCTCAACCGACTTCAGGACAGCCTGCTGGAGGGTAGCCAAATAACGGACATCAGCGACCTGGTATTCCATGGTGTTCCGGAAGAGCTTGTCCAGGCGCTCACGGAACTGGTGGCCGATGGCTTCGATGAACAGACCATCGTAACCGTTTTTCTCTATCTGTTGACGCGGCAACAACCAGTCAAGCGGGAGTTTAAGCGACGAACCAAGCACATTCTCACAAGGGCCTATGAGAAGTTGCCCGTCGCAGCCGACCAGGTCATGGAACAGCGAATCAAGACGGCCATCGAATCGAATCTTGGAAATCCTCTGGGATAGGGTATTCTTGGCAATGGTGGATGCACCGAGGTTGAAGGACAGCCACAATGCGTGCACAGCGCGATCTCTTCACGATGTGCACACCAGAGGTGGAGGACTTCATGTTCCCCTTCTCGACGAAGGGCTACATTCTCACCACCACTGAAGCAATACCCAACAACTTGGCGAGAGTGTCATCCCCAACCTCTTTGAAGTCTTCGCGGCAAATCCGTTTCACGGCCTTGGCCGCATCCTTTACCAATGGAACGATGTACGGTAGTAGTTGCATGGGAAAACCTCCCATGGTTTTTCCCATGATCATTTATACGAATTTCGTGGCCATGTTCCGCGGAAAGTGAAGCATCACGTCCTCAAATCACGCTTTTCCGCGATGAGCCAACCGGTATAATTCTTGCCATTCACCCTACCGATGCCGACCTTCAGCCGTCCAGTTCCGCGCGGATCTTCAGGGCTTCCCGATACAGGTCCTTTTTACCCATTCCGCTTTCTTTCCGCAGTTCCCGCACCGCGTCTTTCACGCTCATCCGCTGGTCTTCGATCATCTCCCGCAGGCGTTCGCGCCAGTCGCGGTCGTCCGCGGGAGCGCGTTGCGACCGGTCAGCCCCGGCCACGACCAGGGTGATTTCGCCCTTCACCGGTTCCCGAAAGGCCTCGATGGCTTCTTCGACCGTGCCTCGAAACACCTGTTCGAAGCGCTTGGTGAGTTCCCGCGCCAGCGCCATGCGGCGATTGCCCCAGGCGCTCAAGAGGTCGGCGAGGGTGCGGCCGAGGCGCACCGGAGACTCGAACAGCACCAGGGTCATGGGGAGCTGTGCGTGAGCGGTCCAAAAGCGTTCCCTCTGGGCGCCCCGAGGCGGGGGGAAACCGAGGAAGGCGAACGGGTGGGTGGCCAGACCGGACACCGCCAGAGCGCTGATCACGGCACTCGGCCCCGGCACCACCACCACCTGCCGGTGCTGTTCGATGGCGCCGTGAATGAGCAAGGAGCCGGGATCGGAAATGCCCGGAGTACCGGCATCGGTGACCAGGGCGATGGATTTGCCGGCGGCCAGTTTCGCCAGCAGTTCCGGCCCGCGGGTGTGAGCGTTGTTGCTGTGATAGCTGATGAGCGGCTGATGGATATCGTAATGGCTGAGTAGTTTGCGGGTCCGGCGGGTGTCT
>MNZR01000078.1 GCA_001873705.1 Syntrophobacteraceae bacterium CG2_30_61_12
CCCTGACCCGAGTCAAGAAAGGCGGCACGGTCGCCCTCGCCGGCATCTACATGAGCGATATTCCGCAAATGAATTACGAACAGCACCTGTTCTACGAAAAGAACATTCACAGCGTCACCGCCAACACCCGCCGCGATGCCGAACAACTGCTCGAGATCGCCGCCGCCATTCCGATCCGGCCGGAGATCCAGACTTTTCCCCTGGCGCAGGCCAACGCAGCGCTGCTGCGCCTCAAACGCGACCAGATCGCGGGCACCGGGGTGCTGCTGCCCTAGACGTTCATGGGACAACCGTTGCAGGGATTGATAGAATGGCGAGGAAACAAGAACCGGCCAAACCACGAGATATTACCGCGCAAAGTTCAGATGGGAAGTCACCTCCTGGACGGTCTGAGTGCCCAAGAGCTCGCAGCTATTGGACGCCACGATCTCGGCTGTTGCTTCATGCGTCAGCACGCGTGGCCGCGCCGGATATTCGACATGGCGGCTTCGTCCCATGGGCGCCGCGCGAGATCGCGGCAGCCGTCCCAATGGCCACCAGGGAGAGCATCGCAACCGTGGTACGTCAGGGTGCGCGCGGCGCTCCCTGACTGGTGTGGTGAGGCCACGGTTGCCGGATCGTGTCAGGTAGCTCCCGCTGGTCGCAACCTGACCTACGGTGGCTACGCACGGGAATAGATTACCGGTTTTAGTTCACCGCGAAGACGCACAGGACGCAGAGAGTGGCAAAGGTTTTTATTGAAAGATTAGGTTCTTGCGTTTCTTTGCGCTGTTTGCGCCCTTGCGGTGAAAAGCTCGGTTTGTGACCGCTCGAAGTATGGTATTCGCGGGAATGACAGTAACAATTGGTACCCGAAACAAGGTATTTCTGAATCATGCCCTGTTGCCGCATGCGTCGGCAATGGTTTCCGTTTCCCGTTCTTGACCGCTTTCCCCATTTCTGCTAATCACCGTCCACAATGGGTTGGCGGATCCTGTGCCTCGTTGCGTCTCAGTCGGCGTTTCCTCCTGAGTTGACCTTGCTCCCTGCTCCTGTTTCCGCCCTTGCTGACCGTTCCCATTCCGTTCAATCCAGCCTGCTATGCGACCGGCGAAGAGCGCCGGCACGCATGAGCGATGTCACGAGAAAAGGAGGTGAGCCGCAGCAGTTCCGATAGACAGCAACTGGTCCCGAAAAGTTAGAGCTGAAATCATGCGACTAAGGAGGAACAATGAGCCGCGAAGAGTATTTGAATTGGACCAATAAAGCATTCGACGCGAGCAAGATCTTTGCGAAACCGGAAGCACTCCATGGCATTCGCGTTCTCGAGTTGGCGACGCTTATCCTGGGACCCGCTGTACCCGATAATCTGGGTCTATTGGGCGCCGAGGTGATCAAGGTGGAACTGCCGGGAGCGGGGGACACCATGCGCTCGGTCACCCCGTACGGCACCTTCTGGAAGAATGCATCCATCGGCCAATTTGCGCAAAACCACAGCAAATATCATCTGGCGCTGGATGTGCGGGTGTCTCAGGGCGCCGAGATCTTCCGCCGGCTGGCCAAGAAATGCGACGTGGTGGTGGAAAACCTGCGGGCCGGCACCATGGATCGCTGGGGCATCGGCTATGAGCAGTTGCGCGAAATCAACCCGGGCATCATCTATATCGCCCTGAACGGCTTCGGTCAGTGGGGCGAATACTCGGTCGGCCGCGCTTCCTACGATGCGGTGGCCCAAACCGTGAGCGGGCTGCTCGCCACCACCGGGTTCCCCGGGCGGTTGCCGCTGAAAACCGGGGTTTTTGTCGGTGACTATTTCGGTGCGCTCCAGGGCACCATCGGCGTCATGGCGGCGCTGCATCATCGCGATCGCACCGGCCACGGCCAGTTCATCGAATTCAGTCAGGGTGAAGGCCTGATGCGGGTGCTCGACTGGAGCTGGTTGTACTATTACTTGGAAAAATACAATCGACCGCAAACCGGCAACCGTGACCTGGCGATTTGCCCATCCGATGTGTTCTCGTGTCAAGACGCACCGGTCGCGGTGGCCGCCGCCAGCAATCAGGAATTCCAGGGGCTGTGCACCGCCATGGGCAAACCGGAACTGGCGAAGGATGCCAGGTTCAGCACCATCAGCGCCCGCCTCAAGGATGAAAACGCCGTGGCGCTCCTGGCCATCATCCGCGACTGGGCCAAGACCAAGACCGTGGCCGAAGTGGATGCCCTGGGATCCAAGCACGGGTTCGCCGCTTCCCCGATCCTCGATGCCAAGGACCTCTACGAATCGCCGCACATGCGCGCCCGCGCCACGGTGTTCGAATACGAAGACCCCATGTATGGCAAGATGGTGGAAACCTGCTGCCCCGCAAAGCTTTGTAAAACCCCCGGCCGGATCAAATGGGCCAACAAGCCGGTCGGTTTGGACAACGATTTCGTGCTGCGTAAACTGCTCGGCCTGCGCACCTACCAGCTCAAGGCGCTGGCTGAACAGAAAGTGATCGGCAAATGGGTTGAGAATCCTCCAGGGCGGAAGCCTCCCGCGGATTGGGACGGCAAGGCCGGCGTCATCATGTAGCAACGGACCAGCAGCACAACCGCTCATGGCGAAAGGAGATCTCCCTATGACATTGCCTAAGATCACGACCAATTTGCCTTATGAAGACTTTTCCACGGAAACCGATCGGACCTGGGTGGACTGGATCCACGACATGGACGATCCCAAGCAGAATTACCTGAAACCCGAGGCCCTCGACGACCTGACGGTGATCGATGCCAGTTACGGCAGTATCGCCGGCCTGTTCTGTTCCTCGATCCTGGCCGAATTCGGCGCCGAAGTGATCCGGGTGGAACCGCCCGAGGGCGACCTGGCCCGGGAATTCAGCCCGTTCGGTTACAAACACCAGGACACCGGACTCGGCTACCTGGTGGAAGCCCGCAATAAACTCCACATCACCGCCAATCTGGCCACCAGCGAAGGTCAGGAAGTGTTTCGCCGACTGGCCGCCCAGGCCGATGTGGTGATCGAAACCGCGGCGGCGGGAGTGATGGACGGTTACGGTCTGAGTTACCGCTATCTGAAGGACATCAATCCGCGGCTCATTTACGCCGCGATCAACACCTACGGTCATTTCGGCCCGGACGCCGGCTGCGGCAAGGTCAGTTATGACATTATCGATCAAGCCCGCAGCGGGGTTATGGCGGTGACCGGGGAACCGGTCGGTCCGGAAGGCCCGCAGCCCTGGAATATCCCCACCAAGGAAGGCAGTTGGATGGGCTGGTACGCCGGCGGCGCCTGGGCCGCTTTCGGCGTACTGGGTGCGCTTCATTACCGCCATGTGACCGGTGAAGGCCAGATGGTGGATGTGGCGCCGCCCGAGGCGGAGCTGAGTTTTTGCGACTATCATGTCGCTTATTACCACACCACCGGCAAGATCCGTGGTCTGGTGGGCGCTTACGACAGTGCCGTGTTTCCCTACACCATCGTTAAGACCAAGGATTCCTATTCGTTCATCGCCGGGTTCAGTGACGTCAACTGGGAAGGCCTCACCAACATCATGGGAGACCCGGAACTGCGAAAGAAATACCCCACCATCTTCGACCGCCTGAATCCCGACTTTCAGCCGGAAATCCACAAGGCCATCGAGGCATGGTCGAAAAATTTCACGTCTCAGGAGGTGTTCGAGAAGGTTCAGGACTACACCTTGAACCGCCGGGGACCCGGCGTGGTGGCCACCGCCAGGATGGCCGACGTCAAGGACAACTTTGAAGACGAGAACTGGTGGGAACGCGGCGTGTTCGACAAGGGCACCGACCCGGTCTACGGGGACCTGGCCCTGCAGGCGCCGGTGTGGAAGATGACCGGCACTCCGGGCCGGATCAAATGGGTCTGCCGTCCGATCGGCGCCGACAACGAGTATATCTACCAGAAGTATCTTGGAATTGGGAAAACCCAATTGCAGGAGTGGAAAACCAAGAACATCGTTTGACCCAGACACGCCGCGGCGGCCGCGTGGCCGCCGCGGCGTTCTCGACCCCTGGGGGCGGCTTCTCGGCGCGCCCCCACCCTTTCCCGCTCACGCTGGTTCGATCTCTTTTTCAAACGGAATTTCAGATAGTTCGCGGACATTTAACGAGCTTTTGAGCAAACCTTTTTTGTTGACAGAAAAACGGCGGGTAGAGTAAGCACCTGGCAGTATTGCAGGCTCCGGGCGAGACCGAGAGGTCTTTTGTGAAAGATTGACTGAACACTTTTCGAAAAGGAGGCATCCATGCGACGTACCAGCTTTATTGCCCTGATCGCGGTCATGTTTCTGGTGGCCGGCGCCCTGTCACCCGCGGTGGCCGCCGATACCATCAAGATCGGCCTCTATTTGCCCATGACCGGGGCGGTGGCCGCCTACGGCCAGATGGAATGGGACGGCATCCAGATCGCCAATGCGATGATGCCGGAAGTGCTGGGCAAGAAGATCGAACTGGTGCTGGTGGACACCAAGAGCGACAAGATCGAAGCCGCCAACGCCGTGAGCCGCCTGATCGAAAAGGAAAAAGTGGTGGGCATCCTCGGTGAGGCGATCAGCGGCAATTCCATGGCCGGCAATCCCATTTCGGAAGCGGCCAAGGTCCCCACGGTCAGCCCCACCGCCACCAACCCCCTGGTGAATCAGGGCAAGAACTACGCCTTCCGCGCCTGCTTCATCGACCCCTTCCAGGGTCAGGTGGCCGCCCAGTTCGCCCGTGACAAGCTGAAAGCGGGCAGCGCCGCGGTGATCATCGATATCGCCCAGGACTATTGTGTCGGTCTGGCCAACTTCTTCGTCAAGGAATTCGTCAAGCTGGGCGGTAAAGTGGTATCGACCACCTACATTCAGACCGGTGACCAGGATTTCTCGGCTCAACTCTCCGCCGTTCAGGCCACCAAGCCGGACATCATTTACGCCCCCAACTACTACACGGAAGATGCGCTGATGGCCAAGCAGGCCCGGGATCTCGGGATCAATGTTCCGATCCTGACCGGTGACGGAGCCCAGGCCGATGCGCTCATTGAAGTCGGCGGCAAGGCGGTGGAAAACATGTACTTCACCGGCCATTTCCACAAAGACGCGGCCAGCACCGAGCGCTCCAAGGAATACATCAAACGTTTTAAAGAGCAGAAAGGCAAGGAAGCCGATGCGTTCGGCGCGCTCGGCGCCGATGCTTACTTCCTGCTGGTGGAATCGATCAAGGCCGCCGGAACCACGGACGGCACCAAGGTTCGTGACGCCCTCGCCGCGGTCAAGGATTTCCAGGGAGTTTCCGGGGTGATCACCATGGGAGAGAGCGGCAATCCGGTGAAGAGCATGGTCATCAACAAGGTGGAAAACGGCAAGTTCGCCTTCGTGACCGTGATCAATCCCTAGCCCAGTGAAGCGCACCGGGGCAATGCCCAGCCGTTTGGTCCTTGGGCGAGCGCCGATTGCCCGCAAGCGAAGGGCACAACATTCCGGTTGAACCCTTTTTCGGGCAGGGCGGACTTCAGTCGGCCCTGCCCCTTTTTTGGGCCTTCGCCGCGCGCCCGGGCCGATCCTTCGCCGGTGACCGCGAACCGCCGGGTGAACAAAGGAACCCAACGTGACCGCAACCATCCTGCTGCAACAACTGATCAACGGCATCTCCCTGGGCAGCCTCTATGGCCTGGTGGCCATCGGCTACACCATGGTCTACGGGATTCTGCGGCTGATCAACTTCGCCCACGGCGATCTCCTGATGGTGGCTTCCTACGCCGCCATTTACGGGGTCGCCCTGTTCAGCCTGCCGTGGTTCGTGAGCTTTCCCCTGGCGATAGCCTTCACCGGCTGCATGGGCATTGTGCTGGACCGGGGGGCCTATAAACCGCTGCGGGACGCCCCCCGTATTTCACTCCTGATCTCCGCCATCGGGGCTTCGTTTCTTCTGGAGAATATGGCGCTGGTGGTGATCGGCGGCATTCCCAAGGGCTTTCCCAGACCCGCCATGTTCGCCAAGGTGATCGATGTCCTGGGGCTCCGGATCCAGGTGCTGACTATTTATATCCCGATCCTTACCCTGATCTTTCTGGCCGGGCTGCTCTATATCATCTATCGCACCCGGGTGGGCAAGGCGATGCGGGCCGCCTCGGTGGATTTCGAAACCACCCGCCTGATGGGCATCAATGTCGATCGCATCATCGCCATCACCTTCCTCATCGGCTCTTCCTTGGCCGCCGCCGGGGGCATCATGTGGGCGCTCAAATATCCCCAGGTGAATCCGTTCATGGGCGTGATCCCCGGTCTCAAGGCCTTCATCGCCGCCGTACTCGGCGGGATCGGCAACATCGTCGGCGCGGTCATCGGCGGTTTCCTGCTGGGACTTGGGGAAATCATGATCGTCGCCCTGATCCCGGAGCTGTCCCAGTATCGCGATGCGTTCTCGTTCGTGATCTTGATCCTGGTGCTGTTGTTTCGCCCGACCGGTATCATGGGTGAACCCATTACCGATAAAACCTGATCCGCGCAAAGGACTCCCGGCATGGCCAAGTCGCAACGCCATCTGTTACTCAACCTGGCCGGCATTCTGCTGGTGTTCCTGGTGCTGTTGCTGTTCGAGCGCCACGGCAGTCTGTACCAGGTCCGTATCCTCAACAATATGGCCATCTTCATCACCCTGGCGGTGAGCTACAACCTGGTGAACGGTATCTGCGGCCTGCTGCATCTCGGCCCCAACGCCTTCATCACCATCGGCGCCTACACCTCGGCGCTGCTCACCATGACCGCCAACGAAAAAATGATGAACTTCATTATCGAACCCCTGATCTGGCCACTCAGCGTGGTCCACGCTCCCTTCGTGCTGTCGCTGCTGGCCGGCGGACTGCTGGCCAGTCTGTTCGCGTTCCTGATCAGCTTCCCGGTGCTGCGGGTACGCGGCGACTACTTGGCCATTGTCACCCTCGGCTTCGGCGAAGTGGTGCGGGTGCTGTGCAACGCTTTTCAGAGCGTCACCAACGGTCCACTTGGACTCAAGGGGCTTTCGCCCTACACCAATCTGTGGTGGACCTGGGGCGTGGCGATTTTCACCATTGCGGTCACCACCAAACTGGTGAACAGCAGCTACGGGCGCGCCATGAAGGCGATCCGAGAAGACGAAACGGCGGCCCGCGCCATGGGCATCGATCCGTTCAAGCACCTGCTGCTGGCGTTTCTGGTGAGCGCCTTCTTTTCCGGGGTGGCCGGCGGACTCTTGGCCCATCTCATCACCACCATCTCGCCCACCCTTTTCACCTTCTTTTTCACCTTCAATCTGCTCATCATCATCGTGGTGGGCGGCCTCGGCAGCACCACCGGCGCGGTCCTCGGCGCGGCCCTGTTCGCCTGGGGCGGAGAAGCGCTGCGGGTGGTGGAAAGCCCGATCGATTTGGGCTTCCTGCGGATCCCTGGAATCCCCGGCATGCGCATGGTGATCTTCAGCATCATCCTGATGGGGGTCATTATTTTCGCCCGGCGAGGCATGATGGGTCGCTCCGAATTTTCCTGGGACGCCCTCTGGGCGCGCCTGCACCGGCCCGCTCGGTAAAAGGAACGCGGATGAGCAGCTTTTTCAAACTGGACAACCTGGTCATGCAGTTCGGCGGTCTCACCGCCGTCAACGGCTTTTCGCTGGAACTGCGGCCGGGCGAACTGGTCGGTCTGATCGGCCCCAACGGCGCCGGCAAAACCACCGTATTCAATATGATCACCGGCGTCTACCCGCCCACTTCGGGCACCATCCACTGGCTCGGCCAGGACCTCACCGGCATGCCGCTGCACCGGATCACCGCCCGAGGCATTGCCCGCACCTTCCAGAACATCCGCCTGTTCACCGATATGAGCGTGCTGGAAAACGTCATGGTTTCGTTCCATCAAAAGATCCGGGCCGGGTTCTGGAGCGCCATGCTGGGGCTGCCCGCCTACGTTCGCGAAGATCAGAGGATCCACCGGGAAGCCATGGATTACTTGCAGGAGCTGGGCCTGGCCCACGTCGCCGAGGAAAAGGCGGGAAGCCTTCCCTACGGTCGTCAGCGGCGCCTGGAAATCGCCCGGGCCCTGGCCACCCAGCCCAAGGTGCTGCTCCTCGACGAACCGGCGGCCGGAATGAACCCCCAGGAAACCATGGAACTGGCCAACCTGGTGCGGGAACTGCGCGATCGTCATGAACTCACCATTTTCCTGATCGAGCACGACATGAAATTCGTCATGGGTCTGGTCGAGCGGATCAAGGTGCTCGATTACGGCACCACCATCGCCGAGGGCACGCCTGCGGAAATTCAGGGCAATCCGGAAGTGATCAAGGCCTACCTGGGAGCACCGAAGCATGCTTGAAGTCACCGATCTCAACGTCTTCTACGGCGGTATTCATGCTCTTAAAGGCGTCAATCTGAAGGTCAAGGAGGGCACCGTGGTGACCTTGATCGGCGCCAACGGCGCGGGAAAAAGCACCACGCTGAGGAGCATCGCCGGGTTGGTGCGGCCGCGTTCCGGTTCCATCAAGTTCGCCGGTGAAGACCTGAGCACCACCCCGACTCATCAGATCATTCAGCGCGGCATCGGGATCAGCCCCGAAGGCCGCCACGTGTTCCCCAACCTCACCGTTTTGGAAAACCTGGAAATGGGCGCCTACCACCGCACGCCCGAGCAACTCCGGGATGGCCTCGACTGGGTCTATTCGCTTTTCCCCCGGCTCGAGGAACGCCGCCGCCAACTGGCCGGCACTCTCAGCGGCGGCGAACAGCAGATGCTGGCGGTCGGTCGCGCCCTCATGAGCCGCCCAAAACTGGTGCTGCTCGACGAACCTTCACTCGGTCTCGCCCCATTGGTGGTGGAAGAAGTGTTTCGGACCGTCCAGACCATCAACCAACAGGGAGCGACCATCCTGCTGGTGGAACAAAACGCCATGGCCGCCCTGTTTGTAGCCGATTACGCCTACGTTCTGGAAACCGGCCGGATCACCCTCGAGGGCGTCGGCCGCGAACTGCTCCAGGACCAGCGGGTGCGAAAAGCCTATCTGGGGGAATATAGCGGTTAAGGGTAAAAAGTTTCATTTCGTGTGCGCTCTTTCCCGGGAGCGCGAGCATCTTGCCCGCTTTTGAAAATGAAACATCTGATCCTAAACCAGTATAACTTTGCTCGCCCGGCGATGACTCGCCTCACCGG
>MNZR01000347.1 GCA_001873705.1 Syntrophobacteraceae bacterium CG2_30_61_12
GGTGCGGATCCGCTGCCGCACCCGACTGAGATTCAGCGCGATGCTTTCCATCCTGTTCCCCTTCTTCCCATTTCAAACATCCGATCAGCCATTGGAACCCGGCGAACCGGGCGCGATCAGACCCTGGTGCGCCAGCCAGCCGACGGTTTCCGCCAGCGGCAGGCCGACCACGTTGGTGTAGGAACCGTGAATCGATTCCACCAGAACCGCTCCCTGCCCCTGAATGCCATAGGAACCAGCCTTGTCGAGCGGTTCTCCGGTGGCCACGTAGGCATCGATTTCCGCCGCCGCCAGTTGCTTGAAGCGGACTTCGGTCCGCACCGTCTTTACCCGCAGATGGCCGCGGCCGCGATGGGCGAGGCAGACGGCGCTGATCACCTGGTGGGTGCGGCCGCCAAGTTGGTGTAAAGTCGCGCGAGCCTCGTCCGGGTGGCGCGGTTTGCCGAAAATGGTCTCGCCCAGCACCACGATGGTGTCCGCCGCCAGCACCCAGCGCTCGGGATGGCGCCTGGCCACCGCTTCCGCCTTGGCCTGGGCCCAACGGCTCACCTTGTCGGCGGGAGAACCGGCAAGCTGCGTTTCCGTCACCCCGCTCACCACCACTTCGAAAACCAGGCCCAGGGCGGCCAGGAGATCGCGCCGGCGCGGCGAGGCGGAAGCCAGAATGAAGGGCTCCAGGGTGACGAACAGCGGCACCCTGGGTCGGGGCGTAGCGGCGGTGAACTCGGGCTGGGTCATCGGTGTCGCCTCCCGGCGCGCAACCCTGGCACCGCCCCGCGAAAGGCGGGCAGGATGCCCGCGCTCCCGGGAACAAGCCCAGCAGAGTTGAAGGATTTCATCCTCACCAGCGGATTTTCATTCCCGGCAGCTCAGGCGCGGACATCGCCGCCGCCCTCCCCCGCCGTCACCGGCGGCACCGACCCTGGTTCGGCGGCGATGCGGAAAACCCGGTGCGCGTTGGCCGTAGTCGCCCGGGCCAGAGCGTCCAGGTCCAGGCCGCGCAGTTGTGCCACCTTCAAGGCGGTGTAGCGGAGATAGGCCGGTTCGTTGGGTTTCCCCCGATAGGGCACCGGGGCCAGAAAGGGCGCATCGGTTTCCAGCAGCAGGCGGTCCAGCGGCGCCCTGCGCACCACGTCCTGGAGCACTTCCGCCTTGGTGAAGGTGACCACCCCGGGCACCGACAAGAACCAGCCGAATTCGAGGCAGCGTTCGGCCGTCGCCCAATCGCCGGAAAAGCAATGGAGCACGCTGGGCGGCAGGCGATCGGCATAGTCGGAGGCCAGGGCCAGGAAATCCGGATGGGCGTCGCGGATGTGAAACACCACCGGCAGGTCCAACTCGACCGCCAGATCCAGTTGGCTCCGGAGGCATGCGCGCTGGATATCCCGAGGCTGACGGTCCCGGTAGTAATCGAGGCCCACTTCGCCGATCGCCACCACCCGCTCGGCCCCGGCCAGGCGCCGCCATTGAGCCAGCGCACCGGCATCGAGCCGACAGGCACCGTGCGGGTGCAGCCCCACCGTCGCCCACACGTTGGCGGTGCGGGAAGCGATGGCCACCGCCTGGCGGCTGGTTTCGAAATCGATCCCGATACTGATCACTTCGCTAACCTGAGCGGCCGCGGCGCGCTCCAGGACTTCATCGAGGCGGCCGGCGAATTCCGGAAAATCCAGGTGAGCATGGGTATCCATCAACATGCTTGAAGTTCTCCCACGGGTGTTGGCAGGGCTGATCCGGCATTCGGACGCTGCATCCAACAGCGGCCGCTGCGGCGCCTCTTTGTATGCTCGGAACGGGGCAAAAATCAAGCGCTCCCGTTGGCGTTCGGCACTCCGGCGCGGCGATTTTTTTCCGGTTAGAAATTCGGAGGTTAAGTGTAACATCTAGTATTTACATTGTTTTCCGATCCATAATGAGACTTCCTTTTCGCCTCCAGTTGGAGTAGCAATGGACCTTGTGCGCGACCGAACCGGGAGCCGAGCGCGGCACCCGCATCCCGTTGCCTTCCGGGCAGGGGTTCCAAAATCTTTGCAAGACATCGACAAAAGGATAGATAGAACATGACCGACGAAGGCAAGCGTGCGCCCGTGCAACTCGAAATCGATCAACCGGACCCCGCGACCGCATCCCCAACGCCGGGCGATGCGCCGGTGACCATTTGGAGCGTCATGAAAGAACGTCAATTACCGGAACTGGTGTTGAGTGCCAACGCTCGGCTCGTTTTGAAGAAGCGCTATCTGCGGAAAAACGACCAGGGCGAACCGTTGGAAACGCCGGAAGAGATGTTCTGGCGGGTGGCCAAGACCATCGCCGACGGGGATCTCGCCCACGACGGCCCGGAGCGGGCCGAAGCGACGGCGATCAAGTTTTACCGGCTGATGGCTTCGCTCGATTTTGTCCCCAACTCGCCCACGCTCATGAACGCCGGGCGGCGGCTGGGGCAGCTTTCGGCCTGCTTCGTGCTGCCGGTGGAAGATTCGATCGAAAGCATCTTCGAAGCGATCAAGCACGCGGCCATGATTCACAAAAGCGGCGGCGGCACTGGTTTTGCCTTTTCCCGGATTCGGCCGGAAAGCGATCAGGTGCTGTCCACTCAGGGCGTGGCCAGCGGCCCGGTATCGTTCATGACCGTGTTCGACACCGCCACCGAAACCATCAAGCAGGGCGGCACCCGGCGCGGCGCCAACATGGGCATTCTGCGGGTGGATCATCCGGACATCGAACGTTTCATCACCTGCAAAACGGACAACGATCGCCTCACCAACTTCAACATTTCGGTGGCCCTCACCGACGCCTTCATGCGGGCCGTGGAAAACGACGGCGACTATGATCTGATCAACCCCAGGAACCGGCAGCGCTCATCGAACCTGCCGGCGCGCCGGGTGTTCAACCGGATCGTGCAGTCGGCCTGGAAAAACGGGGAACCGGGGGTGATCTTTCTCGACACCATCAACCGCGGCAACCCGACCCCGCATCTGGGTGAGATCGAAAGCACCAACCCCTGCGGCGAACAGCCGCTGCTGCCCTATGAATCCTGCAACCTGGGTTCGATCAATCTGGCCAACATGGTGGCGGGCGATCGGATCGATTACGATCACCTCAAACGGGTGGTCTGGGACGCCGTGCATTTTCTCGACAACGTGATCGAAAAGAACCGCTACCCGCTCACCCGGATCAAGGAACAGACCCTGGCCAACCGCAAAATCGGCCTGGGGGTCATGGGCTTCGCCGATCTGCTGATCGCCACCGGCGTTGCGTACAATTCGGAAGCGGCGGTGACCACGGCCGAAGCGGTGATGGCCTTCATCCAGCAGGAATCGAAGGCGGCTTCGGCGGAACTCGGCAAACAGCGCGGCAATTTTCCGGCCTTCGTCGGTTCCGTCCATGACCCGGCCAACGGCGGCGGCAGCCCCTACATGCGTAACGCCACCACCACCACCATCGCGCCCACCGGCACCATCAGCATCATCGCCAACTGTTCCAGCGGGGTTGAACCGGTTTTCGCCATTTCCTTCATTCGCAAGGTCCTGGACAACCAGGAACTGCTGGAAGTGCATCCCCTGTTCCGCAAGACCGCCGAGGCGCAGGGATTTTATTCGGAAGAACTGATGAAGCGGGTGGCCGAAAAGGGCTCCATCGCTTCGTTTAAGGAACTGCCGGATGAAGTGCGACGGGTGTTCGTGGTGGCCCACGACGTCGATCCCGAATGGCACATTCGGATCCAGGCGGCGTTTCAGCACCACACCGACAACGCGATCAGCAAAACCATCAACTTCCCCCATTCGGCCACCGCCGAAGACGTGGCCAACGCTTACCTGATGGCTTATCGGCTGGGTTGCAAGGGCCTCACCATCTATCGCGACGGTAGCCGCGAAACCCAGGTGCTCAATATCCAGAAGAAACCCCAATACCCCCAGGTGGAACCCAGACCGCGCCCGGACCGAACGGTGGGGATCACGGAAAAGGCCAACACCGGCTGCGGCAACATGTATGTGACGCTGAACCGCGACGATTACGGGTTCTGCGAAGTGTTCGCCCAGATGGGCAAAGCCGGCGGTTGTGCCAGTTCGCAGATCGAAGCGACGGCCCGACTGATTTCCCTGGCGCTGCGCGCGGGGGTCAAGATCGAAGCCATTATCCGCCAGCTTATGGGGATCCGCTGCCCATCGCCGATCTGGCAAAACGGCGAACAGGTGGTGTCGTGCACCGACGCCATCGCCAAGACCTTGAACCGCCACGCCAACGCTCATGTCACCACGGTGGGGAGCGAAATGGGCGCCTGCCCGGACTGCGGCTCCGCGGTGGAACACGAAGGCGGCTGCATGGTCTGCCGTTCCTGCGGCTTTTCCCGGTGCGCGTGAGCCGGTGGGGCAACACCGATTGCGATTGCGATACCGATACCGATTCCGAGGGCGATTGGGGGCTTGAAAGGGGTGAACTTGAGCGATGAGCTTTCCCATCATCGCGGCTCCGACCGAGGCGATACCCAAGAGCAACAGCGGCAGGGCGAAAATTGGCGACCAGCGGTCGGCGTGGTCGAGGCCGACGCCGCAGGATCGCCGCCGCTGACCGCCCTCAGCCCCAAGGAAGCCGTGCAGCTGCAGCGGGAACTGGCGGCCCGGGTGGTTCTGCAACCGCTGCCGTGGCGCTTCAGGGTATTGGGAGCGGCCGATCTGGCCTATCTTCGGGCCACCGATGAACTGATCGCGGTGGTTCTCACCTTCAGCTGGCCCGAATTGGAGCCCCTGGAAACCATCGCGGTGCGGCAGCCGGCCCGGTTCCCTTACGTGCCCGGGCTGCTGAGCTTTCGGGAACTACCTGCGCTGCTCGCCGCCTATCGGCAGATCCAGAACCCGCCCCAGGTGTTTCTCTGCGATGCCCAGGGGCTCGCTCACCCGCGCCGGTTCGGCCTGGCCTGCCATCTCGGAGTGGTGCTGGAACTGCCCACGGTGGGCTGTGCCAAGAGCCGCTTGTGCGGCGACCATGAACCGTTCGTCTGGGAGCGCGGAAACCACCGGCCACTCAAGCTGAACGGGCTCACCGTGGGGAGCGTGTTCTGTTCCCGCAGCGGGGTCAAACCGATTTATATTTCACCCGGCCACCTGGCCGACGTGGACAGCTCCCGGGAACTCATCGCCGCCTGCCGCGGCCGCTTCCGCATCCCTGAACCGCTGCGGCTGGCCCACCTCACCGCCACCCGGTTGCGCCGGGAGCGCACGGCGGCGACCAAGGCCGGAGCAACAAACGGGGAAACCGGGTGAATCCGCCGCCGCGACGGCGGCAGCCGACGGGTGCGACGGGGGGCTGGGGGGCGACGGGTTTTGTCTGTTTTATAAGTCCTATAGGGCGTATAGGACCTAGCAGCCCCATACGACCCATAGGTCATATAAGACCTATGTTGTACCTTCTTCCAACTTCCAGCGCTTTCAGCATCAGCACCCGGCGTCGTCGGTCAGGCATCGTCCTTGCGGCGGATGGCGTAAAGCAGGACCGACTCGCCGTCGTCTCCGCCCTGAAGCGGCACTGCTTTTTGCTTGAACTTGAAGCGCTTGGTCAGTTCCACGAAAAACTTGGGGGTGTGCAGACCGGCGTTCTTGGCGAGAAACACCTGGCCGTCGGGGGCCAGGGTTTGATCCAGGAAATTCACCAGGATCGGATAGGTTTCGCGTTCGTAGACCACCTCGGAACCGAAGATCACTTCGTAGCGGTCGCTCGGATCGGGCGCCGCCCAGTCGAGGGCATGTACCTTAACCCCGGGGCAGCCGTTCAACAGGGCGTTGGCGCGGGCGAACAGGAGGGCGTCCGGGTGGATGTCGGTGATGGTCACCTGATGGCCGCGGAGCGCCGCATAGACGCCCACGATCCCAAGGCCGGCGCCGATTTCCAGCCAGCGGCGGCCGAACGTGACCGGCTGCCGACCGATGAAATAGGCCAGCACAAAGCTGGTTTCCCAGACCTTGGCCCAGTAAGGAAGGTCGCGAAATTCCAGGGTGTCGGCGGCCACGATGGTTTCCAGGTAAGCGACGAAATCGTCCAACTGCAACACCTTGAGCCACTTATCGCCGATTCTCAGCGGCACCGTCGAAACCTGATATTTTTCCTTGATCCGGCCCAAAAGCTGATCCAGTTCCCTGGAATACACGGTGTTCTCCCCGGTTTTGCGGTTGTGTGAAAACGACAAAAAACCGCTTCGCTGTAGCACAATCCGGCTTTTTCAACAACCGGGGAAGCCGCTCTAGCCGCGCTCGCGCGCTGGGTGCGACAGCTTTTGGCCGAGGCGGACGGCGGCTCGGGGTTGCTCAAACGGGCGCGGCGGCTTATGCTGTGGACAATCAGCGCCGCCCCGGCAGCCAAAAAGGTCCCGCGGGGGCAGCCCGGTAGGGGCGAATCCTGCCGCCGGGACCGCGGTAGGGGCGCTGGTCGGGACCGAAAAGACGGATAGGACCCAGCGGGCCAATACGGCGCCCGGCGAGGTGAGCAAACCAACGTTGCCGAATTAGGAGACTCAGGTGCGGCAGATAATCCCGTTCAAGGAAGGCAGTTACCTGGTGGAAAGCGCGCTGCTGGTGACCCCGAACCAGCGCGCCGTGGCCCTCGCCGAGACCGTGGTTGAAGTCTTCAACGACGGCCTCGGCACCCGGCAGATGCAGGGCAAGGCGCTGGTGCGCAACGCGCTGGTGGTGGAACTCATGGAAGATGAAGAGCACTGCGATCTGCTGCTGGACTTTGGCCCCGGCTTCAGATACCGGCTGCACCAACCGAAAGTGAACGCCGGCAAGGTGTTCCACCCCGCCACCCGCTCGACCCTTCGGTTCGCGCCCGACGGTCCGCTGGAAGCCCTGAACGATGCCGAATTCGACCGCCAAACGGCCGCGCTGCACTGGGTGGAACTGGCCTCGAGCGAACGGGCATGAGCACTTGCCCGGTGGCGGCCGCTTCCCGGCTCAACCGCCTCACGACTCCGCTGCCGGGCGGGATTTCCCATCCTCCTCGACGGCGGCCTGGGCGAGCGCCGCCAGCGCTCGGTCCAGGGGCAACCATTCACCGTTCATGAACACCGCCACGAATTCCCCGCCATGTTCGAACCGGCGCAGCTCGATGATCGCCGGCAGGCGTTGGCGCATGCGCTCGGCCTGTCCCGGCGGATAGGCGGTAAGCGCCTCCGCCAGGAGCTGATCGAGGCGGTGCCGGTCGTGCTCCGCCATGAGGCGATCCAGGTCTTCGTTACTGTGCAGGAGAGTGGTTTTTCCACCGGTCATCAGAAGCTCCCTCGGCCGCCATTCGCGACCCATTCCCCTCGATCGGGCCGAATCGAAGTCCCGACCCGGCCGAATGCCGTCGGCCCGGTATCGCCACGCCGGCTTGAGAAGCCTCTCCGGTCGGCGGCCGGTGCATCAGGCGACAGCGTTCCCGTTCAGGCGTTGTTCGATCGCTTTCAACTGCTGTTCCACGATCTGGAGCCGGACCGCCAGCAGGACCGCATCGGCTTCGGCCACTCCGGCCGCCGCCTGCCGCTCCCGAACCGCCAGCAGGCGCGCTTCAATCGCCGTCAGCAGGGCCGCCAGGTCGGGCGCCGCGGCCGCCGCGGCCGCTTCCGGCAGGTGCGCGAAGGGGCGAATCACTTCACCCAACCGCGGGATGCTCACTGGAAACTGAAACTGCTTTAGAATGACGTTGGCGAAGTCCTGGGCCGCCTTGGTTTCGCCGTGCACCAGCAGCACCCGCATGAGGGGGTTTTGAAAGTGGCCCATCCACTCGAGCAATTCCGCCTGGTCGGCATGAGCGGAAAAGCCGCCGATGGTGAACACTCGAGCCTGGACCGCCACGGTTTCACCGAACAGCTTGACCTGTTTAGCGCCATTGACGATGCGCCGGCCGAGCGAGCCTTCCGCCTGGTAGCCCACGATCACCAGCGAACAGCCCTGGCGCCACAAATTGTGCTTCAGATGGTGCATGATCCGGCCGGCGGTGCACATGCCGTTGCCGGCAATCACGATGGCCGGGCCCTTGGATTCGTTGATGGCGATGGAATCTTCGCTGGACCGGGAATAGATCAACCCGGGGAATTCGAACGGAGGCTGCCCCGCGGCCAGCAGGGCGCGCGCGTCCTGATCGTAGAATTCCTCCATGCGGCGGAAGATCTCGGTGGCGGCGATGGCCAGAGGACTGTCCAGATAGACCGGCAGCTTGGGAATCAACTGGTCGTGGAAGAATTCCCGCAGCACATAGAGGATTTCCTGGGTGCGTTCGACGGCGAAGGCCGGAATCAGTACCTTCTGCCCGTGTTTGTAACTGTATTGGATGGCTTCCAGCAGTTCCTTCTTGCTGTCCGCGAACGACCGATGCAGCCGGTTGCCATAAGTGGATTCGATGAACAGGGCATCGGCGGTAAAGATGCTTTCCGGGTCCTTCACAATGAACTGGTCACTGCGCCCGAGATCGCCGGAAAAAACCACCTTGCGTTCGGCACCTTCGGAGCGATCCCAGATTTCCAGGATAGCCGAGCCGAGGATGTGGCCGGCATTGCGAAAGCACACCCGCAGTTGGTCCGAAATTTGGATGACATCGTTGGAGGAAATGACCTGAAACAACGGGATACAGGCCTCGGCGTCCGCCTGCGTGTAGAGCGGGGCCACGGCATCCCCGCCGCGCCGCCGGTTCTTGCGCGTTTGCCATCCCGCTTCCATTTCCTGAATGTGGGCCGAATCCTGCAACAGGATCTTGCACAGTTCGGCGGTGGGGAGAGTGGTGTAAATGGGACCGCGAAAACCGTCTTTCACCAGCTTGGGGATGCGGCCGCTGTGATCGATGTGGGCATGGGTGAGAAAAAGCGCCTTGATATCGGCCGGATTGAAACCCCAGTCGGCGTGATTCATTTCCTCCATCTTGCGGCCGCCCTGAAACATGCCGCAATCCACCAGGTATTTTCCCCCATTGTCCACGAGAAAACAGGAACCGGTCACGCAACCGGCTGCTCCCAGGCATGTGATCCGCATCGTTGTCCTTTCTCGTTGCTTGGATGACCGCGCCGGCCTTCGCGCCGTGCGGTAGGGTTCAGGCCACGACCGGCTTGGTTGGCGCCCACCGTGCCGGGACGCGCTGTTCAATGTAAGCGGGCGGCGGCGGCTGTGTCCAATGATTATTCACGCTGGGCAGTGGAAGTTTTTTTCGGTGAGCGCGTTTTTTCATTTGACACGATTTGATCA
>MNZR01000348.1:0-11813 GCA_001873705.1 Syntrophobacteraceae bacterium CG2_30_61_12
TATCCTTGTGAAGGCTTAAAAGTTTCATTTCCGCGCGGAGACGCGGAGGTTGATTTCAGGGCTCTTCTCCGCGCTCTCAGCGCATCCGCGGGAACACAAAACGTAACTTCTCAAGCTAAACAAGTATATACCGGTTAAGGGTTAAAAGTTTCATTTCGTGTGAGCTCTGTCCCGGGAGCGCGGGCATCTTGCCCGCTTTTGATAACGCAACATCCGATCCTAAACCAGTATATCGGCGATCCTGGGGTACCCGGATCCGGGCGAGGTGCCGCGGCTTTCGGCGGTCCATGTCCCGCCTTGGGTGTGGCGCCCGGGGGTCGCGTCCAGGACAAAGCTCGCGGCGATTCCCGGGTAGCAGCGGGGATCGTGCATCGGTAGCTCTTCCCCGCCGCGGGTCCTGGCGAAAACGGCGGTCGCCGCTCCGAGATGGGGCAGGGCGGCCTGGACGCCGCTGCCGAACACCCGGCCGGCGAAGCCTTCGCCGGTTGGTCGAGCCTTATGTCGAATATCCAGTCCCGCTTCGATCGGGCTCCTCCTGGGTTGGCACCCGATGGTGCGGGTGCGTCCGAGCGGCCATCATGGGAAGGAATCCGACCTGCTTTTCACGGTAAGGTATTGGCGGCGTTCAGCCGATAATGAAATTGACATGGTACGAAGTTCGTTAACTGCAAGGGGTGGTACCCATTGGGCGCCGGATGTGGTGGCCGGCGGCGCCTGCCGCTATCGATTGAGCGATCACCTAAACTTCGGCAAGAGGTGTTATCATGCGGTATCTGGTTCATTTCAAGTGTTTGCGTTGCGGCTGGCTGTGGTCGGTGGCTTCGGAACAGGTCGTGGACACGGTCGACAGCGTGGTACGAAACGGCTGTCCGCGCGATTGTGGGCTCCCCGGGCAGATCCTCCTGGTGGGGCACGAAAGCATCGAAGAGAGTTCCATGCTGATGATGCTGGCCCAGGGCTACGGTGGCTTCTGCCGCTTCTGAACGCTGCCGTCTCAGACCGCGCGGTGGAAGTTCAATCCGCCAAATCATGGGAGCCATTGGCATGACGGAACAACGTTTGAGTCATGTTCGCCTCGGCGATTATCTGGACGATGCCGTGGATCAGGCGCTGGCCCTGCTACAGCATCGGAACCCCGAATTGCGGTGGGACCGGGAGCAGTTGATTCGACTCACCGTGGGCTATGGCCTGACGCGGCTCTTTCGGCAACAGACCCGCGTCGCTCTGACCCTCACCGGCACCTTCAAACATCTCTATGCCGATCGGTACCCACATGATCTGATCGTCGATAATTTGTCTCATGGCGGGATCGGATTTCGAACTCTCGAAGACCACGTGATTCAGGTCAATGAAGTCTTGCTGATCGAACTCATGTCCCAGGATGAACCGAGCATCCTGGTCGAAACGCATGTGCTGGTGAAACATGTGCAGGGCAGGGCGGTCGGCGCCGCTTTCGCGGAACCGGAACTGCGCGGCAAATTGGAACGTCTGCTGCTCGGGAACTGAGCGATCGCCCAACCGTTTGTCCGACGACCGTAATCACTACCCCCCTCGCACTGATGGCGCCTGATCGGTGGAAACGGCATGGCCGTCCTGGCGGCGATGATGCCGGTTCGGATCGAGGGAGTCAGTTTGCGGGCACCTTGTCCAACGCCTGCCGCACCGCGGCCGCCAGAATGTTCCTGCTTACCGGCTTTTCCAGGAACGCATCGATTTGAGGGCAGATGCAGCGTTCCCGGACCATGCTCGCGCTGAAACCGCTGGAGATAACGATCGGCTGCTCGGGGCGGATGGCACGGATCGCTTGAGCCAGCCGGTCTCCCGGCATTTCGGTCATGGTGAGATCGGTGATCACCAGATCGAAGTCGTCCGGGCTCGCCCGAAATAACTCCAATGCGCGTTTCGGGCTGTTGGTCGCCACCACCCGGTACCCGATTCGATCCAGGACTTGCTTGCCGATGTCCACCAGGGCGTTTTCATCATCCACCAGGAGGATCTTTTCCGCGCCCCGGACCCGACCCGCGGCATCCTTTGCCCATTGATCCGGGGCCTGGTCGCTGCTGGGAAAATAGATCGTGAAGGTGGTTCCGCTACCGGGTAGGCTTTCCACGAAAATGGCGGCCTGATGACCAGCGACTATGCCGCGCACCGTGGCAAGGCCCAGCCCGTTGCCCTGGCCGGTTGGGGAGGTGGTGAAGTAGGGATCGAAGATCCGCGCCAGATCGGCTTCGCCAATGCCGCAGCCCTGGTCGGTCATCTTGAGTTCCAGGTGCGCTCCGGGTTTGAGTTCCAAGTGCTCGGCGGCCTGTTCGGCACTGACCGTGACTTCTTTCACCGCGATCAGCAAGCACCCACCGCTCTTGGCCATCGCCCGAATGGCGTTGGTCCCGAGTTGCAGCAGCAGTTGCCGGATTTCGGTCGGGTCCGCCAGCACGGCGCTGGTCAATTCAGCCAGTTCCGAACAGATGCGGACTCCGGCGGGGAGCTTATCGGTCAGCACCCGCAGCACGTCCTCCACTAGATCCTGAAGATACAGCGGTTTTCGATCGGATTGTTCGAGTCCGCTGCATTGGAGCAGCCGGCGGATGACATCCCGGGCGCGCAGCGCGGCCTGGAGGATTTCTTCCAGGAACAGACTGCTGGGGTTCCAGGGGTGCAGGT
The DNA here is from genome assembly GCA_001873705.1 of Syntrophobacteraceae bacterium CG2_30_61_12. GTDB lineage: Bacteria > Desulfobacterota > Syntrophobacteria > Syntrophobacterales > DSM-9756 > CG2-30-61-12. The sequence continues at coordinate 2,662 of MNZR01000348.1, forward strand.
CGATCTTGGCCAGTTCCGCGTTACCCAGAATAACGCTCAGAATATTGTTGAATTCATGGGCCAGCCCTCCGGTCATGGTGGCCAGGGTGCGGCGTTTGCCCAGTTCCGCCAGTTCCTGTTGCAGTGCCTTGAGCTTTTTCCCCTCCATCACCCGCTGGGTGACGTCGCGTCCGGAACCGATAAAAAACGCCGCCCCTCCGCTCGGGCGAATCAGCCCGGCCCGGCACTCGAGCCAGTGACGCGCTCCGTCTTTCGCCAGGACCACAACGGTTCCTTCAAAACTGCCCCGGTTGATCAGCGGATCGAGGTATTCGCTTACGAATCGGGCCTGTTGATCTTCGCTCAGGAATTCAGTGATCGAACGCCCCACCACCTCCGCGCAGTCGTAGCCCAGGATTCTGGTGACCGCGGTATTGACCGCCAGCAGTCGGCCTTCCAGGTCGTGGGCGAAAACCAGGTCGGGAATGGCCTCGAGCAGCGTTTCCGCGGTGGTGACATCAACGGCGCCACCGTTCCGACAGACCGGGGCGCGATCAGCGCGGGCGCCGCCGGCCTGGTCCGAACTCGGATCGGGTCCCTGTCCGCGCGCCCCGGATTGACGGCGCGGGCGGTCATTATCGGTATTTGACATCGGCGGTACTCGATACTTCATGACTGATGCCATGGACCACGGGGCCCTTGCCCAGCGCGTGGCGACCAGAGCCGCACAAGGCTGCGCGGCAAACGCTATCACTGGACCATCTGCTTACCTCGATAAGGGAAATAAATCAATAAAATTGATGGGGACCCGAATACTCGAAAGAAGACCCGACCAGTTACGGGTCAGCAACACAGGATCTCGCCACCGTAGGTCGGATTGCGACCAGCGGAAGCTGCCTGACGATCTTGCCGCCGTGGCCTCTCCACAACCGTCGGGGAGCGCCGCGCGCACCCTGACCTTCCGTTGTGATGCACCATTCGGCGGCCATTGGCTTGTTGCCGAGGTCCCGTGTGGCGCTCGGATGATGAGGTTGCATTGTCGAATATTCGGATGGTGACCACATCGGCTCCGGGGAAACGCGGCAACTCAGTTGAAAATTGGGAGCGAACCCGTTGGGCACCTATCCGAACGGTCGGCAGGCACGCGCTCATTATCTTTCAACCGAGCGCACGGAGAAGCTGCCGGCACTCGCGGTCACGGGTGGCATCATGGAGAAATACTTGTCTCGCGGTGGAAGCGGCATATAATGGCGCCGCCGTTGGCGGGAGAACTCTGAAAACCGCTGGGGCGTGGCCGGAAACGGCTACCCGACGGGCGGGCGGCCGGGAGCATGCTCGCCGAGTCGGTTCAGCCCGAGAATCGACCTTTATACTCGTTGCGGATGAAATCCTTCACTTCGTGAGGGCCCTTTCCTGGGAGCGCGGGCATCTTGCCCGCATTTGGTAATGAAAGTTCTCATCCTAAACTGGTATGGGAAGCCCAATCTTTTAGCCCTTGGCCGTATCAACATCTGAAGGATCACACCCGGACCATGACCTCGCTCCTGTTGTTAACGATTCGCGCCCAGCTTCTCGAAGCGGTGCAGTCGGTTCTGACCGCCGACGAGCACCTGGATCAGGTGGTGAAGCCCGACCACCTGCTGCGGGAGTTCCAGAAGAAGCGTCACGAAGTGGTGCTCATCGATCTGGATTCCATCGCCGTTTCCGGGGGCAGGTGGGCGGCTGACAAAGGCCGAAGCCTGATGGGCGAACTGAAGCGGCTCTTGCCCACCGTGCAAATCGTTTTGCTCACGCCGCGCGACCGGGTCACCGATGCCATTGCCGCGGTGAAGGCCGGCGCCAGCAGCTATCACAAGATCCCCATCAAGCCCGAGGAACTGCGCCACATCATCGACAGGAGCCGGGCAGCCCTGAGGGCCCTCGGCGAACTGGAACATCTGCGCGCGAACTTTGGCCGCGGCGATGCCCCCGATCTGGCGCGCAGCAACAGCGAAGCCATGCAAGGCATTTACGAACAGCTCCGGGCCGTGGCCCCGACCCGGGCTACCATTCTGCTGCTGGGCGAGACCGGCACCGGTAAGAGCCTGCTCGCGAAACTCATCCATCGGCTCAGCAACCGTGCGGAAAAGCCTCTGATCAGCGTGCATTGCGGGGCGATTCCCGAGGGTCTGGTGGAAAGCGAACTGTTCGGCCATGAAAAGGGGGCTTTCACCGGAGCCATTCGGAAAAAACTCGGGAAATTCGAAATCGCCCACGGCGGCTCCATCTTTCTCGATGAAATCGGCACCATTTCCGCCGCCGTCCAAATCAAACTGCTGCAGGTGCTGCAGGAACAGACCTTCCAGCGGGTGGGGGGGGAATCCACTCTAGTCGCCGATGTCCGGGTACTGGCCGCGACCAATGTGGATATCGAAGCCATGGTGCAACGCGGCGAATTTCGCTCCGACCTGTTTTACCGGCTGAATGTCTTCGCCATTCGGGTACCGCCACTGCGCGAGAGAAGCGAAGATATCCCGCTCCTGGCGGATCTGTTCTTGAACCAGCTCAACCGGCGGTACTCAAAAGACATTGCGGGGCTGCGGCCGGGAGTGCTGGAGGCGCTGTGCCGGTACCAGTGGCCCGGCAACATTCGGGAACTGGAGAATGTCATGGAGAGGGCCTACATCCTGGAGCAGGCGGAAATGATCGGGGCGGATAAGTTTCCCCCGGAAATCGTCCGCGCCGCCGGCGCCCAGGTGCGGGTGCCGTGGAAACCGGACCCGGCACAATCCTTGGCCGAGGTCAGGCGGATGGCCGTGGCCCAGGCCGAGCGCGGTTATCTGGAAGAGGTCTTGAAGCTGCACGGCGGGCGGGTCAACCAAAGCGCGCTGGCGGCCGGGATCACCACCCGTCAACTGCACAAACTGATGAAACGCTACGACCTGCGCAAGGAAGGATTCCAACAGCCGCACCCCTGAAGCATATCGAATGGTCTCAAGAGATCCGCACCCGACAAGGAATGGCCCATGGAGAACAGCTCAATGCGCTGTCGGGGGGCGGGTTTTGACCAGAATGCACTGGTGATCACGCGGGGCGTAAAAATTCTTGAGCACGGCTTCGAGCCGGTAGCCCATTCGCAGATAGAAGCGGCGAGTGGACTTGTATTGGCTACGTCCTGAGGTTTCCACGTAGATCGCGCCGCCGCCTTGCTCCCAGATGATCTGTTCGGTGCTTTCCAGGAGGCGCCGGCCGATACCTTGGCCCTGGAATTCCGGGGCCACCGCGATCCAGTAGAGGTCGTAACCGGATTGAGTCCCGGCGATCGGACCATGGCAGGTATAGCCCACCAGGGTATCGGCGCGGTCCCAAAAAAGAAAATGGTAGCCGCTGGCCGATCCAAGACGTAGCCGCTCCTGAACCAGTTCCTGGGCGATAGCTATTTCTTCCGGAGAAAAAAAACCGGTGGCCTCGACCAGCCGCCGAACCTTTTCGATATCATCGGGCACCGCCAGGCGTCGGGTGCTGAATAGCGAGCGGCGATTGCCGATGACCGACGCCGCGGCTTCGGGCGCACTCGACGCACTCGAGTCGTATGGGGGCGTCGGTTCCAGGCGGAACGCGGGACACCGCTCGCTGGCTGGCGCCGCCCGTAAAATCCGCCGCACCACTTGATCGGAATCGAGGCCCGCCTGCGCGGCTGCCGCCATGAACCCGGCATCGGCAGCGAGACAGGGATTGGCGTTGATTTCCAGGACCCAGGGGCGGCCGTTGCGGTCCACCCGGAAATCGACCCGGGCGTAGCCCCGAAGATCGAACAGGCGCCAGCAGCGGCGAGCCAGGTCGGTGAGGGTTTCCAGGAGCTTGCGGTCTTCCCGGCGGATTCGGAAGGAGCGGGGGGTGTGTTGGTATTCGAAGGAAGAGGCGTCCCATTTGGCGCGATAGTCGACGATCCTGGGCTTGCCGTCCGGAAAATCGGCGAACAAGATCTCGGCCGGGGGCAGCACCAACGGATCTCGGTTATCCCCCAACAGCGCCAGATTGAATTCGCGCCCGTCGATGAAGCGCTCCGCAAACACCTCGCCGGCGCCTAGCCCGGCTTGGCGCTGCAGCGCCTCCACCAATTCGCCCCGATCGGCCGGGGTGATCAGCGAATCCTCGAACAGGCCCACCGAGGCGTGTTCCCACACCGATTTGATCAGCAGCGGCACGCCGAGTTCGGCTTCACCCGCACGGCATTGGGTCAGGGTAAAGCCGGGCGGCGTCGGAATCCCGACTGAACCCAGCCACTGCTTGGCCAGCACCTTGTTCGAGGTGAGCAGTAGGGCTTCGGCGCCGGCTCCGGTATAGGGCAAGCCCAGATGGTCCAAAAGGGTTGGCGCCAGGTGGATGAAGCGGCCGCTACCGGCGACCGTTTCCACCAGGTTGAAAACCAGCTCCGGGGCGGCTTTCAAGATGCGATCCCGCATCGCCGCCAGGTTGAGTTCGAAGGCCATGAGCCTGGTGCGGAAACCAAGCCGTTCCAACGCCGCCGCGACTTCCCGGGCCTGCACCAGGGTATCCTGTTCGTCCGGCGGGGCCTGTTCGGAAACCGTGGAGTGGAGAACCAGGATCGAGGTCATTGCAACCATGCGTCGCGTTTGCCGAGCGCGGCGATCGCGACCGCTGAAGGTGCGGTCGGGTGATCCCGCACCTGCCGGTGCGGTTCGGTCCTGGCCGTCGCCGAGGCCAGGATTTCGCCGATCAAATCGTGGTAAGTGATCCCATTCAAGGTGCAGAGAATGGGCAAATCGGAATGCTTTGGATGGAGCCCAGCCAGGGGATTGATTTCGATGAAATTGGGCACGCCGTTTAGGTCGACTCGCAGATCCACCCGCCCGGCGTCCCGGCAGCCCAGGCCCAAATAGGCCCTCAGCGCAATGGCGGCCGCGGCCCGGGCGGCGGCGTCGTCGACGCGCCGATAGATCACGCGCTCCTCATAATTTTCCTTGTTGGCGTAGGTGTAGCCGGCACGATCGGCGTTGTCCTTCAAGATGACTTCCATCAGTCCGACGCAGCGGGCGGAGCGGCCGGTACCGACCAGCCCCACCGTGAATTCGCGGCCGGGGAGAAAAGTTTCCACCAGCACGCCCTGGCGGAAATCGCGCAGGAGTTCCGCGCAGCGCCGGAACAGTTCACTCGGATCGCCGATCTTGGAACCGGCCGTGATCCCCTTGCCGGTGCCTTCCGCCACCGGTTTCACAAACACCGGGTAGGGCAGGGCCAACTCTCGCAGATCACCGAGGTCTTCGATGACAACGAAATCCGGGGTGGGGATGCCGAGCCCGCGTAGTACCCGCTTGGTCATGCCTTTGTGCAGGCTTAGGGCCATCACCAGCGGATCGGAAAAGGTGTAGGGAATGTCGTAGGCATCAAGCAACGCCGGCACCTGGGCTTCCCGGCCGATGCCCCGGAGGCCTTCGGCGATATTGAACACCAGGTCCCAGCGTTCCCCGGCCAGGAGCCGCGCCATGAGGTCCGTGACCCGACCGATGCGGTCGGGGTCATGCCCCCCCAGGAGCGGAGTTCTGATTCGAGTGCATCCACCGTGTCGACTCGATCGAACTCCGCGGTTTCCGCATCAGACAGGCCTTCGGCCAGGTAGACGTCGCGGAGATCGAAGGTCATGCCAATCTTCATCGCGGTGCTTCCTCCCGCGGCAGCGCCTGGGCCGGCGACTGACCCTGCTCGGCGTGATCGGCCCGCGGATCGAAATACCTGAACTCGCGGCCTTCGTAGTTGCGCAGAACCAGGTCGGCACCGTCTCGCCCCTTCACGTATTCGGGAAGCAGGGGGATCTTGCCGCCGCCGCCGGGAGCGTCGATCACGAAATTGGGCACGGCGTACCCCGACGTGTGCCCGCGAAGCGCCTGGATGATTTCCAGGCCGGACTGAACCGGCGTGCGGAAATGGCTGGAGCCGGTGATCGGATCGCACTGGAACAGGTAATAGGGACGTACTCGGACCCGCAGCAGCCGGTGCACCAATTCGGTCATGGTTCGAGGGTCATCGTTGATCCCTTTGAGCAGCACGGTCTGGCTGCCGAGCGGAATGCCGGCGTCGGCCAGTCGATTGCAAGCCATGGCGGTTTCCGGCGTGACCTCGTCGGGATGAGTGAAATGCAGGCTCATCCAGAGCGGATGAAAACGGCGCAGCATGGCCGTCAGCTGTCGAGTCACCCGCTGGGGCAGTACCGCCGGCACCTTGGTGCCGATGCGAATGAGTTCCACATGATCAATCCTGCGCAGGCGCGACAGCAGCCACTCCAGGGCTTCATCGGGAAGCGTCAGGGGATCGCCGCCGGAAATGAGCACATCGCGGACGGCCGGAGTGCGTTCGATGTAATCAATACAGTTCTGCCAACGGCTGCGATCGAAGGGGAGATTCCGTGCCCTGCCGACCAGTCGCGACCGGGTGCAATAGCGGCAGTAGGTGGAACAAAACCCGGTGGCCAGAAACAGCACTCGATCGGGATAGCGATGAACCAGGCCGGGCACCGGAGAATGGCTGTCTTCGCCGAGCGGATCATCGGCTTCACCCGCCGAGCCACAGAGTTCGAAACGGGTCGGTACCACGCAGCGCCGGATCGGATGGGTCGGGTCCCGGCGATCGATCAGACTGGCATAATAGGGCGTTATGGAAAGCGGCAGCGCATCGCCCCCGGCTGCAAACGCCGCCAGTTCATGCTCGGTCGGCTGAAGGATTCGCGTCAGCGCGTTCAGGCCGCGGATTCGATGCTGAATCTGCCAGCGCCAATCGTTCCACTGGGCGGGACTGGCGTCCGGGAAAAAGCGTTTCTTAAACTCACGGGATTGTGGGCTGATCGCGAATTTGGGCGGGGTCCTCCGGCCGGATCGGTCGAGCAGGGCAATCGTGGACCACTCGACACCGTCCCCGGACTCTGGAGGTTCGTCGGTTTGAGAATCTCCTGTATCTTGGGCCTCGAATTCCGCATAGGCCATTTCAGCATTCCAGGTATGCCGCACTTCCATCTAATGGACTCCTTCCACTGGCAAATGCCGGACCCGAGCGCCCGGCCGTGTTGGTCAACCCCACTCGGGGCAGCGCTTTTCAACCACCAAAACGATCAAGATAACTGACAGGCAAACCACGGCTTCCTCGTCTGTTGAGGTTGCTGGGACCTTCTGCATCCACCCAGACTCGATCAATCGCACCCATGAAATGGGCGAATTACTGCACCTGGCGATATTTTTCAATCTGAATCAGGGGAGCGCCTTCGCCCTCGATCAAGGTCCCGGTCACTTCAATCCGTTTCTTGTTCAGTTCGCTGAGATCGGTCCCTTCCAGGTCGTATATCTGACCTTCCTTGGCCACCAGTATCGGGACTCCGTCTTCCAACTCGATTATTCCCACCACCGTTACCCGTTGTTGCGCTTGAAGGGCAACCGCCGAACCCATCGCGGCAACGAACACAACAAGGACAAACAATGCCAGCAGCCGCTTATTCATCCCCAGCGCCTCCCTATTCATTGGTTTTCAGTTGCACCACCCGCTCCAGTGAAACCAACGGCCGCCCCATATGGATGCCAATGGTTCGTCCTTCAATCCGTACCCGTTTGCGCAAGGCCTTGGCGAGGCGGGTCCCCATCCCGGAATTCTTCACGATGACCTCCTCTTCGCCGGCCCCCAGCACCGCAAAAGATTGAATATGGTCCTCGCCCTGCCACTCGAAGGGAGTCACGATCCCTTCTAGTACCATTCGGTCTTTGTTGTCCTTGCGTCTGGCCACTATCCACTCCTTTGGTTGAACATCCCGCGCATTTCCATAGGCACGAGTCGTACCATCACGGGGATCGTCTAACAGGTTGAATTCATTGATTGGAATAGGCAGGGAGCAGGAACCGCGGGTTCCTGTTTTTGCGGCACCAGAGGCAAAACCAAGGCCCCATGCGGAATCGCCGGCTTAGGGGGCCGAGAAAACCACTCGCGGCGTCACCTGAAATTTTATAACACTCTAGAATTACTAAATGGTTTTCATCGAGCTGGAGATCATTGAGAGAGGGTGAACCAGGAGTTCACATCGCACGGAAAAAGGAACCAATAGTTCCTTTTTCCGTGCGATGAATGCGAATGCCGTGGCTTGGTCGGTTGTTCCCGCACCCGGGATCGAACCGCGGGCATCCTGCCGGCCGCGTTTCTGATGCGCTCACGGTGGAGTGGCGCGCCGACGCGGCGCTGGAACGGCCCAGATCAGGTTCAAGAAAGAGCGGCAATAGTGCAGGGGATCGCCCGCATCTGGGTGGTGCCCAGGATCGGGTCGGTTGGACCGTCCATGGAAGTGAGCCGGTTCAGATTGGCCAAGTCACCGGCGTTGGTGTCACCCGCCGCGCCCGTTTCACCCGGTTCAGGTTGCGGCCGCCACCAGCCGAAGTCCGCATAGACCACCCGTGGATCCATGGCTTCGATCAGATGTGCCGTCTGCACCACGCTGCCGTGCATCGTACTGATGCGCACCAGTTGCCCCTCGTTAACGGCGAACCGGGCGGCGGTCCGAGGGTGCAGCAACAGCTGGGGCTGCGGATGGTGCTGGCGCAGCGAATTCAGATGCCGGTAGGCGGAATGGAAAAAATCTCGCGGCTTACGGCTGGTGAGAAGCAGCGGGAAGGCATCGGTGAGCGGTTCCGGCGGGACAGCTTGGGGGACCGGAGCGAAGCCCTGCTTGGCCAACACTGATGCGTGCAGTTCCACTTTGCCGCTGGGTGTTTGAAAGCCTTTCTCCCGATAGGTGGCATAGCGGGTCGGCCCCTTCAAGACGCCCCGTTCAGCGAACTGGGCGAAGCTCAATCCGGTGGGAGCGAGGATTTCCGCCAGCATCTCGTCGCCATCGGCCCAGAATTCGCCGCCGAAACCGAGGCGTTTGCCGATTTCGCTTAAGATGACCACGTCCGGGCGGCAGGCTCCGCGCGGTTCGACCGCCCGCGGTCGTGCCACCACCAAGCCGTGGGGCAGGCCGTAATGGCCGATATCGTTGAATTCAAGCGGCAGCGCCACCGGCAGCACCAGATCGGCCACGGCCGCGGTTGGGGTCATGATCTGCTCGGCCACCACCAGAAAATCCAGTCGCGCCAGCGCTTCCCGGACCTTGTCGGTGGCCGCGTAGGTGACCAGCGGGTTGGTGCCCTGAGTATAGAGGGCGC
>MNZR01000348.1:11825-17749 GCA_001873705.1 Syntrophobacteraceae bacterium CG2_30_61_12
GGGCTTGATCGAGGATCGAGCGGATCAGCATCCAACTAGGCACGGTGATGAGTTTGGGGGTGATGCCGAAATGGCGGTTCAGGAGCTTCTTCTGCCGCTCCGGAAACGCGGCCAGGCGAATGAATTCGGCCAGTCGTTTCAGCTTCGGAGCCGAGGCCCGGATATTGCCGCCGGGTTGCTCCAGGTTGCCGGTGACCGCCATCAGCAGCACCAAGGATCGGCAGGTTTGAGCGCTGTTGCGGCTGTGTTCGATGGCGTTGCCCCACTGAATCAAGGCCGGCCGGCTGCGGGCGTAGGCGCGCGCGGCGGCGACGATCTGTCCCTGGGCCACCCAGGTCGCATCGGCCACCACCCCGGGATGGTACGCTGCGACCGCCTGCCGTAGTTGGTCCAAGCCGACCGTCCAGTTGTCGACGAAATCCTGGTCGTAGAGTCCTTCCTCGATGATCACATGGAGCCAGCCGAGGGCCATCAGATCGTCGCTGCCGGGTCGGATCCGTAGCCAGTGATCGGCGCGCTTCGCCAGTTCGGTCTGGAACGGGTCGACCACCACCAGGTTTTGAGCCCGTTTGAGGCATTCCAGCAGATGGCTGCCGAGCACCCCTTCTTCGTTGGTGGCCAGCGGGTTGCTGCCCCAGACCAGAACGCACCCAGTGGGGTTGTCCAGATCGGCCACCGGAAAGAACCCGCAGGTCGCCATCGCCATCTGTTCCCGGGGCATGTGGCAAACATGCTGAGCTCCGGCCACGTTGGGGCAGTTGAGCAGGTTGGCGAGCCGCAGCATAACGAAAAATTCCGGTCCTTTGGGAGCGCCTTGGGCAAAGGATAAAGCTTCCGGACCGAACCGCTCGATGATGGTTTGAAAGCGTGCGGCGATTTGGTCCAGCGCTTCATCCCAGCTGATTTCATCCCAGCGCCCGGAACCGCGTTCGCCGCGGCGCTTGAGGGGTTGAGTCAGACGCTCGGGATGCTGCAATCGTTCCACCGCCGCCCGGCCCTTGTTACAGCAGTAGCCGTGGCTGAAAGGATCGTTCCGATCGGGTTCCAACCGGGTGACGACCCCGTCTTCCACCGTTACCTTGAAGCCGCAGCCGCCATGATCGAATCGGGCACAGTGAGTGGTCAATTGCTTCTGGGGCATGGCCGTTCCTTCTTATTCCGCCGCAAGGTGCGAGATGGCGTGATCGAAATTGCGGTTCAACCGGTTCATGTCGGCGGCCGCCTGCCGCAGCAGCGCCGCAACTTCGGTTTCTCCCAGCGTGTCCGCGCGTCCGGCCCACTGTTCAAAGGAATTTGCGTGCTCCAGGTTGTGTTCGATCCAGTGCTCGATCATTTTCCGCAATTTGTCGCGTTCACTCAGAGCACCGGTCTCACCCTGGTGATCGTGCCCGCCTGAATGTGAATGCTCATGCGAATGTTTTCCACCTTGATCTGAACTCATGGAATTCCTCTTTCTCCGGGATGGTAATGGGGTTTGGTTGAGTGAATGTGATGGCACCAAGGAATGTTTGAAGTTATTATCACAACGCGCCCGCTCTGTCGATCAGCAAGCGGCGCGCGCCAGGTCAGCCGGCGCGATGCGGACCTGGAGGCCGGATGAAGCGCAGGCATAGGACGAGGCGGATGCGATGAATGAAGGAGAGACCACTGCCGATGGAGGGAAGCGGGCACGGGGCCGGCTTTCGGACGGACGCAAAAGACAGTCGGTCGAATGGAATGAAAACCTGGTGACCGACTACCGAGGGGATTGCTGAAGCGGGTTTCTGGACGCAAGTTTGCGTCTACGGTTCCTGCGGGCCGGCGCCGTCTTTCGCATTCTGATCGAGGCCGAGCAGTTGGAAAAGATGCGGCGGGTGGTGCTCCACAATGGCAGCGCGATCCTCGGCTCCAGCTCGGATGCTGAAGGGGTGACCCTCACCATCGGCCGCGGCGGTTCCCAATCGGATTGAAGAGGATGCGGCCTCCGACTATAATTATCGATCAACTAAATTTTGCAATACATTTGCAATACAGGAGAGCCATGGGGATTGGATATTTTACAAATCCTTGCATGTTGGAGTTGAGCATGGTCAAGAACTACAAAATTATCGTGGAAAAACATTCGGACGGCTATGTGGCCTACCCTCTTGGGCTCAGAGGCGTGGTCGTGGGTGAGGGGAACACCTACGAAGAAACATTGCATGACGTACAGTCCGCAATTGAATTTCACATCGAAACCTTTGGCCCTGAAGCGCTTGATGAGACATCTTCGGCATTGGAAGTGTTCGTGGCGGAAACCGGGGTCGCGGTGTGATAGCCAAGTTTCCCGTGGACGCTCCCATCGAGAATATCCTGAAGGCGTTGGAGCACCTCGGGTTTCAAGTGGTGCGAAGAGGTAACCACATCGCGCTGCTGCGTGAGAGCGACGATGGGACAAGAACACCCATGACCATCCCGAATCATCGTAAGATCAAGGGATCGACCTTACGTACGATACTCACCCAGGCGGGTATCTCGAGAGCTGACTTCCTTGCAGCCTATGATCGGAGCTGACGGGTCCGTCCGTGAAGACGCATGGCCGAGCAAGCGGTTCGAATCGGATGGGAAACAGCAATAATCTCGACCCAAGTGCCTTGGCGGGTGCGCCGTATGCCGGGCGGTGGGGGGCGCAGAGGGGTCCTAATGCCTCTCCCTATCCCGAGTCGCAAGAGGCGGCGATCTTCGTCGAACGTCAAGGGATGGATGAATGTTGGTGTGTTCATGAAACTTGGATTATTGCTCGCCGCGTTTGGAACCACCGAGCCCGATGGCGATGACAGTCTGGCGCGGGTCGAGGCGGCAGCGAGGCTGGTCTTCCCGGGTGTCAAGATCGCTCGGGCGTTCACGTCCCGCTTCATTCGCGGCAAGTTGGAACAAGCGGGCCGGCCGGTGGCTGCTCCGGGCGATGCGCTACGCCGTCTGGCGGCCGCCGGCTGTTCCCGGATCCTGGTCTGGCCGCTGTTTGTAGCGGCGGGGAAAGAATTTTCCGGTCTCAAGAGCGAACTCGAATGCGCCTGTGGGGTGCTCGATCCAGGCGTTTCGGTGCTGGTCGGGACCCCACTACTCGATGCCCGACCGGATACTCGCTGGATCGCAGCCGCCTTGGCCGGGATTCTGCCCGGCAAACCCGGGCCGCCCACGGCCGTGATCCTGGTGGGGCACGGCCACGAGCGGCAACCGCTTGCCGGCGGCTATGGGCAGTTGTTGCAGGTCCTGCGCCAGTCCGGCGGGAGGTATTATTTCGGCGCTCTCGAGGGGACCGATTCGCTCGATGCGCTGCTGGCCGTGCTGGCTCAAGATCAGGTGCGGAATGTTCTGCTGCTGCCGCTGCTGGTGCTGATCGGCCGCCACGTGAAGGAAGACCTGGCCGGCCCTGGAGCCGGGAGCTGGCGTTCGATTTTGAACGCTCGCGGGATTTCCTGCCAGGTTTTGGAGCGCTCCATCGCCGATTCCGAAGACCTTCTGCTGGGCTGGCTGGAACCTTTACGAACCGCTCCCGACCTGACCGGAAAGCCGGCCGCCGGCCGCCATTCGCGCTTGACATTTCTTGCCTGATCGGCTTATGGTGCCGCCAATCGAAGGATTTTGGCAGCAATCGGGAGCGTCGAATGGAGTATCAGCCACGCTGGTTTCGCTTCTTTTTTTGGGGCTTCTTCTTTAGGAAGTCTACTCATGGAAGCGGAGGGTAGGCGAGGCCGGGTGATCGCTCAACGAACCGCAAACCATGGGTAGACGAAACACCGCAAGCCCATGGTTTTTGTTTTTAAGGGCCGTGGGACAACCCGCGGCCCTGTTGTTTTTGGCAGGTGCAACGGTAGTCCAATTGGAGACCATGGATCGGGAAAGGAGAGACGCAGTCGATGATGTACAATATTGAATTCGAAACGCTACCAAGGGAGGCTTTGGAAGCCATTCAGCTCCGACGGTTGCAGACCACCCTGCAACGGGTTTACGCCACGGTGCCGTTTTACCGACGGCAGCTCGACCTGGTCGGGCTGAAACCTTCCGATGTCAAGTCCCTGGCTGATCTAAGACGGATTCCCTTCACCACCAAACAGGATCTGCGCGATAATTATCCGTTCGCCATGTTCGCCGTGCCCATGGAAAGCGTGGTCCGGATCCACGCTTCTTCCGGCACCACCGGCAAGCCCACGGTGGTCGGCTACACCGCCCGCGACATTCAGACCTGGGCCGAACTGATGGCCCGGTCCCTGGCGTCGGCCGGGGCCACCGCCGGCGACATCATTCACAACGCCTACGGCTACGGGTTGTTTACCGGAGGGCTCGGCGTCCATTACGGGGCGGAACGGCTGGGCGCCTCGGTGATTCCCATTTCCGGCGGCAATACCAAACGCCAGATTATGATCATGAAAGACTTCGGCCCCACCATCCTCACCTGCACCCCGTCTTATGCGCTGCACCTGGCCGAGGTGGCCGCGGAAGCCGGGATCGATTTCAAGGACCTGAAGTTCAAGGCGGGCATCTTCGGGGCCGAACCCTGGTCGGAACGAATGCGCCACGAGATCGAACAGAAACTGCATCTGGACGCGCTTGATATCTACGGCTTGAGTGAAGTGATCGGCCCCGGTGTTTCGGTCGAATGCCTGGAAGCGAAAAGCGGGTTGCACATCTTCGAAGACCACTTCATTCCGGAAATCATCAATCCGGATACCGGCGCAGTGCTGCCCTACGGGGAAACCGGCGAACTGGTGTTCACCTCGATCACCAAGGAAGCGTTCCCGGTCATCCGCTACCGGACCCGCGACATCACTTCGCTCAATCCGGAACCGTGCCGGTGTGGTCGTACCCATGTGCGGATGAACCGGGTCAGCGGCCGCTCCGACGACATGCTGATCATTCGCGGGGTCAACGTGTTCCCGTCGCAAATCGAAAGCGTGCTGATGGAGATCGAAGGGGTCGAGCCGCACTATCAACTGGTGGTGGATCGGGAAGGGACCCTGGACAATCTGACGGTCATGGTGGAAGTGGGGGAACAGGCCTTTTCCGACCAGGTCAAGAAGCTGCAAACCCTGGAACGATTGATCTCCAAGAACATCAAGGAACTCCTGGGAGTATCGGCTAAGGTCAAGCTAGTGGAACCGAAAACGATCGCGCGCAGTGAAGGCAAGGCGGTTCGGGTGATCGACAAGCGTAAGCTGTAACCCCAGGGAGAAAGGAGCACGACCATGCGGGTGGAACAGATTTCCGTTTTTCTTGAAAACAAGGCCGGTCGCCTGGCCGAGGTGGCGCGCATTCTGAGCGAAGCCGGGGTCAATATCCGCGCCCTGTCTCTGGCCGATACCTCGGACTTTGGGATCCTGCGGCTGATCGTGAACGACAATGCCAAGGCGAAGGAAACGCTCAAGCAGAACGGTTTCACCGTGGGGCGCACCGATGTGGTGGCGGTGGAAGTGGAAGACCGTCCGGGAGGGTTGCACAAAATCCTCGAGATCCTAAGAAAATCAGGGATCAATGTGGAATACATGTACGCCTTCGTGCAGCAGAGCGGAAACCACGCGGTGCTGATCTTCCGTTTCGACCACCTGGACGAGGCGGTTAAGGTGCTCACCGAAAACGGGGTCACCGTGATCAACGGCAGCAAGGTTTATAGCATGTAGCTGGCGCCGCGGCGGGCGGTGGCGGCACGGGGGCGAGCGCTCCGCCGGACGCTGTCCGATTGGTCATTGTGCGGTCGAGCGTCGCCTGTTGCGGAAAATATACTACGCACGGGAACAGATTGCCCATTTTAGCTCACCGCAAAGACGCAAAGGACGCAGAGAGTGGCAGAGGTTTTTTAATGAAAGATTAGATCTTTGCGCTCTTTGCGGTGAAAAGCTCGGTTTGTGACCGCTCGAAGTATACCGTGCCGGGTGATTTGGATTCAGGCTGGGGGGTAAGGCAGCGGC
>MNZR01000188.1 GCA_001873705.1 Syntrophobacteraceae bacterium CG2_30_61_12
TATTTCGATCATAACTTCACCTAATTCCTACACCAAAATGATCAAGCATTGAGCAACTTGAATTCCAAAAACATAAAAATGGCCAAAGTCGAGAACATAACACTTGGTGGAATTTATCAGGCGGCGTCTTTATTGTCAATGAAAATGTGTCTTCCTGGGCAAGTGTTCACCGCAAGGGCGCTGAGGACGCAATGACAAGCAAAAAATGATCTTCCAAGGATCCGTCCTTGGCCACCTTGGCGTCCCTTGCGTCTTTGTGGTTGGTTCTAGGGCAGCACCGTGAATGGTCACCCATCGTCGAACCGCGGACCATGAGCATTGAGTAGGTGTCCGCCAGCCTCGGGAAAAGTGGTTGCTGGAGCGCGGCTTTCATAGATCGAGGCAGGGCCGGCTGCCGATGCTGCCGCTCTGCCTCCGGATACCAGTTGATGGGTCTTGTTGGCTCGGGGGAAAAATCACTTATATACTTGCACGCGATGACCGATCTGATAAACAGGGAGCGCTTGTCCTGCCGCCGGCGTAAAGTCATGGGATGCTCAAGTCCTCCGACGGCAGCGAGAGGGGATCAACCGATTACCGGCAGGATTGCCGGGGTCTTCGTTCAGCGACGGGAGACAGCCTAACCGAATGAGTCCAGGTTCGAGCGTATGGTCCCTGCCCTGGTCTCGGGTCGAGCTTATTGGCGCGACAATTGCTAATCAACTGGGAACGAGGGCGGCAAGGGGTGAGGCAATGACAGGGCAGAGGGGCTATCTGGTGAGCAAGCGCCTGCTCGACGTGGCCGTCGCCGGGGCGGCGTGGCTGGCCATGTCGCCGCTTCTGGTGCTGATCGCCTTATTGGTGAAATGGACTTCGCCGGGTCCGGTTTTCTATCGCTGGCGAGTCGTGGGACAAGGCGGTCGCTATTTCATCGCGCACAAGTTCAGAACCATGCATCGGCATGCCGATCGCGAGAAGGAGCGACTGCTGGCCGCCAATGAAATGACCGGACCGGTGTTCAAGATGACCGACGACCCGCGGGTGACTGCTTTTGGGAAGGTCCTGCGCAGGTACAGTCTCGATGAGTTGCCGCAACTGTGCAGCGTGATCCAGGGCAATATGTCCTTGGTCGGTCCCCGGCCGCCACTGCAACGGGAGTACGAGCAATTCAATGACTGGCAACGGCAAAAACTGAGCGTGAAACCGGGAGTGACTTGCCTCTGGCAGATCCAAGGGCGAAATCGGATCAGCGATTTTGACCAGTGGGTCCGATTGGATCTGGAATACATCAGCCGGCGCAATTTGCGCC
Organism: Syntrophobacteraceae bacterium CG2_30_61_12; assembly: GCA_001873705.1. Lineage (GTDB taxonomy): Bacteria > Desulfobacterota > Syntrophobacteria > Syntrophobacterales > DSM-9756 > CG2-30-61-12. The sequence continues at coordinate 1,289 of MNZR01000188.1, forward strand.
TTGACCTGATGATCCTTGCGGACACCCTGAAGAGTGTCATCCAGGGCACGGGAAAATGAGATGAAAGCATTGGTTACCGGCGGTGCTGGGTTTATCGGGTCTCACCTGGTGGATCGATTGTTGCGGGAAGGCTATGACGTCCGCATTCTGGACAATCTGGAGCCCCGGGTTCATCCCCGCGGCAAGCCGTCCTGGGTCCCCGGAGAGGCCGAATTTGTGCGCGGAGACGTGCGCGATCTGGAGGTCATGAGGCGGGCCTTGGACGGGATTCAGGTGGTGTTTCACGAAGCCGCCTATCAGGACTATATGCCGGATTTCAGTAAGTTCTTCCACGTCAACAGTGTCTCGACGGCAGCCATTCTTGAACTGATCCTGGAGCGTACCAGATCGGGTGCCGGGATTGGAGCCGGGGTCGAGAAGGTGGTCGTGGCCTCCAGTCAAGCGGTGTATGGTGAAGGGCAGTATTGCTGCCGGAATCTGGATTGTCCGCGGCACGGGCAGCCGACCGCGGCGCCTGGGCGATCGGAAGAGCAGTTGCGGCGCGGAGTCTGGGATCTGATCTGCGCCGCTTGTGGCCGGCCGATGACCAACCTGCCACTGCGCGAAGCCTATCACAATCCTCGCAACGCCTACGCCATCAGCAAGTTGGCCCAGGAATTGGCCGCGGTCCATTTGGGGCAACTCCACGGGATCCCGACGGTTGCGCTGCGCTACTCGATTGTTCAGGGGCCGCGTCAGTCCCTGTATAACCAGTACTCGGGTGTCTGCCGCATCTTCTGCATGCGCTTACTCAACGATCAGCCTCCCATCATCTATGAAGATGGGCTTCAGAAAAGGGACTACACTCATATCAAGGACGTGGTGGAAGCCAACATGACGGTGCTGAAGGAGGTCCGCGCCGATTACCGGGTCTTCAATGTCGGTAGTGGGCGGGAGATCACGGTTCGCGATTACGCGGTCAAGCTGGCGGAAAAGATGGGTAAAGCGATCACGCCGATGATCCCCGGGAGCTACCGAGTCGGGGACAATCGGCACAGCGTCTCCGATGTGAGCCGATTGCGGGAATTGGGATGGCAACCGGCGTTCGGGCTCGATCGGATATTCGATGATTATTTGAGCTGGCTCGACACTCAGGGCAATCCGGCAACGTATTTGCAACAGGCGGAGGCGGCCATGCGTGCCCAGGGCGTGATTCGTCAGGTTGAAAATAGCCAAGGATAGCGTCATGGGACCGAGGGTCAAACAAGGCAAGAACTCTTCGGGGGCGATGGTCCCCGCGTTGGGCGCGGTTCTTCTCGCCCCTCGTCGGTCGCCCCCGGTCGTTTTGCCATGCGAGGCGCCCCGGCCGGAATCAACCGAGTTCCGTGACTCGACCGCCGATCTTGAAGAGCCACGTCCAAATGAGTTTCCAATCTTCCGCCGTGATGAAATTGGATAGCTGTCATGCTCATTGTCCGATCACCATTACGCATTTCCCTGGCTGGGGGCGGTACCGATCTTCCCGAGTACTATCGGCAGTTCGGCGGTGCCGTCATCAATACCGCAATCGACCGGTATGTATATGTATTCTTGAAGACGAACGCTTATGATGGATTGGATTTCGCCTCCTCTGATTTTCAGAGCTTCTTTCGCCACTGGGGTGACCTCCCCCTCACCTGGAACGGCGAATTCGACATGCCGAAAATGATTTTTAACCACTTTGGAGTGTTGCGCGGGGTGCGCCTGTTCATCGCTTCGGAAATCCCACCCGGTACCGGACTGGGTTCGTCGAGTTCCCTCGCGGTGGGGCTGATCAAAGCCTTGAGCATCGCCTGCAACCGCCAGATGAATCCGCGGGACCTCGCCGAGCTTGCTTCCCATATTGAAATCGAGGCGATGAGTGCGCCCATCGGCAAACAGGACCAATATGCGGCGGCACTGGGCGGCCTCAACCTGATCGAGTTTTCTCACCAGAAGACGGTGATCAGCCCACTCGGTATCGATCGTGAAACCAGTTTTCACCTGCAACGTTGCCTGTTGCTTTTTTATACCGGCCAGAGTCGTAGCGCCAATGGCATCCTACAGGAACAGAGAAGAGCCAGCCGGGAGACATGCAACCCCACGCTGGATGCCTTGCATCGGGTCAAGGCCATGGTGCCGGAAGTTAAACGCTGCCTGGAAGCAGGAGATATCAAACAGTTTGGACACCTGCTTCATGAGAATTGGACAGCGAAAAAGGACTTCGCTCCGGGGATCACCAACGCCGCCATCGACGATCATTATCAGTGCGCGCTCCAAGCCGGTGCCTACGGCGGCAAGATCACCGGTGCCGGGGGGGGTGGTTTCCTGCTCATCTGTTGTGACGAATCTGCTCGGATCAAAGTCACGGAGGCATTGGAGGCGCGAGGTTTGGTCCGGGTCGGGTTTCATTTCGACGAGATCGGCGCTCACGCCCTGTTGAATTGCGGCTTATTGCTGACTTCTCACCATCGATGGCGGGAACCGGAAAGCCTGTTCGTATCGGTTCCCTAGCGCAAGGGAACACAAAGGATGCCGGGGTTCGCGCGGGATGAGCGAGGGAATGATGGTTTCTGGCCCGTCATTGGCTTGTCAATGCATTTGCGATGAAAGATCACGGTCGCGGCAGCCATGAAGCGATGGACGTTCGTATTCGTTGTGATGGTGGACCTGCTCGCCTGGTTTTCGGCGTTTGCCCTGGCTTATTGGTTGCGCATCGGCAGCGGTTGGATTCCCTATCATTCACCGGTATCCCACGACCAGTATGTCTCGTTCTGCTTAGTCATCGCTCCCTTGTTCCTCGGCATTTTTTTCCTCAAGGACCTCTACACTCGCAGTATCCTGCTCGGCGTGAGGGACCCGTATCTCCAAATCTTCAAGGCTTGCAACCAATGCGTCCTGAGTGCCATTCTGCTAAGTTTTCTGCTGCGCTTTCCGGCTCCGTCGCGTGGCTGGCTGCTGGGGATCTGGGTCCTTGGAGTCGGCTTGGTCGGTCTCGGGCGCTACTCCGTACACAGGGTTCTTAGGGCCTTGCAAAACGGCAATGGCAGACCGGAGCGGGTGTTGATGATTGGGGCCAATGAAGAGGCCAAGGAGATAGCGCGTCAACTGGAGGCGACCGAGTTGGTGGATGTTGTCGGGTTCCTGGACGACTTCAACCCTCCCGGAATCGGGGTTTGGGAAGGCAGGCCGATTCTCGGTGCGCCACGATTGTACCGGGAGATCGCTCAAGGGCATCACGCCAAGATCGTGATCCTGATCAGGGATGCGGTAAGCTGGGAAACCGAGCGGTTTGTTCTCACGGATGCGTCTTGCAAGAACAATGTCGAGGTCTATATCGGTCCCGGCTTGAGTGATCTTCAATTGGCGGCGATGAGCCTTAGCTACTGGGGGCGGATTCCGCTTCTGCGTTTTCAATCAGGTTGCGTGGCCGGGTCGGGACAGACGGTCAAGATGATGTTCGATTATGCCTTGGTCCTGGCGGCCTTGCCGGTGACCGCTCCCTTGATGCTGTTCTTGATCGCGCGATCGATCGCGCTGGGACGGCGCCCGATCCTGGAGTGCCGGCGGGTATTGGGGAGAAACGGGAAGGTCTTTTGCAGCTACGGAATTCCGACGCGCGCCCGGCCCGCGCCGGATTTCATCGGCCGCGGCGGGCAGGAACGGTCCGGGCCGGCGGAATCCGGCGCCATCGACCGTTGGTTGGTTCAGAGCGGCCTCGATAGATTACCGCAATTGCTGAACGTTGTGGCTGGGCAAATGAGCCTGATCGGTCCGCGCCCAATCTCCCCTGAAAATGGTCGGCAATACGGCCGGTACCTGGAAAACTTGACCGCGGTCAGACCGGGCGTGATGGGGCCGTGGTTGTTTGAGCAGGGACTCGATCCGAAACTGGAGCTTTCCCTGAGTCTCCACTACCTCAGAAATTGGACCGTGTGGAACGATGTTCTCTTTCTGATCCGGCTGTTCCGGCGGATCATACGCGCGGGCTTTCGCCTCCCTTCGTTCGGCGCAAGGCGACATCCTCGTCGGCATGGGGACATGCCGTCGCCGGATTCACCAAGGCAACGGCATCCCCCCACCGATCTCGATCGGCGTTCGCCATGAGAAAAGCTTTTCTATTGGCCGCGGGACTTGGAACGCGATTGCGTCCGCTGACCGAGCATCTTCCAAAGTGCCTGCTTCCCATCGCGGGCCGGCCACTGCTCGCCATTTGGCTTGATTTGCTGGAATCGCACGGGATTACCCAGGTGCTTATAAATACTCATTGGCAGCACCAGAGGGTGGAACGGTTTCTCGCAACCTGGCCAAGCGATCGCTTGCACATCATTCAAGCCCACGAACCGGAACTACTGGGGAGTGCCGGGACCTTGTGGACCAACCGCCACTGGATCGCAAACCGAGAGCCGTTTCTCATCCTGTATGGAGACAATCTCACCAATGCCAACCTCACCAGCCTAATGTCCTTTCATCGCCGGCACGGCCTTCCATTCACCCTGGGAGTATTTCCCGCTCGGGACCCGACTCGCTGCGGCATCGCCGAAGTCAATTCCGAGGGAATCGTCACCGGCTTCGAGGAAAAGCCGGAGCAACCGCGGTCAAATCTTGCCGCTGCCGGTCTCTATGCGGCCGACAGCAGGATTTTCACGGATTTTCCCATCGACTCGGAACGGCCGCCGGGCCCGCTTGATTTGAGCTTCCACATATTGCCTCGGCTGATCGGCAGGATGAAGGCGTATCCCATAGGCGACTTTCTGATCGATATCGGTACCCCGGAAAGCTATGAACTGGCCCAAAAAAGCTGGATCTCGAGGGATCCGCGGAAGGGTCGGTCCTAGCCGCTCCTCGCATCCGTTCATGGCATTGAGTCCAATACCCGTGAACGAACAGCAAGAACTCACCACGAAGACGCAAGGATACGCAAAGGGTTTTCTCTTCACAAAGGCCGGAATCGGTCTTCTCGATGGGATTGGAGGTCCCCTATTGTTCTTCGCGCATCTTTACGTCCTTGGAGTCTTTATATGAAAATGGAACATCATGTATATCATTGCGGATGCTTGTGCGCAACCAAATGGAGGGGCGAAGGAGCGATTTCGTGGGTCGGGTTGCGACCAGCGGGAGCTACCCGACGATTCGGCACCATCTCCAATCCGCGGACCTCCACCGGATCGTCAGGGAGTGCCATGCACACCCTTCCTTGTGACCGACCCCGGTCATCGAGGTTAGCGGTGAATGCTCATTCATTCCTGGATATAGATTGCGTGGATGTGTATTTTCCGTTTGCGTTGAGATCAATTGGGAAATGGGAAATTCACTTTGCCCGAGCCCGACCTCTCGCTGATCCGGCAACTCCGGGGCGACACCAATCGACTCGGTTTTGCCGTCCAGCTCCGTCCATGTTGTGGCATGTTGCTCCCGTCGAGCGAAAATTCGATTGACAGAGGCCGACTGGCGGATTAGTCTAGTATAGCACTAGGGATAGCGATGAATCGACTCGAAAGGAAGGTGATGGAATGCACGGGAGCAGCGATTGCGATGCCCTGTGCCGCTTGATGCGTCGTGGGGTGGTCTGGCCGAACACCGACGCGGCGGTTTACGTACCCAACCGGGAGAGCGAAATTCCCCCGACCGAAGCGGGGCCGGCAGCGTTGATGCCGCCCTTTTAGCCGGTGATCGAGCAAACCCACCGTCATGAATTGAGCAGCAGGTGCCCGTTTTGGCGAGTCGAGGGCGGCGGCTTTTGCCGCCTGGTTTTGCCATGAAGGAGCGCCGGCTGAGCGCTGCTTCGCGCTGCGCTCTTGACAGTCATCCGGCGATCGTTCACGGTAGCGGTGGGCGAGACTGGATGGTCCCGGGCGTGAACGAGCGCGGTGTTTGCCCCGAGGTTCGTGATGGCTTTTCACCGCCGGCGCGGGCAGGTCGGCCACGGGAGGCGGGTAGTGGTGTTCGGCGCGACATGCTCAGTGCCTCTGGTGCGGGAGGTTTTATGATATGGATAATGACGGCCCCGCAAGGGGCGTTGCTGCTGGCATGAGACCGTGAATGACGTGATGATGATCAGGCTGCAGGAGAAGGAAGATGGCGAAAACCATTCAGCAGATCAACGAAAAGATCAAGAGCGGCCAGGCGGTGGTCTGCACCGCTGAAGAAATCATCGGGATCGCAAGGGAAAAGGGGCACGCCCGGGCGGCCGCGGAAGTCGATGTGGTGACCACCGGCACCTTCGCCCCCATGTGTTCGTCGGCGGCCTATTTCAATGTCGGCCACAGCAAGCCGCGGATCAAGCTGGGCGGCGGGCGGGTGACCCTGAATGATGTGCCGGTTTACACCGGGCTGGCGGCTGTGGATTTTCTACTGGGCGCCACCGCGCTGCCCGACGAAGATCCCCGCAACCGCATTTATCCCGGCAAGTTCCTTTACGGCGGCGGTCATGTGATCGAGGAACTGGTGGGCGGCAAGGCGGTGCAGTTGGTGGCCCAGGCCTACGGCACCGACTGCTATCCGCGGCGCAAACTGGAAACCTGGATCAGTCTCGAGGACATGAACGAGGCCATGCTGTTCAATATACGCAACTGTTATCAGAATTATAACGTGGCCGTGAACACCTCCGATCGCACCATCCACACCTACATGGGGGTGCTGCAGCCGAAGATGCGCAATGCCGGGTACTGCAGCGCCGGCCAATTGAGTCCGCTGCTGAACGATCCCCACTACCGGACCATCGGCATGGGCACCCGGATCTTTCTCGGCGGCGGGATCGGCTACGTGGTCGGCAGCGGCACCCAACACAGCCCGGCGGTGCCCCGTCTGGAAAACGGGGTGCCCCGGAGTGGCGCCGGCACCCTCGCGGTCACCGGGGAACTCAAGCAGATGCAGCCGCGCTGGCTCCGGGGCGCGTCCTTTCTCGGCTACGGGGCGACCATGGCGGTGGGTATCGGCATTCCGATCCCGATTCTGGACGAAGAAATGCTCCGCTGCACGGCGGTGACCGACGCCGATTTGGTGGCTCAGGTGGTGGACTACAGTTCCGATTATCCGGAACGGGTGGCCAACAGCCTGGCCGAAGTGAGCTACGCCGAATTGAAATCCGGTACGATCACGGTGAACGGCAAGAACATCCGCACCGCGGGTCTATCTTCGTATGCGCGGGCGCGGGAAATCGCCGGGACCCTGAAGGCCTGGATCCAGCAGGGTAGCTTTCTGTTGAGTGAACCGGTAGCCCCCATCGCCGACCAGGATTCCGGACTGGTGTGCAAACCCCTGGTGGAAAAACCCATCGCTAACCACCAGCGTTTCAACCAGGTGCCGGTGCACCTGGCCGGCGGCCGCTGAATGGCGCCGGAATCGGAGGACAACCCATGCCCAATAAGCGTTTGGTTCTGTTATTCCCGCCGCACCTGATCGAAGAGCCGGTGACCTATCGGCTGATCAAGGGCTACGATGTCAAGGTGAATATCCTGCGAGGAAAGATCGTTCCCCGCGACTACGGCCGCCTGGTGGTGGAAGTGGACGGTACCCAGGAAGCGGTCGATGGAGCACTGGCGTATCTGGAACAAGTCGGGGTCGGTGTGCAGCCGCTGGCCAAGGATGTGCGCTGGCATGAGGAACGCTGCGTCGAATGCACCGCTTGCGCCGCCGTGTGCCCCACCGGAGCGCTCGCGGTGAGCCGGCCCGACATGCGGATTGTCTGTGACCACGACAAGTGCATCGGCTGCGAACTGTGCGTTCCGGTCTGCCCCTTCCAGGCCATTGAAATACTGCTTTAGAGCGAATATCGAATATCGAACAAGGAATATCGAATGTCGAAGTGAAGAGAACGGCAAACGGCGAAAAGAG
>MNZR01000094.1 GCA_001873705.1 Syntrophobacteraceae bacterium CG2_30_61_12
TGGGGGAATCAAGGTGGCCGTCAGGGGACCGCGTCGTCCAGCGTGCCGGCAACGGAAGCCGTCCCATAAACGTTCTGCCCACCGTGAGCGTAGCTGATGGTGGTGCCGTCATAAACAAAAAGATTCCGGTCGCCGTCGCTTTCCCTGGTTTCCACTCGCAACCGATTGGGACGCACCAGGGTCGTTTGACGAATGGCTCCAAATTCCAGTTTCTGCCCGGAATCCTGCACCACGTCATAGCCTCCGGAGATCGTCACGGTGAATTTCTCGGCCCTGCTCAAGAACTCGGCCATGTTCTTCAGCACCGCCATGGCTTCCGGTTTCTCGACCGGGGGCGCCGGTGCCTGGACCTGAACGGGCGCCACGGGTTCCCGCGGCGGCGCCGGCACCGTTCCCTGGCCCGTCTGCGCGCAGCCCGCAAGCAGTGCCGCGGCGATGATGCCGATCAGCCATTGCCACCGATATTGGTGCATATTTTTCCTCCTCTTGGTTGAAACCATAGTCAAACCAGCCATCATTTACGTTTGATCTCCGCCACCAACCTTGCAATATGATGATCGCCATCGCCATCGCCATCGCCATCGCCATCGGTATCGCTATCGTTCAGCCATTCCCGCATGCCGCCAACGGGAGTGACGATCCCTTGTTCCCCTCGACTGAACCATACCCCAGGCGGTGGATGCCCCGTGCACTCAAGGAGCGGTCCAGATTCTTAGGTGAATAGCAAGAATTAGTTGTTCAGGATCACTTGCGTAACAGCACCCCGTCATTCCCGCGGTTCTTAAGCGGGAATCCAGACCAGTGCTCATTTCTGGATTCCCGCTAGAAGCATGCGGGAATGACGAATTGAGGGTTGTGACGGATGTCTTATTCTTGCCATGCGCCTTATAGCAACTTCCTCCTTTTCATCGGTTGAGATCTCCCGTTCATGTTGCCTCCAACCACTCACTTTCGCAATCGAGGGAGCGTTTTTGCCGATCAGAGCAGCGGCAGATCATAGTTGAGAACCGCGCGAACCTGATGGATACGGTCTCCACCGCCCGCGTCGACGGTGCCGTAGCGCAGCCGCAGGGCAAGTCCCTGCAAGTGAGGAGCCTGGAAACGGTATTGCAGGTCGGCATCAATTTCCTGTTCGTCCGGTTGATCTCCGCCCGTCGACGGGTCCTTACGCCCGGTTCCCACCGTGTAGAGGGCGTAGGCGCTGAGTCCTTCCACAAATCTCTTGAAGTCATAGGAAGCTTTGAGCATCCACGCGTCTTCCCCGGCGCGGTTGAAGTCCCTCACCTGGCAACTGGTGACTCCGGGATAGGAACTCCACGGGCTGATCATGTCGCGGTCCGCATCCGTGCTGGTAAAGGCCGCGGTCACCACCGCGTTGCGGTAACTGAGATCGAGCGATGCTCCTCCCTGAGCGGTGTGGAAGGATGACCCCGTGAGGCTGTTATCGCCAACACTCTGTTGATCGGAAAACTGAGCGTTCAGGGCCAATCCCCAGTCTCCGCCGAGTTTCCAGCGGCGCCTGGCTTCGGCATAGAAGATATTGAGGGTGTCCTCGGTGTAGTACTCGATGGAACCCAGGGACCAGGGCCCCCGGGTGAACAGCGCCCCCGCCATGACGGTTCCCCGTTCCACCTCGGCCCCGGCGTCATTGGACATCCACACGAACTGGTCTTCGTTGCGCTCCTTGATCTTGGTCACATAGCCGGCCACGTATTTCAATGAGCCACTGGATTTCTCATCACCAAACGCGCCGCGAAACGTGTAGCCCTCGAACGTATTGGGAATTTCCCTGCCGTCGTTCTTGTTGAGGTAAGGCGTGTTGTAGGTCTGGCGAAAGAAACGGAACTCGTTCTGTTCATGGATCTTGATCCGGCCGTAGGCCTCCCCCAATACGGTGAAGCCATCCTGGCCGGGCTCGAGGAGCAAGGTACCGTCCCGATCCTCCGGCGCGTAAAGCGGCTGGGAAGTGTACAGGGTCGATGAGAATCCCAGGCGGTCGGCCAGCCAGCCCGATTGATATTCCAGCCACCCGCCCAGTGCCCACGCTTCCTTCTTGTCCTTGTCGAACGGGTCCTCGAAGAAATAAGCGCTGCGCACATGCAAATTCAGTTTCGATTCGCGCAGGAAAGGCGTTGTGTCTGCCAGTTTATCCTTCAACCAGGGCACGATTGCTGATCGTAGGGGCTTCATCAGAAAAGGCAACTCCAGGGGCGTGACCATTTCTTCCACCGAGGCCGGAGGGGGAAGTTCGAGGGCCACCTCGGATTGAGCCCAGATGTTGCTACAGCCGATGAGCAACGCGAGGACCAATCCCGTCCACGTCAAGCAAGTCCGCATTCTGAATCTCCTTCCAACACGCTCAACGCAGCACCACAACACCGCTGTTCTCAGGTGGTGTGGCGCTCTGAACGGGCACTCACCGGTGTTCATGGTCTCAACTCGAAAGCAGCGTGGCGCGCCGCGCCAAGAAGGGCGGTCTTCGGGTTGGTGATCACCCGGACCGGGATATCCTGCAGCAGCGGCCGCATTCGTCCCTTGGCGGTGAAGGCGTTCATGAACCCGGGTTCCGCCAGTTTGGAAACGATCCTCGGGGCAATGCCTCCGCCCAGGTAGACGCCGCCGGTGGCCATCAGCTTGAGCGCCAGGTTTCCGGCTTCAGCACCGTACAGAGCCACAAACAGTTCGAGCGTCTGCTGACACAGGGCACTTTTTCCATCCAGGGCAAGCTGCGAGATGACCGGCGCCGGATCGCCGGGGCGCAGTTGTTCCGCAAGCCAGGGTGGTTCTTCACCCTTACCGGTATCCCTGAAGAAGCAATAGATGTGAAACAGGCCCGGTCCCGAGATCAGGCGTTCGTAGCTCACCCGCCGGTAACGCTGCATGGAGTAGTCGAGAAGCTCCATCTCCAGGTGATTGCGGGGCGCAAAATCCGCATGACCGCCTTCCGATGGGAACGGTCGATGCCGCTGCCCGTCCCAGTACATGCCCGCCTCGCCAAGACCGGTGCCGGCGGAGATGATCGCCTGGTTGCCGGTGGCATTGCGAGCGCCTTTGTTGAGAATCACCAGGTCCTTGCTCTGAAGCGCGGCGATCCCGTAGGCATTGGCTTCCAGGTCATTGATCAGGCCGACCCTCTTGAGACCCACCCGCTTGGCCACGGTCTTCGAGTCCACCACCCAGGGGAGGTTGGTGGCCTCACAGCGTCCGTTGCGCACCGGACCGGCAATGCCGAACGAAGCCCGGGTGAGGTTGACCTTGCGAGGAGTGAGGAACTCCTCAAGCGCCGCTTCAAGGCTGGTCCGCTCGCGGCTTGGAAAGGTTTGTTGGTCCGAGATCCGCAGCCCGTCAGGCTGTTCCTCTACGAGCGCAAGCCTGGTGTTGGTGCCGCCGATGTCGCCTGCCAGGATCATTTTCCCGCGCCCTCTTTGTTTCGGATAAACGTCTTGCCCTGTCTCAGTTTCCATTGCGATCGAGATCCACGATCTCCAGGCGATTGTTGGCGTCGGGATGCTTTCTGGAGGGGCCTTCGGTCACCACCGCAAGGTTTCCGTCCACCCCGTGAGTCCTGAGCCAGTGGCGCACGTAGTCGCTCCAGTGGTCGGGGTGCTCGGCCTCGCAGACCGGGTAGACCCCCGAGGTGAACTGGAGCCGCCGGCAGGTGGCTTCTTCCGAGGTGACCGCAACGATCCAAATGGGCAGGCGAAACCGCGCGATGCTCCTGGCCGTGTCGCCGCCGCGCGTGGGCACGAACACGGCGGCGGGATCGGCGTATTCGAGCACGGATTCCACTCCCAGGTCGATCAGTTTGGCAGGGGGCACCTTGCCCTTGAGATCGATTCCCTTGAACAGTTCCCTGGCGCTCACCATGGTGCGATAGGGTTCGATGGCGGTGGCGATCTTCACCAGCATCGCCGCCGCATCCACCGGGTAGTCGCCCATGGCCGATTCACCGGAGAGCATGACGCAGTCGGTCCCATCAAGAATGGCGTTGGCCACATCGGTGGCCTCGGCGCGAGTGGGACGCCGATTGGTGATCATGGATTCCAGCATCTGGGTCGCCGTGATCACCGGTTTGGCCCGCCTGTTGGCCTGGCGCATGATCTGTTTTTGGACCACGGGAATCTGTTCGATGGGAAGTTCCACGCCGAGGTCGCCGCGGGCGATCATGATGGCGTCCGCCGCGTCGATGATGGCGTCCAGGTGCTTGAGCGCCCGCGAACGTTCGATCTTGGCGATGATGAAGGGACGGAACCCGAGGGCTGCCGCCGCATCGCGCACCGCCTCAATGTCCGCGGCATTTTCGACGAACGACTGGCTCACCGCGTCCACGCCGTTTTCGAGAGCGAATTTCAGGCAGTTGTGGTCGTGTTCGGTAAAGGCGCCGACCCCGAGGTCGATGTCCGGCAGGTTGAGGCCCTTGCGCGCGCGCAACTCACCGCCGACCAGGACCCGGCAGCGGACCTCGGGGCCCTGGACCCGGTCCACGGCAACTTGGATCAAACCATCGTTCAAGTAGAGCGTGTCGCCGGGTTTCACCACTTGGGGAAGGCGGGTGAAGGTGACCGAGACTCGGTGCGCGTCGCCCACGATGTCGTCGGTGGTGAGCGTGAACAAATCGTCCGGTTTCAGCTCGATGGGTTCGGAGTCGAAGGTTCCGATCCGCATCTTGGGACCGGGCAGGTCGGCCATGATGGCCAGACGGCGTCCGGTGGCCATGGCGGCGGCGCGGAGATCGGCGATCACTTCCCGGTGTCCCGAGAAGTCACCGTGGGAGAAATTGAGCCGGGCAATATTCATCCCGGCCAACAGCAGCTTCTCCATCACCTCGCGGGACCGGGACGCCGGCCCGATGGTGCACACGATCTTGGTCTTATTGGCTGGAAGGGTCATCCCAAGCCTCCGCATTGATCCCTCATGAATTTTGTGCACCCATCAAGGCAGGTGGCCCTTCTTGTGGGTGGCACGGCGGATGGTTTCAATCGTCTGGCGCGCGATCTCACGCTCTTCGTCGGTCGGAATGACGAGGATTTTTACTTTACTATCCTCACTTGAGATCTCGACCACCCCCGATGAGGCCTGTTCGTTCCGGGCGTCGTCCAGGATGATCCCGAGGCCATTCAGACCGGCACAGGATTCCTTGCGCACGCGGGCTGAGTTTTCACCGATGCCCCCAGTGAAGATTATGGCGTCGACCCGGCCCAGCGCCGCATAGTAGGCGCCGATGTATTTCTTGATCCGGTAGCAGAACATTTCGATGGCGAGTTGGGCCTCAGCATCGCCCTCATCGGCGCGGCGCTGAATTTCGCGCATGTCGTTCAGGCCGCAGATGCCCTTGAGTCCACTCTCCTTGTTCAGAATGCTTTCAATTTCCTCCAACGGCCTGCCGGTTTTTCGCGACACATAGAAGGGCACTGCCGGATCCAGGTCTCCGCATCGGGTGCCCATGATCAGACCTTCCAACGGCGTCAGCCCCATGGAGGTGTCGATACTCCTGCCGCCCTGCACGGCGGTGGCGCTCGCGCCGTTGCCCAGATGCAGGGTGATCAGGTTGAGTCGGCTGGTCGGAAGCCCCAAGTGGATCGAGGCCGCTCGGGCCACCACCTGATGCGAGCTGCCGTGGAACCCATAACGGCGGACATGGTGCTGGTGGTAGAGTTCGCGGGGCAAGGCGTAGTGGAACGCCTTCGGCGGCATGCTCTGATGGAAGGCCGTATCGAACACCGCCACGTTGGGGACATCGGGGTGGAGCGCACGCAGCACCTCGATACCGACAATATTGGACGGATTGTGCAGGGGCGCAAGCGGGATGAGGTCCTTGATTCGCCGTATCACCTCATCATCGATGATCACCGGGTCGCGGAAGGCTTCTCCCCCATGGACCACCCGGTGGCCGAACCCGAACACCCCAGCGGGAGTAGCATGGGCGGCGGGATGGCGCGCCGCCACCTCGAGCAGAAACTGGAAACCTTCGCGGTGATCGGCAACCGGCCGGGTTTCGACGAATTCCTCCCAGTCGCCCGCTTCGGTGAGCCGGCGATGTTTCAACCTGGCATCGCGGGTCCCGATCCGTTCAAGCAATCCCTCCACCAGGGAAGTACAGTCATCCAGCGCGAACACCTGGTACTTGATCGAGGAACTGCCGGAATTGACCACAATCACCCTCATGAAACGTCTCCTTGCGAGCCAGTTCGTCCGTGGCTTTCCTGAGAATTGGCGCAGGGCGGGGTTACCCCGCCCCTACATTCTCCAGCACCACGATCGATCGTGCTTTCACCGGATACTGAAGGCTGGAAATGTCTTCTCCGGGAATCGCCGCCAGCTCAGTCCAATGTGATGGGGACTGGCTTGACCTTCCAGATGTCCCGGCAATACTCGTGGATGGCCCGATCGGAGGAGAACTTGCCCATCCGAGCCGTGTTGAGAATAGACATGCGGGTCCAGTGCTCCGAGTCGCGGTAGGCTTCATCGACCTGCTGTTGGGCCTCCAGATAGGCCTCGAAATCGGCGAACAACAGGAAGGTGTCGTGGAACAGCAGGGAATCCACCAGGGGCTTGAACAATTCCCGATCGCCATGGGAGAAATGACCGGAACTGATGCGTTCGATGACGCCCTGGAGTTCGGGGTTGGCGCGGAAATACTCCATGGGCTGGTATCCGTTCCGCTGGAGCGCGGCAACCTCCTCGGCGGTCAGTCCGAACAGGAAGAAATTCTCGGCGCCCACTTCTTCCCGGATTTCAACGTTGGCCCCATCCAGAGTTCCGATGGTCAGAGCGCCATTCATGGAGAACTTCATGTTGCCGGTCCCGGAGGCCTCCTTGCCGGCGGTGGAGATCTGTTCCGACAGGTCGGCGGCCGGGTAGATGAATTTCGCGTTCTTGACGTTGAAGTCGGGGAAGAAAACCACCTTGAGCCGCCCGGCTACATCAGGATCATGGTTGACCACCTCGGCCACCGAGTTGATCAGTTTGATGATCCGCTTCGCCATGAAATAACCGGGAGCGGCTTTGCCGCCGAAAATGAAAGTCCGGGGGCACGGGCTGTAGGCGGGGTCCTGTTTGATCCGGTTGTACAAGGCAATGATGTGGAGCACGTTCAGATGCTGGCGCTTGTATTCGTGGATCCGTTTCACCTGGATGTCAAAGATCGAGGCCGGGTTGACCTCGATTCCGGTGCGTTCGAGGATCACTCGGGCGAGGTTTTGTTTGTTCTCCAACTTCACCTGGCGCCACTCTTGGCGAAAGGCGCGGTTGTCGACAAACTTCTCGAGCTGCCGGAGTTCCTCCGGGTGGCTGATCCAGGTGTCGCCGATCTTTCCGGTGATCAGCCGGCTCAGCCCGGGATTGCTCAGAACCATAAAGCGGCGCGGGGTGACCCCATTGGTCTTGTTGCTGAATTTTTCCGGCGTCATCTCATAAAAATCGCCCATCACGGTCTGCTTGAGCAACTCAGTGTGGAGTGCCGCGACGCCGTTGATGGCGTGGCTGCCGACACTGGCCAGGTGGGCCATGCGCACATAGCGTTCGCCCCGTTCATCGATGAGGGACATCCGGGCCGGCCGCTCTTCATCCCCAGGGAACCGAGTCCGCACTTCTTCAAGGAAACGTCGGTTGATTTCGTAAATGATTTCCATGTGCCTGGGGAAAAGCCCGGTGAACAGGTCAACCGGCCACTTTTCGAGCGCTTCCGGGAGCAAGGTATGGTTGGTATAGCCGAACGTGTTGCGGGTAATGTCCCAGGCCGCATCCCAATCCATGCCGTTTTCGTCGACCAGCAGGCGCATCAGTTCAGCAACGCCGATGGCGGGGTGGGTGTCGTTGAGCTGGATGGCGAAGTGGTTGGAAAACTGACTCAGGTCACCTCCGAGCAACTTCTGCAGTCTCAACATGTCCTGCAGAGAGCAGGAAACAAAGAAATACTGCTGCTCAAGCCGCAATTGTTTCCCTTGGACCGGTTCATCGTTGGGGTAGAGTACCTTGGTGATGTTTTCCGAGGTGATCTTCTGCTCCACGGCCTTGTAATAGTCGCCCACATTGAACGCTTCGAACTCAAAGGATTCAACCGCTTCAGCCTTCCACAGCCGCAATAGGTTGCAGGTGTTGACACGATATCCGAGGATGGGGGTGTCGTAGGCAACGCCCTTGACCGTTCGGTGGGGGAGCCAGCGTACCCGGTAGCGGCCCCGTTCGTCTTCATAGGGCTCGGTGCGGCCCCCAAAATTCACCTGGTAGGTGATTTCCGGTCGCGCCAGCTCCCAGGGGTTGCCCAGTCGGAGCCAATGGTCGGTGCGTTCCACCTGCCAGCCGTCGCGGATCTCCTGATCGAAAATCCCGAATTCGTAGCGGATACCGTATCCGATAGCGGGGACTTCAAGAGTTGCCAGCGAATCAAGGTAGCAGGCCGCCAGCCTGCCCAACCCCCCATTGCCAAGCCCAGGTTCCTCCTCCTGGTCGAACAGAGCCTGAATGTCCAAACCCGCTTCCTCCGCAGCCCTGCGAACCTCCTCGTAAATGCCCAGGTTGATCAGGTTGTTCTCCAGGTGGGGGCCAAGGAGGAATTCAGCCGAGAGGTAACTGACAACCTTAAGGTCCTCTCGACTCATTTGCTCAACGGTCTTGATCCAGCGGTGCAGGAGCTGATCCCTGACCGTGTAGGCGAGCGCCATGTAAAGATCGTTGGTGCTGGTGACCGCGGGAAATCTCCCCTGGGTGTAAAAGAGGTGCTCACGAAGGGTGCGTTTCAACCCTTCGATGCTCAGGTCGGAACGGCCCCCGGGGCAAACATCTGGCGCGGATTGCCTGGGTCTGATGTTGTTTGTCATCTTGAGTCTCCATGATGTGGATGTCCCAGCAACCCCAGGACCTGTTTCGAGGAGGTGGAAAGCCCATTGCGTTTGCCGACTTTAGACCTTGGAGCGATCGATTAAAGGCGTACCGGCTGTCCGGATCGATGTTCAGCTTGCCGTTATTTTGGCCTCCGGAAGCGGAGTCGGTGCGGGCGGCAGGATGCCTGCGCCGACCCGCTGCCGTTTAGCCGGCGAAATCGGCCGACAGGCCGTCAAGCACAGCCATGCGCGAAATCAGGTCC
>MNZR01000135.1 GCA_001873705.1 Syntrophobacteraceae bacterium CG2_30_61_12
CTGGGACCCTGGTCGGGGTCGGGGTCGGTATCGGAATCGGTATCGGGGTCGGGTTCGGGGTCGGAATCGGGTTCGGGTTCGATAGCGATAGCGACGGCGATACCGATACCGATACCGATGGCGACAGCGGGTTTGGGAGATGAGGCGGAAGAGGTGATCCGAAGCTACATTGCATTGATCAAGGCCTACTGGCAGGTGGTCCTGGAATACCGGGCCGGGATGGTGATCTGGATCCTGAGCAACACGCTGCCCCTGGTGATGCTCGCGGTGTGGCTGGCGCTGGCCGCGGAAGGCCCGGTCGGTCGCTTTGACGCCGAAGAATTTATCCGCTATTACCTGATCCTGCTGCTGGTGCGGCAGATGACCACGGTCTGGGTGGTCTGGGACCTGGACCGGGAAATCCGCCTGGGCGAACTGTCACCCAAACTGCTCCGACCGATCGATCCGATCCATCAGCACGTGGCCTTCAACTGGGCGGATAAGCTGTTTCGCCTGCTTACCGTGGTGCCGCTGATCGCTATGGTGCTGGCCGCCACCGGGGCCTGGCCGGAGCAGGCCGGAGCAGGTCGCCTGCTGCTGTTCGCGGCCTCGACCCTGGCCGCCTGGACGCTCCGGTTTCTGTCCCAGTTTTCGATCGGTACGCTGAGCTTCTGGATCACCCAGTCGCTCGCCCTCAACGAATTGTTCTACGCCGGCCTGCTCATGCTGGGCGGCGTGATCGCCCCGCTCGACCTGTTTCCGGACCTGGTGCGCCAGTGGGCGATCTATCTGCCGTTTCGCTACATGCTGTCACTCCCGGTGGAAATCCTGCTGGGCCGGCTTTCCCCTTCCGATCTGACTCTGGCCCTGGCTCTGCAGGCGCTCTGGGTGCTGCTCTGGTTCACCGCCTACCGGTTGCTATGGAAGGCCGGGCTCAAGCGTTACGGCGCGGTGGGGGCGTGAGACGCTTGTAATTGGAAAATGGGAAAATCGAAATTGGAAATTGGAAATTGGGTTCAGGCGTAATTGGCTACGTCCGGGCAAGCTTTACGGGGGCGAAGCGATTCGCCATCTTCCATCTTCCATCTTCCATCTTCGATTTTCTATTTTCTATTTTCGAATTTCCATCTCCATGCCGCCGGGGGAATCATGCGCTACCTGAAACTGCTAGCAATTTTTTACAAGAACTGCCTGCTCACCGATCTCGAATACCGCGCCAACTTCGTCATGAATCTACTCACCAGCGTGTTCTGGGTCGGGTTTTCGCTGATCGGGATCGGCGTATTTTTCCATCAGCGGGCCACGATCGGCAGTTGGAACTATGACGAAGCCCTGCTGGTGGTGGGGCTGTTCGTTCTGTTCGAAGGCCTGATCGATTCCCTGTTCACCCCCAATATCCAGCGCATGGTGGAAGAGATCCGCCTGGGCACCTTCGATTTCGTTCTGACCCGACCGGTGAACAGCCAGTTTCTTGCCACCCTGCGCTATTTTTCGCCATGGAAGCTGGCCAATGTGGCCATGGGGGCGGCGATCTGCCGCACCGCCTTGAACCGCCTCCAGGTGAGTCCGTCGCTCGCGCAACTGGCCGCCGGTTCCGCCCTCATGGCGAGCGCGGTGGTGATCGCGTACAGCCTATGGCTGCTGATGCTGACCACGGCCTTTTGGTTTGTGCGCATCGATAACATCACCGAACTATTTTGGGCCGTTTATGAAACCGGGCGCTTTCCGGTGAGTGTCTATCCCGGCTGGCTGCAAGGGGTCTTGAGCTTCGTGATCCCGGTGGCCTTCATCACCACCTTCCCGGCGGCGGCGGTGCTGGGGAAAGTGGGCGCGGCAACGGTGTTCGAGGGGCTGGCGCTGGCGGCGGCGCTGTTCACCGCGAGCACCCTGTTCTGGCGCTTTGCGCTCCGCCATTACAGCAGTGCCAGCAGCTAGCAAGCCGTGCGCTATACTGGTTTAGGATCAGATGTTTCATTTTCAAAAACGGGCAAGATGCCCGCGCTCCCGGGAAAGAGCACAAACGAAATGAAACTTGTTACCCTTAACCGGAACAACTGCCCGGCGCCGGTGGGGAAAAGCCGCGCTGGGGCGCGGCGGTCCCGGTCCGACGCGGCCCTTGAAGCCCCGGAGCACAAAAGGATCGCCGCCCCTCGCGCTAATTTGCAGGCAATCCGGCGCGTCATGGAAGACCCCGCGCCCTTGGCGCGGTTCGGCTTCGCCGGCCCGGGGGGCCCCGAATGCTATACTTGTTTAGCTTGAGAAGTTACGTTTTATGTTCCCGCGGAGGCGCTGAGAGCGCGGAGAAGAGCCTTGAAATCAACCTCCGCGTCTCTGCGTCTCCGCGCGGAAAAGAAACTTTTAAGCCTTCACAAGTATACAACCGTCAACCGAAGGAGTCCCGAAATGAACCTGCCGGTGCTTTTCTGCGCCTCTGAAGCGGTGCCGTTTGCCCAGACCGGAGGCCTGGGCGATGTAGTGACCGCGTTGACCGACGCCCTCCGCGGACTCGGCTGCGACTCCCGGATCCTGCTTCCCTTCTATCGGGAAACCCGAGACCGGATCCAGGCCGCCAGCCCGCTTGCCGAAAATATCCCGCTACAAATCGGCGACCGCACCGTTACCGGGCACTTTTGGGAAACCAAGACCGCCGCCGGCACCCCGGTCTACCTCCTGGAAAAGGACGAATTCTTCGACCGTTCGCACCTCTACGGCAATCCGCGGCGCGGCGACTACGAAGACAGCCCGGAACGCTTCACCGCCTTGAGCCGGGCCGTCCACGCTCTGTGCACCAGCCTCGACTGGGCGCCCCGGGTGCTGCACCTGCACGACTGGCAGAGCGCCCTCGGCGCCGCCTACCTGCGCTTTTTCTGGCGCCAGGAGAAGCGCTTCGCCGCCACCCGGTGTCTCTTCACCATCCACAACCTGGGCTATCAGGGCCTGTTCCCGGCTCCGGCGTTCCGCCTCACCGGCCTGCCCTGGGAGGCTTTCACCATGCACGGCCTGGAATTCTGGGGCCAGTGCAACCTGCTGAAAGCCGGCATCAAATACGCCGACCGCCTGAACACCGTGAGCCCCAAATACAGTCTCGAGATCCAGACCCCCGAATTCGGCTTCGGCCTGGACCAGGACCTCTATGCCCGCCGCCCGGACCTCAGCGGGATCCTCAACGGGATCGCGGACGACGTCTGGAACCCGGCCACCGATCCCCATCTCAAGGCGCCCTTCGACGCTGATCATCTGAATGGGAAGTGGCTGTGCAAGCTGGCTTTACTGAAGGAACTGGGGTTTGGGAATGCGGCCCGGGGGCGGCCGCTGCTGGCCATGGTCGGCCGACTGGCGGCGCAGAAGGGGCTGGATTTGCTGCTGGAAATCCTCCCGGATCTGCTCAGCCGTCCCCTTTCCATGGTGATCCTCGGCAGCGGTGATCCGGCGCTGCAGCAACAACTGCGGAGCGCCGCCACGGCGCACCCGGAACAGATCAAGGTGGTGATCGGCTTCGACGATCCGCTGGCGCACCGGATCGAAGCCGGGGCCGATTTCTTCCTGATGCCGTCGCGCTACGAACCCTGCGGCCTGAACCAGATGTACAGCCTGCGCTACGGCACCCTTCCGGTGGTGCATGCGGTGGGCGGCCTCGACGACAGCGTCCGCGATCTCGATCGAGACCCGGACCAGGGCACCGGCTTCAAGTTCTATCGGTATGCGAGCGCGGATTTTCTGGCCGCAATCGATGCCGCTCTAACCCTTTACGGCAACCCGACCGCCCGGCGCGACCTGCGGAAACGGGCCATGCGCCAGGATTTTTCCTGGCAACGCTCCGCCCGGCGGTATCTCGACCTCTACCAGGAAATGACCGCCCAGACGCATGGCGACAAGTAATCGCCCAGCCTTGCACCCCCGTCACCATTAACCAATAACCATTCACGACTAACGATTTACGATTTACGACTAGCGACTCACCCCAACTCCACCATCCCGGAGCCGCGTTCGAGCACCTCGCCGATGATCGCGGCGTGGCTGACCCCATCCCGGTGGAGGCGGTCCAGAAGAGCTTCGGCGGCGGCGGCGGGGACAGCGATAAGCAGCCCGCCGGAGGTCTGGGCATCGGCCAGCAAATCGAGCAGCAGCGGATCGATGGCGGCGCTGCCGCGGAGCCGTTCGGCGCAGAAGTTGCGGTTGGCGAAACTGCCGGCGGGGACTAGGCCCATCGAGGCATAATCCAGCACTTCGGGCAGCAGCGGCACCCGGCCGGCTTCGATCCGCAGGCGCACTCCGCTGCCGGCGGCCAGTTCCAGGCCGTGGCCGAGCAGGCCAAAGCCGGTGATATCGGTGCAGGCGGTGACCGGATAATCGGCCATCGCCTCGGCGGCGGCCCGGTTCAGTTCGGCCATGCAGTCCACGGCGGCTTGAGCCGCCGCCGGTGACGCCAGCCCCGCCTTGACCGCGGTGGCCAGGATTCCGGTGCCGAGCGGTTTGGTGAGGAGCAGCCGGTCGCCCGGCCGGGCGCCGCGGTTGGTGAGGACTCGGCCGGGCGACACCACTCCGGTCACCGACAGGCCGTATTTCAGTTCCAAGTCGTCCACGCTGTGCCCGCCCACCAGCACGGCCCCGGCTTCATGCACCTTGTCGCGGCCGCCGCGCAGGATATCGCGCAAGATGGCCTTATCCATCCGACGAATCGGAAAGCAGACGATGTTCATGGCGGTGAGCGGCCGCCCGCCCATGGCATAGACATCGCTCAGCGCGTTGGCCGCGGCGATTCGACCGAAATCATACGGATCGTTGACGATGGGGGTGAAGAAGTCCAGCGTCTGGATCAAGGCCAGCTGGTCGTTCAACCGGTAGACCCCGGCGTCGTCCGAGGTTTCCATCCCCACCAGCAGGTTCGGGTCGGTTTCCGCCGGTAGATCGCGCAGTATTTCCGCCAGGTCCCCTGGGCTGATTTTCGCCGCTCAACCGGCGGCGCGCACGCCCCTGGCCAGTTCCACCTTGTTCTCAGGCTGGTTCATCGGTTCGTTCCCTAGTCTGTTCATGGGCTTGTATCGCGCCTTGTTTTCCGGCCTTGCTCGGCGCCTCGCTCAACCGCTCCCCGTGCCACGCCGCCGTCGTCAGGTGAGCGAAATCACCTTGTCCGCCAATTGCATGGAGGTGACAATATCCAGCATGTTGGTGGTTTCCCCCACCCGTTTTTGTTCCAGCAACTGGAAATGATTGAGGCAGGTGCCGCAAACCAGGATTTTCACTCCGCTTTGTTCCAGTTCCTGGAGCACGCCCAGAACCTCGGCACCGGCCACCGCCAGCTTGACGCCGGCATTGACCAGCAGCAACCGCCACAGTTCCGGCCCCAGCTCTTTCAGGGTGGTCAGGAAGTTCACCACCAGTTTGGCTCCCAATGCGTCATCGCCGCGCCCCAGCCGATCGGTCGCCAGCAGCACCAGGATCTTCTGCTGCGCTTCGGCCGCGCCCGCCGCCTCCGGCTGCGCCAGCACGCAGGCTTCCGGGTCGGCCAGGGAGCCGAGCACCGAAAAGATACCGTCACGCTCCATCGCGCTGACCCGGTAGCCGAATCGCTGCAAGAACCGGGTAACGTTTTCCCTGGCCGCCGCATTGTCCACCAGCACCGTGATCCGTTCGACCCCACCGGCTTCCAGCGCCGCCTTGGTCCGCAGCACCGGATTGGGGCAAGCCAGGCCCCGGCAATCCAATTCCTTGTCCGCCATAGGTTTCCATTCCCTTTCCCGAGATCCAGTTCACCCCGACATTGGCCGCCGCTCATCTCGTTCCCCGCGGGCGGTGAACGTTCGTAGTGCGTCCGTCAGGGCGTCCCCGTTTGCAACGCCTCGGTGACGGCGTACGCCCGCGGCTTCGGAAGCGCCCTATCGCCTTACGGCGCCACTACCAGCACGCAGGGGTCAAGTTCCCCGCGGGCGGTGAACGTTCGTAGTGCGTCCCGTAAGGGCGTCCCCGTTTGCAACGCCTCGGTGACGGCGTGGGCCCGCGGCTTCGGAAGCGCCCTATCGCCTTACGGCGCCACTACCAGCACGTAGAGATCAGTATAACGCCGGATCAGACCGGAGCGAAAATCGGTATTCCCGATGGCTAAATGGAATGGGCATCGCTTCCTTCGATGGAAACATCGCGCCCGGATCAGCCGTGTTGTAGCAGTTCGTTCAACAGCAGGGTGGCCAGGCTGAGGAAGATGAAAAAGCCGCCGGTATCGGTGGCCGCAGTGACGAAGATGCTGGAACCGAGGGCCGGGTCCAGCCTGAGCCGGCGCAGGGTGATCGGCACCAGGGCGCCGAAGGTGGCGGCCACGATCATGTTCAGGATCATCGCCAACCACAGGATCAGGGCGAGCGCCAGATTGCGGTGCCAGACCAAAGCCACTAAAGCCATCACCAGGCCGCAGACCACCCCGTTACACAGGCCGACCCCGGTTTCCTTCAACAGCACCCGCCAGTTGCCGCGGACCTTGATTTCCCCCAGAGCGAGCGCCCGCACCACCACGGTGAGCGACTGGGTGCCGGCGTTGCCGCCGAGGCCGGCCACGATCGGCATCAGCGAAGCCAGCACCACGTAGGCCGAGATGGTGTCGGAAAACCGGCTGACCGTAAAGGAAGCGAGGCTGGCGGTGCACAGATTCACCAGCAGCCAGGGGACCCTCAGTTTGACCGAACGGAGCAGCGGCGACGTGACCTTTTCATCGGTATCCAGGTTGGCCAGCAGATACATGTCTTCGGTGGCTTCCTCGGTCATCACGTCGAACACGTCGTCGTAGGTGACAATGCCCACCAGTCGTCCATCGGCGTCCACCACCGGGAGGGCGAGGAAATCATAGTGGACCATTTCCTTGGAAACCTCCTCGATATCCGTATCCACCCTGAGAGCGATCACGTTCTTGTGCATGACCTCCTCGACCAGGCTTTCCGGCCGGGCCATGATCAGATCGCGCAGCGAAATGATCCCGATCAGCTTCTTGTTGTGATCCACCACGTAGGCATAATAAATGGTTTCCTTGGTGAAGGCCTGCAGTCGCAACTGGGTGATGGCGGCCCGCACATCAACCCGCGGCCTCAATTCGGCGTAGTCGGTGGTCATGTAAGCGCCGGCACTGTCCTCGGGATAGGTCAGCAGCTTCAAGATATTCTGTCGCTCGGCCTTGATCAGATGCGACAGCACCTGTTCTCGGAACGGTTCATCCAGTTCTTCCACCAGGTCGGCGCGTTCGTCCGGGCGCATCTGAGTGATCAGTTCGGTCAGCGACTCCCGCGGCAGGTGCTCCAGAGCCTCCTTCTGCACCTCGAAGGGCACGAACTCGAACACGGTCAGGGCCTCGCCGATCCCCATGATTTCAAGGTAGCGGGCGACTTCGGCCGGGTGCAACTGGGCTAGCAGTTCCGCGGCGTCAGCCGGGTGCACCCGGTGAAACGCCACGGCCAGGGCCGTTCGGTCCCGAGCGGCCAGCCCTGCTTGCAGTTGTTCCAGGAGCTCTCTCCGCATGTTCCCGCACCCCGCTGGTCCGTCCCCACCGCGATTGTTCCGACCGCCTTCCGGTGCCCGGCCCCCGTCTCGGGCGTTGCCGGCAAAGCGCGGCCCGGGCCGCGCCGACCGCCGGCTCCTCGCGTGTCCACCGCCAGTCCCGGCCAAGGCTTTGCCCTTCTATCAGAAGCGCAAAGCATTTTCAACGACGGCCGATCCGTGCTACAAGGAAAGGGAAAAATGAATGGTCATTCACATCCCAGCACGGAGGCGTTTGCATGAACCAGAACCAGAATCGCGGTCAAGATCACCATCAAGATCGGAATCAGGATGCGGCGGTGTATCGCCGCCTGGCGGACCATCTCAACCGGCTCCCGGCCGGCTTCCCCGCCACCCCGACCGGGGTCGAATTGAAGGTCCTGAAACGGCTGTTCACCCCGGACCAGGCGCGGCTGGCGCAGCAGCTCACGCTGAAACCGGAAACCCCGGACCAGATCGCCGAGCGCTGCCGGCTTACGGCGGCCGAACTGGCTCCGCAACTGGAGGACCTGGCCGCTCACGGGCTTATTTTCCGGATCCGCAAGGGACCCGCGGTGCTCTACATGGCCGCCCAGTTTCTGATCGGCATCTGGGAATACCATGTAAATGATCTCGACCCGGAATTGATTCGGGACATGAACCAATACATCCCCTACTTCTTCGATCAGGCACAACAGAACCGGACCCCGCAGCTGCGGACCATTCCGGTACCGGGAGCGGTGAACGCGCAGCAGACGGTGATGGCTTACGAAGAAGCCCGCGGCATCGTCGGCGCACAGGATAAAATCGTGGTGGCGCCGTGCATTTGCCGCAAGGAACAACGGATGGTGGGCAAGGGCTGCCACCGACCGCTGGAAAGCTGCCTGGTGTTCGGGCTCGGTGCGCAGTATTACGAGGACAATCGACTCGGCCGCGGCATCACCCGCGATGAAGCCCTGACCATTTTGGAGCGGGCGGAACAGGCCGGACTGGTGCTGCAGCCCAGCAATGCCCAGAAGGTGGTGAACATCTGCACCTGCTGCGGCTGCTGCTGCCAGATCTTGAAGAATTTGAAGAAGCTGCCGAAACCGGCGGAACACGTGATGAGCAATTTTGTCGCGCGGGTGGATGCGGACCGTTGCAGCGGCTGTGAAACCTGCCTGGAGCGGTGCCAGATGGAGGCCATCACGGTGGCGGAAGCCACGGCGGTGGTCGCGCAAGAACGCTGTATCGGCTGCGGGCTGTGCGTTCCCACCTGCCCGGAACAGGCGATCGAACTCACGGCCAAGCCGGCGGAACTGCGGCAAACGCCGCCGGCGCACCTGCTGGAGACCTACAGCCGGATCGCCGCCGAGCGACTGCAGCGGCTGCAAGTGCAATCAAATCGGGGAGCGATCTCATAGGCGTAGGTCGGGTTGCGACCAGCGGGAGCTACCCGACACCGCGCGCCCGCAACACTTCCGTTCCGCGATCCACTTGAAGGAATGGTGGAACGATGGGATGGTGGCATGCAAGAAATCCTGAACAACGATTGATTGCCCGACGCCTACGCCGCGCCTCATCGCTTCCGCTCGGGTCGACCC
>MNZR01000377.1 GCA_001873705.1 Syntrophobacteraceae bacterium CG2_30_61_12
CCGGATAGAGCGGCGCCCCGCCCAGTTGCTCCGGACTCACTTTGGCCGTGAACATGATCTGGTTGGCGACGACCACGGTGGCAAAGACGAAGCCGGTGGCCCGTTCGAGGCTGAGACGCGAAAGGGTGCCGGTGAGACGGACCTGCGGGATCGTGTCCGGCTGAACCACGGCCGCAGCCTCGGCCCCGGGCGCCACCGCCACCTGGTCGGAGCCGATCACCGCCACGGCGCCCTCATGGGGGGCACCGAGGAGAACGATTTCCTGGCCGTCGTCCAGGCGCTTCGACCAGAACCCGTCGGGGCGCCGCTCCCAGGGGCCGGGCACGATGTTTTCCACTCCGGAACCGATCAGCCGTCCCTTGACCAGATGAAGCACCGTGTCACACACTTCGAACAGCCAATACCAGTCATGACTGCTGATCACCAGGGTGGTGCCCCACTGCCGCCGCGCCCGCAGCACCGCTTCCTGAATCCGCTGAGCGCTGTCGCCGTCGACGTTGGCGATCGGTTCATCGAGCAGCAGCACCCGGGGCTGGAGCACCAGCCGGGCGGCCAGGGCGACGCGCTGGGCTTCGCCCCCGGAGAGTTCATACCAGCGGCGCTGGAGAAACCGTTCCGGTTCCAGGCCCACCCAACGCAAGGCTTGCTCGGCCCGGACCCGGAGCAGTGCGGTTTCGCCGCGCACACGCAACCCATAGGTGACATTCTCCA
Source organism: Syntrophobacteraceae bacterium CG2_30_61_12 (assembly GCA_001873705.1). Classification (GTDB taxonomy): domain Bacteria; phylum Desulfobacterota; class Syntrophobacteria; order Syntrophobacterales; family DSM-9756; genus CG2-30-61-12. Next base: position 712 of record MNZR01000377.1, read on the forward strand.
GCACACTGCGTTTCAGCAGATAGGGTTCCTGATTCAGCAGCGTCACCTGAAAACGAGCCTGCCGCGCGCTTTCCTGATCGCCGGCACGGTTGAACTGGATTACTCCCTCGCTCGGGGACTCAAGCAGAGCCAGCAGCCGCAGCAAGGTGCTCTTGCCGCTGCCGTTGGGTCCGACCAGGCCGATCAGGCTGCCGCGCGCGATGCCGAGGTCTTCCACGCGCAACACCGTCTGGCCGCCATAGCGATGGATCAACTTGTCGATGCGATAAATCATGGTCCCGGGATCAAGCCCTTTTCCTCAAAACCGCCAGGGCAAGATTCACCAGGAAAGCGATGCTCATGAGCACCAGGCCCAGAGCGATGCCCATGGCGAATTCCCCCTTGCCGGTTTCGAGGGCGATGGCCGTGGTGATGGTGCGCGTGTGCCACTTGATGTTCCCCCCCACCATCATGGAAATGCCCACTTCCGTCAGCACCCGCCCGTAAGCGTTCATGGTCGCCGCCAATACCCCGTAGCGCGCTTCCCAGATGCTGGTCCAGAGCAACTGCCGGCCGCGCGCGCCGAGGGTCAGCAGCGTCAGGCGCAACTGCCGATCGAGGCTTTCCATGGCGGTGGCGGTGAGTGCGATCACCACGGGGAGCGCCAGGATGGTCTGACCGATGGCGATGGCGGTGAGCGAAAACAGCAGTCCGAATTCCCCCAAGGGACCCCGCCGGGAAATGAAGGCATAGACCAGCAGCCCGATCAACACCGTCGGGAAAGCCAGGCAGGTATCCACCAGGGTGCGAATCGCCCTTTTCCCGGGAAAATCATAATAACCCAACAAAAATCCCAGCGGGATGCCGATGCTCAAACTTGCCAGCATCGCATAGCTGGACACCGTCAAGGTCGCGGCAACCGCGGAGTAGGTTTCCGGGTGGCCGCTCAGCAGCAATTGGATCGCCGTTATCAGCCCGTCAATGAGGTACTGCATGCTCTACCGGTTCCGCTCACCCGGAGTCACCGAGCATTCGCGGTGAACAGGGGTTTGCCCAGCAGCTTGAAATCTCCAATGGCTTTCTGCGCCGCCGGGGAAGCCATCCAGTGGATGAATTGTTTGGCCAAATCGTATTGCGCCTTTGGGCACTTGGCCGGACTCACCGCCATCGCGCTGTACTGGTTGAACAGTTGGTCATCACCCTCGACCAGAATGACCAGCGGCGGGTCCCCCTTCATGGTGTCTTCATATTTGATAAAAGTGCCGCGATCGGTCAAGGTATAACCACCGCGCTCGGCCGCCACGTTGATGGTGGCCAGCATGCCCTGCCCGGTCTGAACATACCAGGGTTCCTGGTCGATGCCGCTGATGCCGTTCTGCCTCCACAGCGCAAGCTCCAGCTTGTGGGTGCCCGAATTGTCGCCCCGGCTCATGAAGGGGACCTTTTTTTCCGCAAACACCTTGAGGGCTTCAGCCACCTTTTTCCCTTTGACCCCAGCCGGGTCGTTCCTCGGCCCCATGATCACGAAATCATTGTACATGAGCTGAGTCCGGTCGACTCCGTAGCCGTCCGCGACGAATTGTTTTTCAGCGCCGGGAGCATGCACCAGCAGCACATCGACATCGCAGTTCTTGCCCAGTTCCAGGGCCTTACCGGTGCCGACCGCGACCCAGCGCAATTCGATCCCGGTTGCCGCCTTGAATTTCGGCGCTAGATCATCGAGCAACCCGGTGTTGTCGGTGCTGGTGGTGGTCGCCATCTGCAATACCTTGTCCTGAGCCGCGGCAACAGCCGTCAAACCGGCGATCACCAGCAGCAATTCCAGACCCATGGCAGCGATTTTGAAAAACTTGTGCATCTCTTGCCCCTCCTTCCGAGTCAATTGACCTCTGGTTCCGGCCGGCGCCGAACCGCACCCCGAATGGATCACGTGGGTAGGTCAGGGTGTGCGGAGCACTCCCTGACACCACACCTGTCCCGCATGGACCGCACTACTAGCAGGAGGCCACCGTAATGTCAATATCGACATACCGAACCCATTGAGGCCGTATCCTGACTGGACTCGGTCGGACCATTCATTTGCCGGTAAGCGCCGGCAACTTTCCGGTTGACAGAACGCTGGCGGTTCACTAGCCTGAGCGGCACATTGCGAGAGAACCCGGCCGCAAGGCTTGATTCGAATTCCGGGAGAGGTTGTCATGGTCCGCCGCGAGTTCCTGTTTTTTAGCAGCTTTTTTAGCTTTACCGGCATGGATCCGCCCGGATGATCAGGGATTGACGCAAGGAGTCGCCCCGGGTGGATCACTGATCCGCCCGGGGTTTTTTTATGCCGCAAAAGCCACCCCGAGGCGCGATCCTCGGGGTTTTTTATTGGTTTTCAGCGCTGCCCGCGGCAGCCGAACCGAACAGGGGGAAAACGGTGATCCTGGTGCTCAAGCAAGGAATCAGTCCGGCGGAAACCGATCGATTGAAGGAAGAACTCCGATCGGAAGGTCATTTGGTCAAGGAAATCAAGGGCGTGGAGGAAACGATTCTGGGGGTGGTCGGCACCATCCGCAAGGACCCGCGCCATTTCGAAACCCTGCCCGGGGTGGCCAAGGCCGTGCCGATTTCGAAGCCATACAAGCTGGTCAGCCGGGAACTGCACCCGGCGCCCTCGATCATTCGGGTCGGCGATGTGGCCATCGGCGGCGACCGCCTGGTGGTGATCGCCGGTCCCTGTGCGGTGGAAAGCCGCGGCCGCTCCCTGGAAATCGCCCGGGCGGTGAAGAGTTGCGGTGCTGTTTTGTTCCGGGGCGGAGCGTTCAAGCCGCGCACTTCGCCCTATTCGTTCCAGGGTTTGGGCGAGGAAGGCCTGAAGATCCTGGCCGAGGTGCGCGAGGAAACCGGCATGGGGGTGGTTACGGAAATGACATCCACCAGTCAGGCCGATCTGATGATGAAGTACGTGGACGTGGTTCAGGTGGGCGCCCGCAACATGCAGAATTTTGAATTGCTCAAGTGCGTCGGCCGGATCGGCAAGCCGGTGCTGCTCAAACGGGGCCTCGCCGCGACCATCGAGGAATGGCTGATGTCGGCCGAATACATTCTGTCCGAAGGCAACGACCAGGTGATCCTGTGCGAACGCGGGATTCGCACCTTCGAACGCTACACCCGCAACACCCTGGACCTCACCGCGGTGCCGGTAATCCATGCCCTCACCCATCTGCCCATCATTATCGACCCCAGCCATGCCACCGGCATCCGCGAAAAGGTGAGCCCCATGGCCCGGGCGGCCATCGCCGCCGGCGCCGACGGCCTCACCATCGAAGTCCACACGGAACCGGACAAGGCGCTTTCCGATGGACCCCAGAGCCTGTACCCGGAGCAGTTCAAGCAGCTCATGCGCGATCTTTATGTGATCGCGCCGGTGGTGGGGAAACAACTGGATTTCAGCTACCTGGAGAAGGCGAAGAAGCTCAAGGCCACGTCCGCCCCGCCCGGGAAACGACCCCGCAAGGTGGTTTACCCCGGAGAACCGGGTTCCTTCAGCCACAAGGCCTGCATGCATTTTTTCGGGGCCGAGACCCCGCATGAAAACCGCTCCTCGTTTCGGGCCGTGTTCGAAGCGGTGCGGGAGGGCGAAGCCGCGCTGGGCATCATCCCGGTGGAAAATTCCTCGACCGGCAGCGTGCACGACAACTACGACCTGCTGCTGGAATACGATGTGCGGATCGTGGGCGAAGTGACTCTGAGGATCGAACACAACCTGATCGGCCGGCCGGGAACACCGCTCGCCGACCTCCGGCGCATTTATTCGCATCCGCAGGTGTTTCAGCAGTGCCGGGAGTTTCTCGAACAGCATCCGGACTGGGACCTGGTGGCCTGCCAGGACACCGCCACCGCGGTCGGCCGGGTGAAGGCCAACCAGGACCCGGAGGAAGCCGCCATTGCCGGTCGGGAAGCCGCCGCGTTGTTCGGCATGACGGTGCTCAACCAGGGAATCGAAAGCAATCCGCGCAACTTCACCCGCTTTGTGGTGATTTCCGCCGATGAGTTCCTGGCCGGCCCCAACCACAAATCATCGCTGATCTATTCGGTGAGCGATCAGCCCGGGAGCCTGTACGAGACCCTCAAGCTGTTCGCCGAACGTCGGATCAATCTGGTCAAGCTGGAATCCCGCCCGCTTCACGGTAAACCCTGGGAGTACCTCTTCTACGCCGATCTGGAAGCGGATATCCAGGCGCCCGAACACCGGGAACTGCTGGAAGAACTGCGCAAGCGCTCGGAATTTCTCAAGGTGCTGGGCAGCTACCCGAAGGGCCTGGTGACTGAAAACTGAACCCGGCCGCCGGCTCCGTGCCGGACGGCCGGGCCGCATCGCGAGAACGATCTTACCAAATGATGGAACCATTTTCATGGTAATCAAGGAGTTGGGGAGTTCAACAGGGTCTGGGTGGGGTGCTGATGAGCTGTGATCAACCTCGATCCAGAAGTTTTCCGGCGGGTGGTGAAGGTGCGGCGAACACCCATGGCTGGAAAAAGCTTGGAGCGTCATGTACGGGAAAGATGGAAGCCTTGTGGAGATATACTCATCGAGCATGAAAACCTTCATTTCGTGTGGCTCTTTCCCTGGAGCACGAGCATCTTGCCCGCATTTGGTAATGAAAGATCTCATTTTAAACTGCCATACCTTTTTGGCTTGAGAAGTTACGTTTTGTTTTCCCGCGGAGGCACTGAGAGCGCGGAGAAGAGCCCTGAAATCAACCTCCGCGTCTCCGCGCGGAAATGAAACTCTTAAGCCTTCACAAATATATATCTCAGCATCTTCCATGAGCAAGGAGATACGGGTTGAAGGAAAAAGGGGCATGGTTCAGAAATACCTTGTTTTGCGTAACAGTTGCTGCTGTCATTTCCGCGATCTTTAAGCGGGAATCAAGCCCCACTGTGCGGCTGGATTCCCGCTAGAAGCATTCGGGAATGACGATCCGGTGCTACCCTCAATTGAACCATGCCGTTTTTTCTTGTTGACGGCCATCCAAACCGCCCTATTTCCGCCCCGCAAGTGCTAGACTTGGGCTAGGGTTAGGGTCGCGCTCTTTCGTTGAGGGCCGGTTCTGCTCGCGATGCTCGTTCCAATCCCCGTGCTTGACTTATATCCCGGCAGCCACTAACTTCGGCTGACATTTTACCGACAATTCCTTAAAGGAGAAACGGATGGAAACAGTAACCAAGGGTCATTATGTGAAAGTGCATTACACCGGCGAACTGGATAACGGCGAGGTGTTCGACTCCAGCCGCGATTCTGAACCCCTTGAGGTCCACGTCGGCGAGGGAGAGGTCCTGGCCGGTTTCGAGGATGCCTTGCTGAACATGGCCCTGAACGAAACAAAGACCTTCAGGCTGAGCGTCGAGGATGCTTACGGACATCGAAACGAACAGCTCCAGCACACCATATCCAGGGTTCAACTGCCGCCGGATTTCGATCCCAAGGTGGGAGAAATCCTGGCCATGAGGACCCCCGAAGGTCATCAGGTACCGGCCATTGTGCATGAGACCAACGATGAACATATCGTGGTCGACATGAATCACCCGCTGGCCGGGGAAGCGCTGATGTTTCACATTGAAGTGGTGGGCATCAGTGACCAACCCAGCCCGCAACCGGAATCCAGCTGTGACTGTGGCTGTAGCTGTGGAGGGTCGTGCGGCTAGGTGGTCACCGGCTTGGATTGGCCCAAGCCGACCGTACTTGCCATGGGCAACCCTGCCGGGCAGAAAGCATTTCCCGTCAGGGTCGCGCATGAACCAACGCAGCAGCATCCCCCGTGCTCCCCGCCGCTCCTGTTTCTGCCATGAGGTCAAGACGAGCCTCCAGGGTAGGATGTCGCTTGCCCCTATGCCACACGCAGTTCCGGAGATAAACATTTGCAATGCGAAAGGATCTTACTCATGAGACCATTTTCGAAGTTGATAATGGTTCTATCGGCCATGTGCCTGTTGTTCGCCGGCACCTGGATGGTAATCCCGGCAGTCGCCGCCGACCAGGCCCCCGCCGATGACAAGGTAGCGCTGGTCAATGGCACGGCCATCAGTCGCGCGCAGTTTAATCAAGGGGTATCCCGCATGAGCAAGCCCCAGCCCGGTCAGGAACAACCCGAGGCCAAGGACCAATTGAAACAAGTTCAAGCCCAGGCCCTGGATGCTCTGATCCGCAATCTGCTGCTCTACCAGGCGAGTCAGAAAGCTGGAGTGAAAATTGAGGACAAGGCCATTGACGAGCAGATTGGAGCCCTGAAGCAGCGGTTCCCTTCCGAAGAAGAGTTCAACCAGGCCCTGGCTCAAGTGCCCGCCACCGTAGAGACTTTGCGCCAGCAGATCCGTGAGCAGATGGCGATTCGCCAATACATTGACAAGGAATTTGCCGACAAAGCAATCGTTTCCGAAACCGAAGCCAAGGCTTACTACGACGAGCACCCTGAATACTTCAAGGCTCCGGCTCAGGTAAAGGCCAGTCACATCCTGGCCAAGGTTGAAGAGCAGAACAATGCCGACCAGAAGGCCGCCGCGCTCGACAAGATCAAGAAGGCACAAAAGCGCCTGGAAGGCGGCGATGATTTCGCCACGGTGGCGAAAGAAATGTCCGACTGCCCCAGCAGTTCCAAGGGGGGCGAATTGGGCTATTTTTCTCGGGGCCAGATGGCGAAACCTTTTGAAGATGCGGCATTCGCCATGAAACCCGGGGAAACCAGCGGGATCGTGGAAACCCAGTTTGGCTACCATCTGATCCGAGTGGAAGAGCAAAAGCCGGAGGGCAAAGTGGAACTCGCCCAGGCCCAACCCAAGATTGAGCAATACCTGAAACGCCAGAAACTGATGGAATTGGTGAACAAGCAGGTATCGGAACTGGAAAAAACAGCCAAAATCGAAAAGTTCCTCGACTAGAAAAAATCCTCGCCGGCACCGAATCCCAGGCCCAGCTGGTGCTGATTCCTGCCCGCAACCGGGTGTCGCTACCGCTAACCATGCCTTTGTCTCGGGCCGGTCTTCTCCGGCCCGTTAATTTTTCCCCTCGCGGATCACCCCGGCAGCTGAAAGCTTGCCTCAAGAGTTGGCCGCCAACAACCTTCCAGCAAACACATCAGCCTCGGAGCCCTAAAGTGAAGGCGGGGGTGTTCCCCGGGAGGAAGGGTTTGCTTTTACCGAACAGTTTTCATAAAATCCCCCAAGCCATTTCTAGTGGAGCAACTCTTGGACGGAATCGATGCTGAACGCCTGGTCCAACCCAACCGGCCGCCGACTGATCTTGATCGTGACCCTGTCGCTTTTTCTATTGTCCTTCGGCACGGTCGGCTACATGATGGTGGGTCAGTTTTCGTTCTTGGACGCACTCTACATGACCGTCATCACGGTCACCACGGTGGGCTATCAGGAGGTGCGTCCGCTCGATGCCGGCGGCCGTCTGTTCACCATCATCTTCATCTTCATGAGCATCGGTTTTGTGGCTTACAATGTCGCTTACTTTGCTCAACTGCTGATGGATGCCAACTGGTTCGCCCTTTATCGCAAAAGAAGGGTGCGCAACATGCTGAAACAGGTTCAAGATCACTATATCATTTGTGGTTACGGGCAAATGGGGAAAGTCATCGTCGATGAACTGCTGCAGCACGGGGTGCCCATCGTGGTGGTGGAACAAGATGAAGCCCTGTGCGTGCGCCTACGCGAACGCAACGTTCCTCACCTGCGTGGGGACGCCACCGAAGAAGAAATCCTGCTGGAAGCCGGGATCAAGCGGGCCAACGGCCTGGTGGCTTCGGTCATGCGCGATACCGACAATGTGTTCATCGTGCTGACCGCCCGCGATCTCAACCGGAATCTTTACATCAGCGCCCGTGCCAACACCAGCGGCAGCGACAAACGACTCACCAAGGCCGGCGCCGATCGGGTGGTGTCTCCCTACGTCACCGGAGCGCATCGGATCGCCCAGAACATCTTGAGGCCGAACGTGACCGATTTCTTCGATCTGGCCCTGTCCGGAAGCGGCATGGCCTTGAGCCTGGAAGAACTGCTGCTGCCGGAGCACGCCCACATCGTTGGCAGCACCCTCATGCACTCGGGCATCCGCAATGATTTCGATCTCATCATAGTGGCCATCAAGAGAACCGATCAGACCATGGTCTACAATCCCAGTCCCCGCGAAACCCTGCACGCCGGCGATATCCTGCTGGCATTGGGGCCGCGGCCCAATTTGGACCGGTTCGCACAAGCGCTTTACGGCGAGAATTATTTGCAGTATCGGGGGTCCTGGAATTATCGGCTGCATCAGCCGGGGTTCCAGTCCGAGGGCACCAGTGATAACTCTGAAATCGAAACCGACAACCTAAAAGCGGGGTGAACATTCCAGTCCAACCATCGATGCAGGAGCGGCCATTCAATCTCATTTCAAAACGGGACAGCGAACAGACAACGGAGGACATCATGGAACAAGCGGTCATCGTCAGTGCGGTCCGAACCCCGGTGGGGAGCTTCGGCAAATCGCTCACCAGCATTCCCGCGGTTCAGTTGGGCGTGACCACGGTAAAGGAAGCTCTGGCCCGGATTCAACTGGCGCCCGAGCAGGTGGACGAAGTGATCCTCGGCAATGTACTCCAGGCCGGCCTGGGTCAGAACCCGGCCCGCCAGGTCTGCGTGCATTCCGGTATTCCGGTCGAAAGACCAGCCTTTTCCGTCAACAAGGTCTGCGCCTCGGGGCTCAAGTCGGTGGCCCTGGCCGCTCAGGCGGTCATGGTCGGCGATGCCGAAGTGGTGGTGGCGGGCGGCATGGAAAACATGAGTGCCGCGCCGTTTATTCTGAAAGACGCTCGCTGGGGCCAGCGGATGGGCGATGGTAAGCTCACCGACCTGATGATTCTGGACGGCCTGTGGGACATCTTCAACGGCTATCACATGGGCGTGACCGCGGAAAACGTGGCTCGCCAATACGGAATCAGCCGCGCGCAGCAGGATGAGTTCGCCCTGGCCAGCCAAACCAAGGCTGAGCGGGCGATCCGCGGCGGCCGCTTTCGCGACGAAATCGTGCCGATCCCGGTGCCGCAAAGAAAAGGCGATCCGGTGCTGGTCGATACCGATGAACATCCGCGGTTGGGAACCACCCTCGAAGCTCTCGCCAAACTGAAACCGGCTTTTCAAAAGGACGGTACGGTGACCGCCGGCAACTCATCCGGCATCAACGACGGCGCCGCCATCGTGGTGGTCATGGCGGCGTCCCGGGCCCGAGCCCTGGGGCTCAAACCCATGGCCACTATCCGGGCGGCGGCTTCGGCCGGGGTTGATCCCTCGATCATGGGCACCGGTCCCATCCCGGCCACCCGCAAGGCACTCCAGAAGGCCGGTTGGCAAGCCTCGGAACTTGACGTGATTGAAGCCAACGAAGCCTTTGCGGCCCAAGCCATCGCCGTCAACCGGGAAATCGGCTGGGACCTGGCCAGGGTCAATCCGAACGGCGGCGCCATCGCGATCGGTCATCCCATCGGCGCATCCGGCGCCCGCATCCTGGTCACCCTGCTGCACGAAATGATCAAGCAGGATGCCCGCAAAGGACTGGCCACCCTGTGCATCGGTGGCGGCCAGGGTTGCGCCCTGGCCGTCGAGCGCGGGGCCTGAACCCGGACCGGCGGATTTGGCCATCATGGACTGCCGCCAACAACGGAAACCACTGCCTGCCCTGAACCATCGAGCCCCCGAGTGGGCGAAGGAGCCGAACGATGTCCCATGAAAACATTACCTTCACCGTTGAAGACGGGGTCGGGTTGCTCACCTTCAATCGTCCGAAAGCCTTGAATGCTCTGAATCCCAAGACGCTGGAAGAAGTCGATGCGGTGCTGGATTCCATTCGCCGCGACGATTCGGCGCGGGTGCTGGTGCTGACCGGGGCCGGCGACAAGGCCTTTGTGGCCGGGGCCGACATCAGCGAATTCCCCTCCATGAATCCCCTCCAGGCCAGGCTTTTTGCCGAAAAAGGGCAGAACGTCTTTTTCGCTCTGGAGCAATTGAGCGCACCGGTGATCGCCTGCGTCAACGGTTACGCCCTGGGCGGCGGCTGTGAACTGGCCATGAGTTGCGATTTCATCTATGCATCGGACAAGGCCAGGTTCGGCCAACCGGAAATCAACCTGGGGATCATTCCCGGCTTCGGCGGGACTCAACGGTTGACCCGGTTGGTGGGCCGCGCCAAAGCCAAGGAACTGTGCATGACCGGCGCAATGCTCGACGCCCACGAAGCCCTGGCCCTCGGACTGGTAGCCAGAGTGTTCCCAGCCGAAGAACTGCTGGCGGAAACCATGAAGGTGGCCCGACAGTTGGCCGGCCGCAGTCGGGTGGCCCTGCGCGCCATCAAACAGGTGATCGACCGGGGCGCGGACAGCGATCTCAAGACCGGATGTTTTCTTGAAGCCGAAGCCTTTGGGGTGAGTTTTGCCAGCACCGACGCCAAGGAAGGTGCCCAAGCCTTCCTCGAGAAGCGCAAACCCCAGTTCACCGGCAGCCTGAGCCAGTAGCAGTGCATAGAGCAGCGCAAAACTCCGGTCCATGGTGACCGGGTTTTGCAACACCAGCGATTATCCCATGACCATCAACCGACGGAGGACCTCCCATGAATTTCGAGCTGACCGAAGAACAAAAGATGATTCAGGACATGGCACGCAAGTTCGCCGAACGGGAAATCAAACCGGTTGCCGCGGAACTGGACCGCAGCCATGCCCATCCGGAAAATATCGTCAAACAGATGGGTGAACTGGGTCTGATGGGAATCACCGTGGCCCCCGAATACGGCGGGGCGGGCATGGACTACATCAGCTATGTCTTGTCCATGATCGAAATCTCCAAAGCGTGCGCATCCTGCGGCGTGATCATGAGTGTGTGCAACAGCCTTTACGATTTCCCGGTCTCTCATTATGGGACCGAAGAGCAGAAGCTGCGGTACCTGACCCCGGTGGCCGGCGGCGCGGCCCTCGGCTGCTACGGTCTGACCGAAGCCGGCGCCGGTTCGGACCCGGCGAAGATGCGCACTACAGCAGTGCTCGATGGCAATGAATGGGTCATCAACGGGGTCAAGAAGTTCATCACCAACGGCAACGTGGCCGGCTACTGCGTGCTCGCGGCCTCCACCGACAAGAGCCAGGGCTACAAGGGCATCAGCTCATTCATCGTCGATCTCCACAACACTCCCGGCTTTCGCGTGGGGACGGTGGAAGAGAAACTGGGCATCAACGCTTCCGGCACCGCCGAACTGGTGTTCGAGGACGCGCGCATCCCCAAGGAAAATTTGTTGGGTAAGGTGGGCGAAGGCTTCAAGCAGATGCTCACCACCCTGGACGGTGGCCGCATCGGGATCGCTTCGCAAGCCATCGGAATCGGTCGGGCGGTGCTGGAAGAAGCGGTTGAATACAGCAAGACCAGGGAGCAGTTCGGGCGCCCCATTTCAGCATTTCAGGCCATTCAATGGAAGCTGGCCGATATCGCCACCAAATTGGACGCCGCCGAAATGCTGACCCTGAGAGCAGCCTGGCTGGAAGAAAACGGCCGCGGCTACGAGAAGGAAGCCGCCATGGCCAAACTGTTCGCCTCCGACACCGCCATGTGGGCCGCGGTGGAAGGGGTTCAGGTTCTGGGCGGCTACGGCTATTGCAAAGACTACCCGATGGAACGGCACCTGCGAGATGCCAAGATCACCCAGATCTACGAAGGCACCAACGAAATCATGCGCCTGGTGATCGCCAAGAATCTGCTGAAAGCCCGTTGATGGGCGCATTGATTGATCCTGCAAGCCGCTTCGAGCGGCCGGCGGAGGACCTGAAATAAAACCCCGTCCGACGTTGATCGCCGGACGGGGTTTTGTCTGAATTCGGAAAAACAGGGCGTAACAACTTGGCTACAGGCAAGCCGAACGAAACATCTAGCACTTCCAGCACCGCCTGACCGATCAGCGAAACCAGCACCCGCGGCCAGTGGCCACCTCGCCGTTTCGCTCACGATCAGACCCGCAAATCATGCCGCTCCCAAGACTCGACGCATCCGCCGCTGGATCCGTTTTATGGCTTTTTTCCGCTTGATGCGGCGGCGCTCTCCCTTGGAGAGAAAATAGTTGTGGCGGCGCAATACCGGTTGGACATTCTTTTGAAAGTCCTTCCTCAGCTTGCGCACTTTCTTTTCAAAGCTATCCCTGCCTTCATATTCCGCCATTCAGCAATCACCTGCCTTTCAACAACAAAAAGCCCCTCACCTCAGGGCATCTTGGTTCCGCTCCCGCTCACCTCGGCCGATCGCCTCCATGCGACCACGGGAGCACACGGCTGCCTGCAACTATCAAGTTGAAATCAGTAACACAACCGCAAGCTATTTCGCAACCCAAAACAACGACCATCCATCGGCCCGGACCGTCCAGTTCGCCGCAAGGCTAATGCCGCCCCAATGGCTCACACAACAAACCATAGTTGGCAAATTGCATGGTGAAGGTGGCTCGGCCCTGGGTAGCGGAACGTAGCCCGGTGGAGTAGCCGAACATTTTCGACAAGGGCACCACCGCCGTAACCACCTGAATCGCACGCCGACTGGTGATCCCTTCAACCCGTCCCTTTCTACCATTCAAATCGCCCAGGACCTCGCCCAGGAATTCCTCCGGCACCAGAATCTCCACCGCCATGTACGGTTCCAGCAAGGCCGGATTGGCTTTCCGCATCGTTTCCCGGAACGCCATCGTGGCCGCTACCCGAAAAGCCAGCGCGCTGGCCGCGCCCTCCCGGCAGAGCCCGCCGATCACCGCCGCTTCCACATCCACCACCGGGTAGCCCATCAGGTCACCGCTGCTGAATGCGTCCTGAATCCCCTCCTGCAACGCAGTCCGAAATTCAACCGGAATGGAATCGTCCGGGATCTTATCCAGGACCAGGTTTCCCTGCCCGCGTGGGAGTGGTTTGAGGTGCAGACGGACTTCGGCAAAATGCTGGGCGCCTCCGATTTCTCGTTCAAACAGGCCCATCGCATCCGCTTCCTGACGGATGGTTTCCCGGTATACGACCTGGGGCCGGCCGGCATTGACGCCAACCCGGAATTCCCGGTCCAACCGGTTGAGCAGAATCTCCAGGTGCAGCTCCCCCATGCCGCTGATAATCGTTTGCCCGGTATCGGGGTCCTCCTGAAAGCGGAACGTGGGGTCCTCCTCCGCCAACCGCCCCAGAGCTTCCAGCAGTTTTTCCTGGTCCGAGCGGGTTTTGGCTTCCACCGCCACCGATATGACCGGCTCGTAGATATCGATCGCCTCCAGCAGGATCGGATGTGCCGGATCACACAGGGTGTCTCCGGTCGAGGCGCTTTTCAGGCCCATCAGCGCAACGATGCTGCCCACCCCGGCCCGCTCCAGGCGCTCGCGCTTATTGGCATGCATCTGAAAGATCCGGGACAGCTTTTCCTTGACCCCGCGAGTGACATTGAAGACGTCGCTACCCACCTTGAGGCTGCCGGAATAGATCCGCGCGTAGGTGAGCTTGCGCCCCTGATCCATGAAGATCTTGAAGGCCAGAGCTGAAAACGGTTCGGCCTCACTGCTGAGGCGCACCAGTTTCGCCCCGGTGTCCGGATCGAGCCCCTCGATCGGCGGTACATCCAGGGGGCAAGGCAGGTAATGGACCACGGCATCCAACAAGGGCTGGATACCCTTGTTGCGCAGAGCGGACCCGCATAGTACCGGCACCACCTGAAGCGCCAGGGTCAAGCTCCGGATCACCTCGTGCAACAGCGAAGTCTCAATGGTTCCCCCATCGAGATACAGTCCCATCAACTGATCATCGTATTCGGCCAGTTGCTCGATCAACTGTTCACGCGCCACCTGCGCCGCCGGCACCAGATCCGGATCGATCTCGCGGCACTGGAACTCGGCACCCAGGGTTTCATCGATCCACACCACCTGCCGCATGTTCAGCAGATCGATCACACCGCGGAATTCCGATTCCTTGCCGATCGGCAACTGCAACGCCACCGGCACACAGCGGAACTTTCCCCGCATCTGGTCAAGAACGTTATTGAAATCAGCGCCGATCCGGTCCATCTTGTTGACGAAGGCAATCTTGGGCACCCGATATTTATCGGCCTGATGCCATACGGTCTCGGACTGGGGCTCAACCCCTCCCACCGCGCAGAACACCGCAACCACTCCGTCCAGCACGCGCAGCGAACGTTCCACCTCGATGGTAAAATCCACATGCCCGGGGGTGTCGATCAGGTGGATTTCATGGTCGTTCCAGAAACAGGTGGTGACTGCCGAGGTGATGGTGATGCCACGCTCCTGTTCCTGATCCATCCAGTCCATCACCGCCGTGCCTTCGTGGACCTCTCCCATCTTGTGGCTGCGCCCCGTATAATAAAGCACGCGCTCGGTCACCGTGGTTTTGCCCGCATCGATATGGGCGATGATGCCGAGGTTACGGATCTTCTTGAGCTGACGTGAATCAACCATGGAAACACCTGTCCCGCGGTTTGCGCGCGAAAAAATATTCAGACTGAGGAGGCCGGACCCAAAGCGAAGCCATGGCCCACCGCACGTTTTGGCCACCCCGATTCGCTCGCATGGGCAGTGCCGGCCGCAACTGACCGGGGCTATTCGCTCGTTTGCCAATAGCCGCGATAACTTAGAGAATTCCCTGGCCTCTGTCAAGCGGCCGGCGTTGCCCAAACACCCGGGCGTGCCCTTGATTTACCCTGTCGGGACCGATACAATGTTACATTCGGTTGGGTAAGGGACGGATTTCACCCAAGCGTGGACCTTTCGGGTCGCGCCGAGTGGGCTAACAACTGGGCGGATCTCGGTCCGTACGACCACTGCTTCTTTTTTGGCAAGGAGATGCTGGAATGGGCGGAGAACGTTATCCTGGTGCTCGGCTATCGAGTGCTCCGGAGGTTGGCGGCGTCTTTTCCCCGCGCCCGTTGGTCTGTCGGGAGGGCCGCGGCGTTCGCCTGTTTTCTTGCACGTATTACGACTGCTGCCTGGACCAAGCGGCCAAGGGCATGTGGACTGGGTTCACCTGCAGCGGATGTTTTTTCCATGCCACCGCCGCCTGCCAAAAGCCCTGAGTGGGCGCCTGTCGGCTCCACTAGACTCCGTTAGTCCGCCACGGCCAACCCAGCCCAACAACCGGGTCGGCCGTGGCTTGTATCCAAACAACTGCCAATCATGCCGCGGCCGCGGCGCCGGCCTGCGTTTCCTCGGGTGCTTTTTCCTTCTTCTTTCTGCCTTTGACCGGCGGCCTCGCCCCCTCGACGATCAACTCGATCAGACACATGGCCGCGGCATCGCCATGTCGAAAACCCATCTTGGTGATCCGCGTGTAGCCGCCGGGCCGAGTCTCATAACGAGGTCCAAGCTCCGAAAACAGCTTGTACACCACCGCCTTGTCCTTAACCACATCCAGGGCCTGCCGTCTCGCGTGCAAATCACCCCGCTTGCCGAGCGTGATCATCCAGTCCACCCAGCGGCGCAGGTCTTTGGCCCGGGGTATCGTGGTATAAATGCGCTCATGTTCGAGTATCGAGGTCACCATATTGCGAAACATGGCCACGCGATGGCTGGAAGTCCTGCTAAACTTTCTGCCCGATTTCTGATGGCGCATGGCTACTCTTCTTCCTTTCTCGCCTCAATTTCTGTACGTGCCGGGAAATTGTCGACCTTCATCCCCAGTGAGAGCCCCATCTCGGAGAGGATTTCCTTTATCTCATTGAGGGATTTGCGCCCGAAATTCTTGGTCTTGAGCATTTCCGCCTCGCTCTTTCGGACCAACTCACCAATGTATTTGATATCGGCATTCTTAAGACAATTGGCCGAGCGTACAGACAACTCCAGTTCGTCCACGCTACGGAACAGATTCTCATTGAATAGGGGTTCCGACTCAACCTCTTCCACTTCCAGCGGCTCGTCCTTCTCTTCAAAGTTGATGAAGACCGCCAGTTGCTCCTTCAGAATCTTGGCCGCAAAGGCCAGCGCATCGTCCGGCCTGATGCTGCCGTCGGTCCAGATCTCCATGGTGAGCTTGTCGTAGTCGGTGATCTGGCCGACTCGGGCCTGACTCACGTTGTAGCTCACCTTTTCGATCGGCGCATACACCGCGTCGATTGGGATGTTGTTGATCGGCTGGGCTTCCCCGGTATTCCAGTCGGCGGGCACGTAGCCCTTGCCCTGTTTGATCGTGAGCTCCATGCGCAAACGACCGTCCTTGGCCAGGTTGCAGATCAGCTTATCCGGATTGAGCACCGTTACCGCGGAATCTACCCTGATGTCTCCGGCCACCACCGGGCCTTCACCGTCTTTTTCCATGACCAACAGTTTCTCTTCGTCCCCGCCGACCTTGAGCCGAACTTCCTTGAGGTTCAAGATCACGTCCGTGACATCTTCCAACACGCCGGGGATCGAGGAAAACTCATGCAACACCCCATCGATCTTAATGCTGGTAATGGCAGCGCCCCGCAGCGAAGACAGCAAAACGCGCCGGAGCGCATTGCCGAGCGTGAGGCCAAACCCACGTTCCAACGGCTCACACACGAACTTGCCGTATCTTCCAGGATCATCGCCGTAAGCAATTTCCAGATGCTTCGGTTTGATCAGATCGCGCCAGTTTCTGTACATCTTTTTCCCTCGCCAACCGAGTCCATCCGGCTCACAGCGGGGCTCTCCCGCGGTGCCTGAACTCAGTTTCGCATTGAGTTAGCGGAGCGCATTCCCGCAACTTGTCCCGCATCGGGCCGGGGTTTGGATCCGGATGCAGTTCCAGTGGAGGCTATTTGGAGTAAAATTCAACCACCAGCTGCTCTTGCACCGGCAGATTCATATCCTCGCGTGTCGGCAGAGCCTTGAATACACCTTTGAACTGATCTTTTTCAAGTTCCAACCAGGACGGCAAACCGCGTCTGGGCAGCGCCTCGAGGGCATCGGTGATGGCTTCGATGGCGCGACTCTTTTCCCGAACGGTGATCACATCCCCAGGGCGCAGCAGGTAGGACGGGATATCGACACGCCTTCCGTTGACCTCGAAATGCTTGTGCCGCACCAGCTGCCGAGCCTGCGAGCGGGACCCGGCAAAGCCCAGTCGATAGACCGTGTTGTCCAGGCGCTTTTCTAAAAGCACCAGGAAATTGGTTCCAGTCACGCCCTTGGACTGATCCGCATCCTTAAAGTAATTCTTGTATTGCTTCTCCAACAAGCCGTACATTCTCCGAATTTTTTGCTTTTCTCGAAGCTGAATACCGTAATTGGAGAATTTCTTCCGCCCCTGACCATGCTGACCAGGCGGGTAAGCTCGGCGCTCTACCGCGCACTTGTCCGAATAGCAGCGGTCTCCCTTCAAGTACAGCTTAAGATTTTCCCGTCGGCACAGCCGACACACGGAACCGGTATAACGAGCCAATGTCGCATCCTCCCGTCGCTACGGATAAACCCACCCTGATAATAACCGGACCACTGCCCATCAAACCCGGCGCCGCTTTGGAGGCCGACAGCCATTGTGAGGGATAGGGGTGACATCGCGGATTCCGGTGATGTTCAATCCGGCAGCCTGGAGCGCCCGGAGCGCGGCTTCGCGGCCGGATCCGGGGCCCTTGACGAACACCTCCACGTTCTGCAGGCCATGCTCCATCGCCTTCTTGGCGGCGGTCTCGGCTGCGATCTGCGCGGCAAACGGCGTGCTTTTCCTCGATCCCTTGAACCCCTGACCACCGGAACTGGCCCAGGAAATCGCATTGCCGCCTACGTCCGTGATGGTGATGATGGTATTGTT
Source organism: Syntrophobacteraceae bacterium CG2_30_61_12 (assembly GCA_001873705.1). Classification (GTDB taxonomy): domain Bacteria; phylum Desulfobacterota; class Syntrophobacteria; order Syntrophobacterales; family DSM-9756; genus CG2-30-61-12. The sequence goes on from MNZR01000377.1 coordinate 18,483, forward strand.
GAATGTGGAGCGAATATGCGCGACCCCGGATTGGATGTTCTTCCGCTCTTTCTTCTTCCGCGTAACTCCCCTGCCCTTTGCCATGACGCCTGATGCCTCCTACTTTTTACGCTTACCCATAACCGACCGGCGCGGCCCTTTGCGCGTGCGTGAATTGGTGTGAGTCCGCTGGCCCCGAACCGGCAACCCCCGTCGATGCCGCAATCCGCGGTAGCAACCGAGATCCATCAGCCGTTTGATATTCATCGACACTTCGGTCCGCAGATCCCCTTCAACCTTACAGCGCGTATCGATCAACTGGCGGATCTGATTGATCTGATCTTCGGTGAGATTATCCGTCTTGATATCCCAATCGATCCCCGCTTCCGTCAAAATCTTTTGCGCGGTCGCGTGGCCGATACCGTAGATGTAGGTCAGGCCGATGACAACCCGCTTGTTCCTGGGTAGGTCTATACCAGCAATGCGTGCCAAAGCAAATTCCTCCCCTAACCTTGCCGTTGCTTGTGTTTCGGGTTATCGCAGATGACCCGCACGCTGCCGTGGCGGCGAATGATCTTGCACTTTCGACAGATGCGCTTCACCGACGCTCGCACTTTCATACCAATTTCTCCCTTCTCCCCAGGCCGCCAACGGCCGCCCGCAATTCGAACCCCTACTTGGCTCGATAAACAATCCGGCCCCGCGTCAGGTCGTAAGGCGACAATTCGACGGTAACTTTGTCGCCCGGCAGAATCCTGATAAAATGCATTCGCATCTTTCCCGAAATATGAGCCAGAATACGATGGCCATTCGGCAGTTCGACTCGGAACATGGCGTTGGGCAACGGCTCCACCACGATCCCTTCCACTTCTATGGCATCCTCTTTGGCCATCACCCGTTTCCTTCCTGTTCCCGCGGCCGTCTCACTGAATTCCAGACCACAAAGTATGGAATGCTATAGCCAATGCTCTCCGATGTAAACCTTTTTTATCAAGGCCATCCCACTATTCGCGCGGCACTAGGCCACCGAAAGGATATCAGGCCCGTTGTCCGTGATCGCGATGGTGTGTTCGAAATGAGCCGACAGGCTGCGATCTAGCGTCACAGCCGTCCAGCGATCTTCAAGCACTTCGACCTCAGGGCCCCCTTGATTGATCATCGGTTCAATGGCCAGCACCATTCCGGCCTTCAGCTTGGCCCCTCGCCCCGGCGGCCCATAATTTGGGATTTGCGGGCTTTCGTGCAGTTCACGACCGATTCCGTGGCCGACGAATTCCCGAACCACGGAAAAATTGCGGGCTTCCACATGAGCCTGGATGGCGTGGGAAATGTCGGATAGCCGATTGCCCACCCGCGCTTGAGCGATGCCCTGATGCAGGGATTCCCTGGTCGCTTCGCAGAGTCGGCTGGCCTCATCGCTCACCCTTCCCACCGCCACCGTCAAGGCGGCATCACCATAGTAGCCGTCGATCACCACCCCAAAATCAATGCTGATGATATCCCCTTCCTTCACCGTGCGTTCCCGCGAAGGAATGCCGTGCACCACCTCTTCATTGACCGAAGTGCATAAGGCGTGTGGAAAGCCGTGATAACCCTTGAATGCGGGCACGGCACCCAGTCGCGTGGCCCACTCTTCACTCATTTGGGTCAGGTCCCAGGTGGTGACCCCTGGGACAATCTCTTCTGCCAGTCGGGCCAGGATTTCCGCCACCACCCGGCACGACTTTCGAATTTTTTCGATCTCGCGTTTGGATTTCAGAATGATCAAAGGCTCATCGATCCTCTAGCCGAGCACTTTCACAATGCGAGCGAAGATCTCGGCCATGTCGCCAACCCCATGGACGCCGCGGATCTTGCTCTGTCCCTGGTAGTAGTCAATGAGCGGCTTGGTCTGATCATTATAGACTTTGAGCCGGGAACTAACAGTGGCCTCGTTGTCGTCGTCACGCTGGTACAACTGCCCCTGGCACTTGTCGCAAACGCCGTCTTTCTTCGGCGGGTCGAACATCACATGGTAGCCGGCACCGCAATCCCGACAGGTCCTGCGCCCGGTCAGGCGTTTCACCAGTTCCGCGTCAGGCACTTCAATGCTCACCACATGGTCGATTTTTTGCCCCAGGTCCTTGAGCATCCCATCAAGCGTCTTGGCCTGACTGACATTGCGTGGAAATCCATCGAGCATATAGCCTTTGGCACAGTCGGCCTGCTGAATGCGCTCCTTGACCAGACCAACTACCACCGTGTCCGGCACCAGCGCGCCCTTATCCATGAACTTCTTCGCTTCCAGGCCGAGTTCGGTACCGGCTTTCAGGGCCGCCCTCAACATATCCCCAGTGGAAATTTGAGGAATCCCGTATTGTTGAATCATGCGTTTCGCCTGCGTGCCTTTTCCCGCCCCCGGCGGTCCCAATAGGACGATGTTCATCTGGCTCCTCCCTTTCTGTAGCGTCATCGAATCAATGAGCAACCTGGCCCCGGCGATCGGGGCACAAGGTCGCGGTTGGCGGTGCGCCGCCAGCCATTACGACAGCAACAGGATCCGCTAGGCTCGGCCCCTCGTTCGACCCTTTTTTAGGAATCCCTCATAGTGGCGAGTGAGCATGTGCGCCTCGATTTGGGCCACGGTATCCATGGCCACCCCCACCACGATCATCAGCGCCGTGCCGCCGAAGTAAAACGGCACGTTGAAGCGCTGGATCAGAATGCTCGGCAGCACGCACACAAGCGACACATATACCGCACCGCCAAGCGTGATCCGGCTCAGCACCTTGTCGATGTATTCCGCCGTTGGTTTTCCCGGGCGGATACCGGGGATGAAGCCGCCATGCTTTTTCATGTTGTCGGCCACATCGATCGGATTGAACACGACGGCCGTGTAGAAGTAGCAAAAGAACACAATGAAGGCCACGTAGAGCAGCATGTAGAGCCACCGACCGGGCATCAACGCGGCGCTAACCGATTGCATCCAGGGCACGCTGACGAAATTGGCAATGGTGGCCGGGAACATGATGATCGAGGATGCAAAGATCGGCGGAATCACACCGCTGGTGTTGATCTTGAGCGGTAGATGGGTGGTTTGACCGCCGTACATCCGCCGCCCCACCACCCGCTTGGCGTATTGAACGGGAATCCGTCGTTGCCCCCGTTCGGCGAAGGTGATGAAGGCCACCACCAGCACCATGGTGACCACCAGCATGAGGATCACGAAAATCGAAATTTCACCGGTCTGCAACAGCCGGAAGGTGTTGCCGGTGGCACTCGGCATACCGGCAACGATGCCGGCAAATATGATCAACGAGATGCCGTTACCGATTCCCCGCTCGGTGATCTGTTCGCCCAACCACATGATGAAGGCTGTGCCCGCGGTGAGGGTGATGACGGTGATCAGGCGAAAGGCCCAACCTGGGTCCATCACCACCGCCTCCCCTCCAGGCCCGGTCATGCCCTCCAGCCCAAAGGCGATCCCAAAACCCTGAATGGTGCTCAGCACCACCGTGCCGTAGCGGGTGTACTGAGTGATTTTCTTTTGGCCCGCCTGACCTTCCTTTTTCAGTCGTTCCAGGTGCGGAATGACCACGGTCAGCAATTGCAAAATGATGGATGCGCTGATGTAGGGCATGATGCCCAGGGCGAACACCGATAGGTTCATCAGGGCGCCGCCGGAAAACATGTTGAACATTCCCAGCAACGTCCCCTGCGCGGCGTTGAAAAAGGCCGCCAGCGCTTCAGTATTGATACCCGGCGTCGGCACATGCACGCCGATCCGGTAGACCGCCAGCAGCACCAGCGTGGTGATGATGCGCCGCTTCAGTTCCGGGATCTTGCCAATATTTTGGAAGCCAGTCAGCACCCTCGGGATCCTCTCTTAGTTGTCGATCAACTCGACTCGACCCCCGGCGGCGGTGATCTTTTCCACCGCGGCGGCGCTCGCTTTGTGAACCCGAACGCTCACTGGCCGGTCAATCTCTCCTTCAGCCAGCAGCTTGACCCCGCTGAACTTGCGCTTCATCACTCCGGCCTGCTCCAACAGTTCCGGCCCAATCTCGGAGTACTCGGGAAATCTAGCCAGATCCTCAATATTCAAAACCGCATAGATTTTCCGAAACGGATTGCTGAAGCCACGCTTCGGTACCCGCCGTTGCAGGGGCATCTGACCGCCTTCGAACCAGGGCGGCACCCCGCCGCCGGAGCGGGAATTCTGGCCCTTGGTACCCCGTCCGGCGGTCTTGCCAAGACCGGAACCGCTGCCGCGCCCGACCCTCTTTTTCTTTTTCCGCGCCCCTGGAGCAGGAGCCAGATCTTCGAGTCTCATCGCTTAATCCTCTTGTCCCCGGGCCACTTCCAGCCCCTCGGTCACCCGCACCAGATGATTGACTTTCTTGATCGCACCAATGATGGGAGCAGTGGCATACAGGCTCACTTCCCGATTCATCCGGGTCAGGCCCAAAGCCTGCAGCACCTTGCGGTGCTTTTCAGGACGCCCGATGGGGCTACGCACCAGTTTAACCTTGATCGGCTTCGCCATTTCCAATCGACCTCCCAACGTCGCTAAACCCGAATTTCCTGGGCATCCAGGTTGCGAATCTGAGCCACCCGTTCCGGGCTGCGGAGATTTTTCAGACCATCCACGGCCGCCTTCACCACGTTGTGGGGATTGCGCGAGCCGATGCATTTGGTCAATATGTCGGTGATCCCGGCCGCTTCCATCACCGCCCGCACCGCACCCCCGGCAATCACACCGGTACCGGCGGAAGCGGGTTTCAACACCACCCGGGCGGCACCGAACCGACCTATCGTTTCATGCGGCAGGGTGCCCGTGATCATCGGCACCTTAAACATGTCCCGCTTGGCGCCTTCCATTCCCTTGCGAATCGCCTCCGGCACCTCGTTGGCCTTGCCCAAGCCACACCCGACCCGACCCTTGCCGTCGCCGACCACCACAATGGCACTGAAGGAAAAACGCCGACCACCCTTGACCACTTTTGCCACCCGGCTGATATGCACGATTTTGTCGATCAGTTGCAATTCATTCGATTCAACGGCTCTCAAGATATTGCCTCCTCTGCATCCATGCCGGGTCTAGAAATCCAATCCGCCGGCGCGCGCGCCATCCGCGAGCGCCTTCACTCGACCGTGGTAGATAAATCCATTGCGGTCGAACACGACCTTGGTGATCCCCTGGGCCAGGGCCGCGCCAGCCAACAGCTCACCAACCTTCTTGGCGGCGGCCACTTTCCCGGATTCCTTCTGGGCCGTCTTGAAATCAGCCGACAAAGTCGAAAAGGAGGCCAGCGTGCATCCATCCACGTCATTGATGATCTGGGCGTAAATGTGCTTATCGCTGCGGAACACGGACAGGCGGGGCCGATCGGTATTGCCGTGAATATTTTTGCCGATCCGTCGCTTTCTTTTCAACCGGGCCAATTCTCTCGGATTCATCTTCGATGCCATCAGTCATTCTCCCTCGTTACTTCTTGGCGCCGGTCTTGCCGGCTTTGCGCCGGATATTTTCCCCGCCGTACCTGATCCCCTTGCCCTTGTATGGCTCGCAACTCCGAACCGCCCGGATTTTGGCGGCGGTCTGGCCCAACAGCTCCCTATCGATTCCCTCCAGCCTGATCACATTCTGTTTATCCACCGAGGCCGAAATCCCTTCGGGCAAAGTGAACATCACCGGATGCGAATGACCGACATTGAGGTTGAGAATCTTGTTCTTGGCATCGGCCCGATAGCCGATCCCGTGGATCTCCAGCAGCCTCACGAAACCGGTGCTGACTCCCACCACCATATTGCTCACCAGTGCCCGCGTCAAACCATGCAACGATCTGGATTGACGATTGTCATCGTGGCGCTTCAGCACAATGGCTTCGCCGCTCAACTCCACCTCGATCGCGGCGGGCAACTGCCGGGACAGCGAGCCTTTCGGTCCGTTCACGGTCAGCAACGCTCCATCGAAGGTGACGTTGACCCCCTTGGGTACGGGCACCGGGTTTTTTCCCACTCGTGACATTTGATCACTCCTTACGGCTCGCCTCGCCGCTTGCCGCCCGAAAAGCGCAACCAGCGGACGCCACCGCGCTCACCAGACCGAACAGAGCAATTCTCCACCAACCTTGGCCTCGCGGGCGCGACGATCGGTCATGAGTCCATTCGACGTTGACAGGATGGCGATACCCAACCCGCTCAAAACCCTGGGAATTTCATCGTAGCCCACATACAAGCGCCGACTCGGCTTGCTCAAGCGCTTGACCCCGGCAATCGCCCCGGAGCGTTCTTGATCGTACTTGAGCTGAACCCGCAGCAGCCCCTGGTAGTTGTCTTCGATCTTCTTATAGTTCTTGATGTAGCCTTCTTCTCTAAGAATCCTGGCCAGTTCGCCCTTAACCTTGGAAGCGGGAATGTCCACCCGGTCGAACCGAGCGCGCTGGGCGTTCATGATCCGATTCAGGAAATCCGCTATTGGGTCTGTCGTCGCCATATGCTTCTACTCCTTCTCTCCATCCCGCCTACCAGCTCGACTTGACAACGCCCGGCAACTCACCGTTCAAAGCCATGCTCCGGAAGCAGATACGGCAAATGCCGAATTTCCTAAGAAAGGCCCGCGGACGGCCACACAGCGGGCAACGGTTATAGGCCCGAACCTGAAATTTCGGGCGGCGCTTTGCCTTTGCAATCATCGACTTCTTCGCCAAGGCCTTCTCCTCGCTTTCTGCTATTTCTTAAACGGCATGCCCATCATGGCGAGCAGGCTACGGGCCTGGTCATCATTGGGGGCCGTGGTGACGATCGTGATGTTCATGCCCTTGATCTTGTCGATCTTATCATAATCGATCTCGGGAAAAATGATCTGTTCCTTGACTCCCAGGCTATAGTTGCCTCGACCGTCAAAAGCCTTGGGAGAAATCCCGCGAAAGTCGCGGACTCGAGGCAGAGCCACATTCACCAGTTTGTCGAAGAATTCGTACATGCGATCGCCACGCAAGGTCACCATGCAGCCGATCGGCATCCCCTTTCTCAATTTGAACGCCGCTATGCTGCGCCGCGCCTTGGTGATGACGGGCTTCTGGCCGCTCACCAGGGTCAATTCGGCGGCCGCCGACTCAAGGATCTTGACGTTTTGAATCGCTTCCCCCAGTCCCATGTTCACCACGATCTTGCCGATCTTCGGGATTTGCATGGGGTTCTTCAGTTGGAATTGCTCCGCCAGTCGGGGAGCAAATTCCTTTTCATACATTTCGCGCAGTCGCGACATTCAGAGCCTCCCTCCGCCCTGCGTGAATGGACGTCATTCGTCGATGATCTCGCCGCATTTCTTGCATGCTCGCACCTTGCGGCCATCCTCGAGAATTCTATAGCCCACTCGGGTCGGGTCCGTACATTTTGAACAAATCAGCATCAGGTTGGAAATGTGGATCGGCGCTTCCTTATCCACAATACCCCCCTGCCTACTCTGGGCGCTGGGGCGCATATGGCGCTTGACCATATTGAGCTTTTCCACAATGGCCCGATCTCTTTTCAGCACCACGCGCATGACCTTGCCGGTCTTGCCCTTTTCCTTACCCGCAATAACCTGGACCATGTCATTTTTCTTGATGTGAAATTTCTTGCCCGTCGCCATCTGCCACTCTCCGCTGCCTCGCTACAATACCTCGGGGGCCAGTGAAATGATCTTCATGAACTGCTTGGCCCGCAATTCCCGCGCCACCGGCCCGAAAATGCGAGTCCCGATGGGCTCCCTGGCGGCATTGATCAGAACGGCGGAATTGTCATCGAACCTGATATAGGAGCCGTCCGGACGGCGGACCTCTTTCTTGGTCCGAACCACCACCGCCTTGAGCACATCCCCTTTTTTCACCTTGGCGTTTGGGATCGCCTCTTTTACCGAAACCACAATGATGTCACCCACCGAGGCGTAGCGTCTGCGCGACCCACCCAGTACCTTGATACAGTACAGGCGCTTGGCCCCCGAGTTGTCCGCCGCATTGAGCTGTGTTTCCGACTGTATCATCGATTGACTCCCCATGCTTCCCGGAGTGCGGGCCCGGCCCTTTCGGACCGCCTGGCCGACGGCCGCACTAGGCCGCATTCCCTCCGGAATGCCGTCGATTGTCCGCGCATCAGCCTAGATCGTCGCTTTTTCCAGCACTTCCACGACCACCCAGCTTTTAGTCTTGCTCAACGGCCGACTTTCCTCGATCAGCACACGATCTCCAGGCTTGCACTGATTGCCGGCATCATGGGCCGCGAATTTATTCTGCCGGCGGACGTATTTCTTATACTCCGGATGCGGCACCAGCCGTTCAACTCCAACCACCACGGTCTTGTCCATCTTGTCGCTCAAGACCATTCCAACCCGCCTCTTGCGATTCGAGCTTTGCTCACCCATCATTTCGCCTCTCGAGACTGGTCCAGGCCAGTCTGTTCACGGAGCAGGGTCAAGACCCTGGCGCGATCGCGTCGGTGCTTCTTCAACTGGGCGGTATTCTCCAGTTGCCCCGCGGCGTGCTGGAATTTTAGATTGAAATGCGCCTCATTGAGCTCCGCGAGCTTCTGAAGCAACTCATCCTTGGTCATTTCCTTCAAAGCACTTGCTTTCATATGGCATCCTGCCTGGCTATGAACCGAGTGGCCACGGGCAGCTTGTGGGCCGCCAGCCGAAAAGCCTCGCGCGCAATGTCTTCCGGGACTCCCTGGAGTTCATAGAGCATTCGGCCGGGCTTGACCACGGCAACCCATCCCTCCGGTGGGCCCTTGCCTTTGCCCATTCGAGTTTCAGCGGGCTTTTTGGTAAACGGCTTGTCCGGGAAAATCCGAATCCACACCTTGCCGCCGCGCTTCACATGACGGGTAATGGCGATACGAGCGGCCTCGATCTGCTTGGAACTGATCTTGCCGCAAACCGTGGCTTTGATCCCGAACTCGCCGAAGTTGAGGTGGCTTCCACGGAACGCCTTGCCCCGCATTCGGCCTTTCTGCACTTTGCGATATTTGACTCGTTTGGGCGCTAGCATTGACTAAACTCCTATCGACCTCAGGCCACCCGATGGCTGCCATTTCCACGGCATCGCTGCCCCATCGAAGCCGCGCCGTTGGTTGCTGGGCTGATCACTCGGGCAGCACCTCGCCTTTGAATATCCACACCTTCACCCCGATGACCCCGTAGGTGGTGCGGGCAACGGCAATCGCGTAATCGATGTCGGCCCTGAGGGTGTGCAACGGCACCCGGCCCTCACGGTACCACTCGCGTCGAGCCATTTCAGCACCGCCCAACCGACCGGCACAGGCCACCCGAACGCCCTTGGCACCGAATTTCAGCGCCGACGATACGCCGCGCTTCATGGCCCGCCGGAAGGCCACCCGCCGCTCCAGTTGCAGCGCGATGTTTTCCGCCACCAAGGTGGCATCCAGTTCCGGGCGGCGAACTTCCTGGATATCAAGCAGCAGTTCACGCTTGAATTGGCGTTCCAGGATTCGCTTCAAGGCTTCGATCTCCGCTCCCTTTTTGCCGATCACGATTCCTGGACGGGCCGTGTGGATCCTGATTTTAGCCCGGTTGGCGGCGCGCTCGATCTCGATCTTGGCAATCCCGGCATGATACAGACGCTTCTTGATGAATTTGCGAATCAAGCTGTCTTCCTGAACCAGCTTTCCATAGTCCTTGGTCGCGAACCACTTGGAGTCCCACGACCGAATGACGCCAAGACGAAATCCAACTGGGTTGACTTTTTGTCCCAAACCGCACCTCCACTACTTTTCAGCCAAAACAACGGTGATGTGACTGGTTCGCTTGATGATCCTGTTCGCTCTCCCCATCGATCGCGGCTGCCAGCGTTTCAACCGAGGGCCCTCGTCCACATAAATGGACTTGATGAACAGACTCTCCATATCCATCTCTTCCGATTGATCGGCGTTGGCCACGGCGGATCGCAGGGTCTTACTGACCAAGCGAGCTCCCTTTTTCGGGGTGAACTTGAGCAACGTCAAGGCCTGATCGACCGGCTTGTTGCGCACCAAGTCGACCACCAGCCGTGCCTTACTCGGCGAAATCCTCAGGTACTTGGAAACAGCCCGAATTTCCATCACTTCTTCCCTTTCACCCGCGACTTCTTGTCCCCAGAGTGGCCATAGAAGGTCCGGGTCGGCGAAAACTCACCCAGCTTGTGTCCGACCATGTTTTCGCTGATGAACACGGGAATAAATTTCTTGCCGTTGTGCACGGCAAGCGTGATGCCGACGAATTCCGGGACAATTGTCGAGCGTCGCGACCAGGTTTTGATCACCCTGCGGTCTCCCGTCTGCTGGGCGTGGAGCACTTTGTTCAGCAGATGATCATCAACGAAAGGTCCCTTTTTAAGCGAACGAGGCACCCTTTCCTCCTTACTTTATTTTTTGCGGCGACGAATGATCAGCTTATCGCTGTTCTTGGCCTTACGCGTCCGATAGCCCTTGGTCGGCTTACCCCAGGGGGTGCATGGATGGCGCCCACCGGAACTGCGGCCTTCGCCGCCACCCATCGGGTGATCGACCGGGTTCATGGCCACGCCGCGAACATGGGGCCGCCTGCCCAGCCAGCGTGTGCGCCCGGCCTTACCGATCGACAGATTTTCATGTTCGATGTTGCCCACCTGACCGACCGTGGCTTTGCACAGGATCGGCACCATCCGCATTTCTCCGGACGGCAGCCGCAAAATCGCATGCTTGCCTTCCTTCGCCATCAACTGGGCACTGGTCCCGGCCGAACGCGCCAATTGCGCGCCCTTGCCGGGAAACATTTCGATGTTGTGGACCACACTGCCAAGCGGCATGTTTTCGAGCCGCAGACAGTTGCCCGGCTTGATATCGGCGTGTTCTCCAGTGAGGATCTCATCGCCGACCACCATGCCGACCGGAGCCAGGATGTAGCGCTTCTCGCCATCCACGTAATGGAGCAGGGCGATATTGGCCGATCGGTTGGGATCGTACTCGATGGTCGCGACTTTGGCCGGGATCCCATCCTTATTGCGTTTAAAATCGATGATCCGGTAGCGCCGTTTGTGGCCACCACCGCGATGTCTCGCCGTGATGCGCCCATTGTTGTTGCGACCGCCGCCTTTATTCAGCGACACCACCAGGCTTTTCTCAGGCTCACTCCGGGTGATCTCCTCGTTATTGGAGTAAGTCTGGAACCGGCCTCCGGGGCTCCTGGGATTGATTTTCCTGATAGCCATGAGATTCCTCTTTATCCTGCTTGGACCTGAAAGCTCGCTGCAGCCGCCCGCCGACGCTGCCTAGACCCCCTCGAAGAATTCCACCCGCTGGCCGGGCTTGATCGTCACCACGGCCTTTTTCCAATCCGGGGTCTTGCTGGTGTGGCGCCCCACTCGTTTGAGCTTGCCCTTGACCATGGCAGTCCGCACCTGCAAGACATTGACCCGAAAGATCTGCTCCACGGCCTGCTTGATCTGGATCTTGTTGGCCCCCCGGTCGACCTCAAAATAGAGGTTGTTGAACTGCTCTTTTCCCGCCGTGCTCTTTTCGGTGATCAACGGGCGCTTCAGGGTTTGATAGGCTTTCTCCTTCATCGGCTCAATGCCTCCTCAATTCTGCCCACGCTGTCCTTGGTCAGGACCAGGGTATGGTGGTTCAGCACGTCATAAACATTGAGGCCTTCCGAACGGAGCACCTTCAAGTTGGGGATATTCCGCGCCGACTTCTCGATAATCTCGTCACGCTCGGCGATCACCACCAGCGGCTTCTCCAGCTTAAATCGATCGATGATCTGGATAAAGTCCCTGGTCCGGATCTGCTCCAGGCCGAAACGATCGACCACGGTCAATTCCCGGTCCAGAAGTTTTTGGCTGAGCGCCATCTTCAACGCCAGCTTGCGCACCTTCTTCGGCACACTCATGGTGTAATCCCGCGGCTGCGGCCCATGAATGGTGCCACCCCCGCGCCAGATCGGAGACCGGCTGGTGCCCGAGCGGGCGCGCCCGGTACCCTTCTGCCGCCAGGGTTTGCGCCCACCCCCCTTGACTTCGCTGCGCCCCTTGACCTTGGCCGTCCCGGACCGGCGTTTCGCCAGTTGGTACAGCACCACTTCGTGCAACACGTGAGGGTTCACCGCGACTGCGAATATGTCCTCGCGCAGCTCCAGCCGATCCACCACTTCACGATTGTTGTCGTACACATCCACACTCGGCATGATGACCCTCTATCCCTAGGCGCGATTGGTTTTCCGGATGAACACGATGCCGTTGTCGGCCCCCGGCACCGCTCCCTTGATCAGGAGCAGATTGTCCTCCGGTCGCACATCGACCACCGTCAGGTTCAGCACCGTCTTGTTCCTGTTGCCTTTTTGCCCGGGCATCTTCTTGCCCTTGATCACTCGACCCGGATAGGTGGCGCAACCGGTGGAACCAGGTTCACGAATATTCTTGCAACCGTGGGTCACCGGACCGCGCTGAAACCCCCAGCGCTTGATGGTACCGGCAAAACCCTTGCCCTTGGTGACCCCGCTGACATCAATCCGTTCGCCCACCTCGAACTCATCGGCCCGGATCTCCTGGCCCAGTTCATAGGCCCCGGGGTCGTCCGTGGGAAATTCCTTGAGCACCCGAAAATAACCCTTGCCGGCCTTGTCCATATGGCCCTTGAGTGGGCGAGTGACGCGCTGTTCACGGCAAGCGCCGAAGCCGACCTGGAGCGCCTGATAGCCGTCGCGCTGCTGAGTCTTGATCTGGGTGATCACACAGGGGCCGGCCTGCACCACGGTGACCGGCACCGACCTCCCGTCTTCGGCGAAGACCCGGGTCATCCCAATTTTTCGTCCTACTATTGCCTTGACCATTGCCATGCTCTCTTTCCCAAAGTCCGGCCGCCTCGGGCCTACAGTTTGATCTCCACGTCAACCCCGGCCGACAGGTCCAGCTTCATCAAGCTGTCCACGGCCTGCTGGGTCGGCTCCAAGATATCCACAAGACGTTTATGGACGCGAATCTCAAACTGTTCTCTCGATTTCTTATCAATATGCGGCGACCGCAACACGGTGTATTTGTGGATTTTGGTGGGCAGCGGGATCGGGCCGGCAACGCGCGCCCCGGTCTTCTTCACCGTGCCGACGATTTCGCTGGCGGCCTGGTCCAGGAGCTTGTGGTCGTAGGCTTTCAGACGGATTCGGATGCGTTGGTTCATGGTCATCATTGCAGTCGTTCCTATTCATGCCTGTTACAGGCGGCAAAATCCACGGCTTGGGTCGTTGCGTTGGTCGCCCGCGCCTATTCGATGATTTCCGTGATCACCCCGGCCCCCACCGTACGACCGCCTTCGCGGATCGCAAAGCGCAGTTCCTTCTCCAACGCCACCGGCGTGATCAGCACCACCTCCATGTTGATGTTATCGCCCGGCATCACCATTTCCACGCCTTCCGGCAGCGTCACCACCCCGGTG
>MNZR01000041.1 GCA_001873705.1 Syntrophobacteraceae bacterium CG2_30_61_12
GGCGGTCTTGATCGCCGTGATTTCCTTGAAATCCCGGTGCCGCAGGACCATCTCCCGAAGGCGGTCTTGATCGCCGTGATTTCCTTGAAATCCCGGTGCCGCAGGACCATCTCCCGAAACGCCGGGAACTGCGCAGCCTGGAAGACCTCCGTCAGATCTTGAGCGAACTGCGCCAGGACCTTGACACGCAACTCGACCAATGCCGGCAGGAGGGGCGCCAGGCGATCGCCGACTGGCTGAGCCGGGACCTCACCGACCGGTTGATCGACCGGATCGAGGACCCCTCCGCCCTGATCGGCGCCGGCCGCGGGCTGCTCGCCATCAGCCGGCACTGGCGCTTGAAGCAGGAGCAGCGAAGCCGTCCCGGCGATGCTTTGGAGATCCTCGAACCGAAGCCGGTCACCGCGGCCTTCAGCCGCCGGTGGCAGCGACTGCGCACCAAAGTGGAACTCCTGCTGCTGCGCCGCGAGGTACCGGAACCGGCCGCGCTCAGTCTGCACCGGGTGCTGGACCAGGGCGCGGCAGCGGAACTGCTGGGCGACCGGATGACGCAGGCGGCGACCGCCCGGGCGCGCGATCTCAGGCCCCTGCCGCGGCCCGGGTTCCGCGCGTTGCAACTGATGAGCAACGCCCTGCTGGGCGCGATCTTCTTGCTCGCCCTGGGCGGCCCGGAAACCTGGCGCCAGGCCTTGGATTCCCCCACTGTAGCGAACTTCACTGGCTTGTTCGGCGCGCTTCTCAGCGGCCTGTTCAGTCCCAGGGGCCTGGCCGCCCTCGCCGTCCTGGCCCTGCTCCACCTGCTGCTGGCGCTGCGGTTCCACCGCCGCCACAAGAATTTCTTGCGACGCCGGGCGCAAAAGATTATACAGTCCATCGAAGCGGAACTGGCCGCGCTCTGGGACCAGGCCTGGGAAGCGCCGGCAGCGGAACTGGCACGGCTGAGCGCGGAACTGGAACAGCGCCTGGCCCAGGCCTCCGCCCTCGGCGAGCACGAGAAAGGAACTTGATTCATGCCCCTCAGGATGCTGCTGATGATGGCCATGTTTATCCTGCCCATGGCGCCCACCTTTTGGGCCATCCAGGACATCCCGAAGCGCCGTTTTTCGACCCGCGGAAAGAAGATCGGCTGGTTTCTGCTGGTATCGTCCCTGCCCTGTGTGGGCGCCCTGCTCTACCTTCTGTTCATCCGCAAATCCACGGTGCCTTCAATGGACGGGGAAATTTCCATCAACTGAACGCAGCTTCCACGCCATTTGAGGTCGGTCCCCGCCGCAATTCGGGAAAGGAGCTCGATCGGTCCCATGCTTCAGATTTTTCGTAAACACGCCACATCCTGGCTGATCAAGGTGGCGCTGTTCGCCATCGTCATCGTGTTCATTTTCTGGGGCGGCTATTCCTATCGGTCCGAAAAGGCCAGCCGAATCGCCCGGGTGGACGATCACTTCATCACCATCGCCGAGCACCAGCAGGCTTACGATCAACTGCTGCAAAATTACCGACAGCGGTTCGGCAACCAGCTGTCGCCGGAACTGCTGAGCCGGCTCAATTTGAAGCAGCAGGCCCTGAACATGCTGATCGACCGCACCCTGGTGATCAAGGCCGCCGGTGAAATGGGGATCGAAGCCACCACCGCCGAAGTGCGGCAGCAAATCGCCACCTACCCCGCGTTCCAGAGCGATGGACAGTTCGACCACGACCGTTACCTGTTCCTGCTGCGCCAGAACCACATGTCCCCGGAGCAGTTCGAACAGCAGCTCCATCAGGACCTGACCATCGCCAAGATCGAACAGTTTATCCGCTCCCAGGCCCTGGTCACCCGGGAAACGGTCGCCGCCCAGGTGCTCTTCGATCATGCGCAAATCCAGGTCGGGTTCGCGCGGATCCAACCGAGCGCTTTCCAGCCCAAGACCGCGGCCGATGACGCGGCGATCAAGACCTTCCACGAGCAGCATCAGGATCGCTACATGGAACCGGCGAAGCGCCGGTTCGCCTGGGTGGCCTTCAAGAGCGCCGATCACGTTGCCGAGATGCAGGTCGATCCGGCCGCCATCGCCGCCTATTATTCCGAACATCCGGATGAATTCCATCAGCAGAAGGAAGTCCGGGCGCGGCACATTCTGTTCCGAGTGGCCGAAGACGCCCCGGCGGATGAGGTGGCCAAGGTCAAGGCGGCGGCCGCAAAGGTGCTGGCGGAAGCGAAGCGGCAAGGCGCCGATTTTGCCGAACTGGCCAAGAAGCATTCCCAGGATTCCGCCGGCGCCCAGGGTGGAGACCTGGGCTTCTTCACTCATGAGCGGATGGTGCCGGCCTTCGCGGACGCGGCTTTCGCCATGAAGGTGGGGGAGGTGAGCGATCTGGTTCGGACCCAGTTCGGCTTTCACATTATCAAGGTGGAAGAGGTCCGCGAGGAAACCACTCGCGGCCTGGAACAGGCCACCGCTGAGATAGAGACTAAACTCAAAAACGATAAGGCCCGGGACATCGCCTTCGGGAAGGCGCGTGATTTCGCCGATGTGGCCCTGGCCGAAGGCGACGTGGTGAAAGCGGCGGCAGTCGAGAAACTCGGCCTGGAAGCCCCCGAAACCTGGATTCCGGAACGCGGACCGCTGCCGGGAATCGATCCCGATCCCAAACTGCTGGGCACCTTGTTCAGTCTCAACGAAGGCGAGGTGAGCCCGCTGCTGGAATGGGCCGGTGGCTACCTGGTTGCCCAGGTGAAGGGGGTGAAGGCGGCGGAACCGAGTCCGCTGGAGGCGGTCAGGGACCGGATCGCTGAAGATTTGAAGGTGGATCAGGGCCTCCAGGCGGCGGAAAAAGCCGCCGCCGACCTGCTCGATACCGCCAGGAGCGGGGCCGGCCTGAAGCAGGCCGCGACCGCGGCCGGACTCGAATACCTGGAAAGCGACTGGTTTTCGAGAAAGAAACCCTCCACCAGCCTGCGTCTTTTCGGCGAAGCGAGCGACCAGGTGTTTGCCTTGAACAGTTCGCGACTGTTTCCGGAGAAGCCGATCAAGCTGGGCAATGAACTGGTGGTCTGTGAATTTCTGGGCAAACAGGACCCTTCTCCTGACGATCAGGAGCGGGCTCGACCGGAAACGGAAAAGCAAATCCTCGCCATGAAGCAGCAGCAGCTTTGGCAGGCCTGGATCGAGCAGCAAAAAAGCAGGGGTAAGGTGGAAATCTTGCAAGAACTGTGAGCGCGGGCATCATGCACCGCGCAAAACACAACCGCGCGATGGTCTTGATCATCGTTGGGGCCATTTCAAGTAGAAGCTACCACGGCCAATACCGAAGAATCGGCTGCGGCGGCGGAAAAGCCGAGCGCCCAGGCCGAACACATGCACATCATGGCGGATGAATTCCAGGCCATGGTGGACCGCGGCGAACAAGGCCGCGGGCCGTGCCGGCCGCGGTCGCCGTGACTCCCCGTGCCGTCGCCGGGGAATCGGTCGGCAACGGCACGGTCGCAAACCTGCCGGTCATTTTACCAAAAGGGAGAACTCCGGTAACATACTTCCGAGTCTTCGACGGTCGTCAGGATTTACCCGCCTTCCCGCCGTAGCTTTTCGATCCATTCCACAACCCGCGCCTGAATTTGGTTGCGGATCACTCGCACTTGAGCCAGGCGCTGCTCCGCCGTTCCCACCGTCGCATGTGGATCGGGGAACGGCCAGTGCAATCGCTTGCTGACCCCGGGAAAGGTGGGGCATTGATCTTCCACCGATTCGTCACACACGGTGATGATGAAATCGTAGAGGCGCCCTTCCTTGTAGAGCTGAAAGGCACTTTGCGGCTGATTCCCGGAGATATCGTAGCCGGCTTCCCGCATTACGCTAACCACCAGGGGATTGAGCGGACAGGGATCGAGACCGGCACTCTCGGCCGTCAGCAGATCAGCACCCAGACGATTCAGAAACGCCGCCGCCATCTGGCTGCGGCCGCTGTTGTGAACGCACAGAACCAGCAGGCGTAGTCGCTCCGCCATCAGTCACCTCACGATTTGACCGGCGGTTGCCGGGTTGGGAGTTGGATGCCGCGGCGCCGAGACGGTTCAACAGATCGATCAGGATGTCGGTGTTGGGCGCATGGTCGGGAAAGCAGGTCACCTTGAGCAGCACCATCAGGATCAGCACACATCCGCAGGCGATCAGAGCCATCACGCTAACCATCGGCCGGTTTCCTCTCGGCGTCTCCGTTTGATATCGGTCACCAGTCTTTCGGCATCCCATAGACCCTAGAAATGTGGCGTCCAGATGACGTGAGGGTAACAAGCTCGTCACAATCGCGAGACGATGGTTTTGTTGGAGGCCCGCCGCCCCGGGCCAGCGCGCTAATCCAACCAGCGTTCCCCGCCGTGCCGGCTTGCGGCCGCCCCGGACAGGCGGCTGTTGAGTTCGATCCGGCGTTGGCAGTCGATGCAGGTGGTGGTGGTGGGATGCGCCTGCAAGCGTTTGATCCCGATCGGTTCACCACAGTGCTCGCAGATGCCGAACCCATCGTCATCGATGCGCTCCAGGGTCCGCGCGATTTCCCAGGCCAGGCGGCGGTAATGGTTTTGAATCAGCAGCACCAGCTCTCGATCACGCTCGATCCCGGCCTTTTCGATGACCTCGGCGGGAGCCGGGGCAACCCCGACCGTTTCCTCACCAGCAAACGGCTTGTGCATCGCCTGGCTCAGACCCTGCAACATCGACTGCAGGCCTTCCTTGAACTTCCTTTTGAGCTTCCGATCCATCCCGGCTCTCCTTTGTCTCGGGTTGCAGTGTTGGCCGCGGCAACGGTTGGTCCGGTCCCGGGACCGCTGGACCGGTCCGGCACCAATACCATTGTCGGCGCCGATGAGCCATCGGCCCGGCTTCGTTTGCTCGCCTCAGCCTTACTCGGCGAGACCCGGCGCCCGTTCGATGGCGACAGCGCGGGCCCCGATTCGGGTCCGTATTGACTGACCGCGTTGGTGGTGTCGTCGGCGCCCTGGTCGATCACCTTCAGCACATCTTGACGCCCCAGGAGGGCCGCAGTGATATCCTTCCCCCCGTACCATGGTGAAGAAGTTGACCCTGGTGGTGGCCGTCTTACCCCGCAATTGCCGCTGCCGGCGTTGTTGCAGCCGAGCCAGCGGCCGGCAAATAGTTTCGATCAACCGCGGCCGAGTTGAACAGACTCAGGAGGCGAGCGAGGCGTTCGGCCTCGGTGGCGGAGCGCAGGCCCAGTTCGCTGTCGGCGAAACTCACCGCATGGCAGAAGGTGGTGATGCCGCAGGCGGCCAGACGATGATCGAGGTTTTGCAGAGCGAACAGAGCATCGAACATGACGCCGGGCCGCATTTCGATACACTTTTCCAGGGCGTCCGAATGCAGATCCACCAGCCCGGGGGCGATCAGGCGACCACCCACATCGATCGGCCGGGTCCCGGCGGGCGGAACCATTCCCTCGCCCACCGTCTCGATCCCCACCGCGTCGAACACCAGCAGGCCGCGGGAGATCAGTCGCTGCCCGTCGTAAAGCGGCCCCCCATACAGACAGATTTTGCCGGAGCCGTTGCCGTTCATGAGCACACCGCTGGTTCCAGCCGACCGGCCGGGCGCCGATCGATCCGATAGACCTGGCTGGCCGCCGGCGTGAAGCCGTTTTTCCGATAGAACCCGCGCCGATTGCTTTCCCGCGCCTGGCTGCAGAGCACTTCCAGGCGAACGGCACCGACCGATGCGGCGTGGCGTTTGGCCGCGGCCACCAGCAGGCGACCAAATCCCCGGCCCCGCTGATCGTCGCGCACCACCAGTTCTTCCAGGGTCACCTGACGACCGCGTAGGCGGAGCACAAATGGACCCGCATGGTGATCAGTCCGAGCACTTCATCATCGGCCACGGCAACCAGGATGTTGTATTGGGGATCGGCCAGGAGCGTCTTCCAAACCGGCGCGACCCGGGGGCTTTCCGCTTCGTAACCCAACTGTTCGAGGAGGCGAAGCACCGCCGGCAGATCCTCGTCCCGTGCCGCCCTCACCGAGCTTTGCGGCCGCACCGCCGCACCGTCACCCATCGCGGTCTCCCTGGTCATCGACTTGTCTCCCCGGGTTGCATGTGTTTGCGCGCGTTCGCATAGCCACCGGCTACCGGTTGCATTTAACAGAGCCAATATGACGCTCGGGTGATCGGTCGATGGAGAATCCGTGACAGCCACGCACCGGCGGAAAAGTCATGATGAATTCAAGCGATTGCCGTCAGTTTTTCACCTTGAGCCTGCAATCTTGACCCAACCGCGATGCAAGCGGGGTCATGCGTTGCCGACGCCGGGGCCGCTCAACACCTGGAGCGGGCGGGCGCCGATCCCGGACGGCTCTAAAACTCGGAAATGGAGGGACCCAGCAATGAGGAGCGAAGTTAAAAAAAGGATTCGCGGCAGCGACGAGAGCAATGACCCACGCCAGCCCTGATGCGACTTGAGGTTGCCACGCCTGAGCCGACACCTGGGTGATGAAGGGAAGGCTGATGATCAGGAAAAGCAGGATGAACCCGCTCGCGCGGAATGCCGGACGTCGACCCGGAGCACGCTTCTGGTGGAAGGCGATGCACCAGAGGACGCGTCCCTTGGTGTTTTCATTTTTGAAGAAACTCTGCTTCCTGAGGGCCGACAAAAATGCTTCTATACTGCGCACGGGTTATATCTGGAATATTTCGATCCAGCACAACCGTTGGTATTCAAGGGATTTTTCCCCCTGGACGCGAGACTGGAAAGTTCAGTTCTTAGCCGTTCGCGGTATAGGTTTGGTGGGGAAGTCGACCGGTCGGGAAATCCCATCGCCGGAGTGCAACCGACCCCTTATTGCAAAAGCCCAAATCCCGTGGGAGCTATGCCAATCCGAGCCAGAATGCCAGCGAGCGGTTGACTCGAATCATCGTATCCTGGTCCAGTCGTCCGATCACGTTTCGGAGTCTGTCCTTGCGGATGGTAGTGATCTTGTCCACCATGATCTGGCAAGGCTGTTCAAGACGGTTTAGCGCCGAGGGAGTGACTTCCAGTCGAAACAATGGCGCGTTCTCCAGATGGCTCGTTATCGGACAGAGCACCATGCTGCTGTGTGTCATATTGACCAAATCAGTCTGCACCACTACCGCGGGCCTTGGTTTCCCGTAGTCGCCCGAAAAGACCGCGATCACCACATCCCCCCGCTTCACCATGTCCAGTCCTCGGTTTGAGCGGCGGCGCTGTCGAGTTCATCCATCAAATCCGAATCCTTTTTCCGACTGACCCTCATGGACTGTCGTCTGACCTCTTCCGCCAAAGCTTCGGATCGGGTGTCTGGGACCCAAATCTGAACGGGCCTAAGACCTTGAGCCCGCAACTTTTCCCGGTATCTGGACGTCTTTTCCGATGTATTCAGCGCCATTATTTATCCTCCCAAGCAGTAACATGTCACCGCTAGGATAACCGAATTGGACAGCCGACGCAAGTCGGCTATTCGAGCCTGATCAGACCGCTTCGGACAGGGCCGGCTCCGGTTCCGCCGCGTCGCCGACAAAGATTTTCCAGGTGGCCTCGAAGGTTGTTTCGAACGAGCGCTGCTCCATGGTCTGGCGGGCATGGCGCTTCATGGCCTGGAGCCTGAGCGGGTCGCGAATGAGACCGATGATCGCTTCGGTCAGGGCTTCTGCGTCCTTGGCCCGAACCACCAGGCCGGACTTTCCGGGCACCACGTTTTCCCGCGGCCCCCCCTGATCGCTCACGATCGCGGGCAGACCGGAAGCCTGGGCTTCCAGCACCACGTTGCCGAAGGTGTCGGTAGTGCTGGGGAAAACGAACAGATCGCAGGCGGCGTAAACCCCGGACAACTCGTCGCCGCGCAGGACCCCGGTGAAAACACAGGGGAGATCGCGTAACTGCTGCTTCATTTCGGCCAGGTAAGGCCCTTCGCCGACCACCACCAGGGCGGTATCGGGGCAGCGGCCATGGATGCGGCGAAAAGCCTCCACCAGCGTTTCCAGGTCCTTTTCCCGGGAAACGCGCCCGACATAGAGCAGTTTTAGCCGATTTTTCAGCACCGGGTTGAGCCCCAACCGGGTGGAACGTTTGTCGGGATGGAACTGTTCCAAATCCACTCCGCGTGGATAAACCTGGATGCGCTCGGGTGCCACCCCCTGTTCGATCAATTCAGCCCCGGTGGCCTTGGACGGAACGTAAATCGTTTCCATTTGGTTGTAATACCAGAGCACAAGCTTCCAGGTGAGCTGTTCCAGGGAAGGGTCTCCGGTGAGTTGGCCGGCGTATTGGGGCAGCGACGTGTGGTAGGTGCCGCGAATCGGTCGATGCAAAATCCTGGCGATGGCCAGCGCGGCCAATCCCACCGGCCCCGGAGTTGCGCTGTGAATGATGGTGAAATTTTCTTCGTAGCAGTAGCGCAGCATATCGAGAAACGGGGGGATGCGCAGCGTCAGGTCCGGGTACTCCGGCAGCCGGTATTCCCCCGCCGGCGCAAAATTCATCACCCCCTCCCAAGGTTCGCCCGGGTCTTGATCGCAGGTGATCAGGGTCAGGTCCTTCCCGGTACGCACGGCGTTTTTGATCTGCTGCTGGAGGGTCAGGGCCACCCCATTGATTTCCTGGAGGGTATCGGTGAAATGGGCGATTCGAGGGGACTCGAGGTGGCGGTTCGGAGTGGCGGATCGAGCGGCTGGGAACCGCGCCAGCATCTCATCGGTCAAAGCGCGATCGCGGGTGAATTGATCATAGGCCAGAAAGTAGGGTGCCAGAACCCCGGCCAGGGCACCGGCTGAACCGATGGCGCTGAACACGTTGAACAGTTGTCCGCCGGCCAGTTGGTCGAGCAGGTGCCGGGAGCTTTTCACCAGGACCTGGTTGGAAATCCGACTGACAAAACGATACCAGCAGGCTTCCCCGGTTCGATCGCTGTTGCGATCGCTCACGATGGTTTGGAGTTCCGAGTCGGTGGCGAGCAATTTGCGTGCTTCTCTGCTACGTCCCAACATATTTGACTCGACCGGTCTCAGTTTATTTGACCCTGTTTTCCGCGAGGATGCAATCACCGCAGGGCAAAAGAGGCGATGCCGTTAGTGGTGGAGAAGACCCTCGATCAACTCGACGGCCTCACGGAAATTGCAGCATTTAACGGTCATCACCATGTCGATGGGGTTGAAGTTTTTCCGACAACGGAAGCATCTCGCCAGGTTGGTTTTGGGATTGGTGGCGGTGTTGAACTCG
>MNZR01000337.1:102-8763 GCA_001873705.1 Syntrophobacteraceae bacterium CG2_30_61_12
GCACCGGTTCTCCGGTACAAGCCAGGGCCAGAACGATCCACAGCCCGGCCGGCAGGCGACCCCACAAACCAACCCGAACCCCGGCCAGGCCCACGGTTAGGTGCCCATCTGCCAGGAATGCAGGTATTTATCCTGTTCCGCGGTGAGTTGATCGACGACCACGCCCATACTGGCCAGTTTCAGCCGGGCGATCATCCGATCGATGTCCCGCGGCACGCCGTGCACCGTCGATTCCAAACGGCCGGCGTTAACCACCAGAAATTCCGCGCACAGGGCCTGGTTGGCGAAGCTCATGTCCATCACGCTGGACGGGTGCCCTTCCGCCGCCGCCAGGTTGACCAGACGGCCTTCACCCAGAACATAGATGCGGCGCCCGTCGGCCAGCTGGAATTCTTCCACGAACTCGCGGATCGGACGCCGGCTGACCGCCAGGGCGGACAGGGCGTCGAGGTCCAGTTCCACGTTGAAGTGGCCGGAATTGCAGACGATGGCCCCGTCCTTCATGACTTCGAAGTGGTCCTTGCGGATCACGTGGATGTCTCCGGTGAGCGTGCAGAAGAAATCGCCCAGTCGCGCCGCCGTCTCCATGGGCAGCACCTGATAGCCGTCCATGACCGCTTCCAGGGCGCGCAGCGGGTCCACTTCGGTGATCACCACCTTGGCCCCCATGCCGGCCGCGCGCATCGCCACGCCGCGACCGCACCAGCCGTAGCCGCTGATCACGAAGGTGGAGCCGGCCACCAGCCGGTTGGTGGCCCGAATGATCCCGTCCAGCGTGCTCTGACCGGTACCGTAGCGGTTGTCGAACAGATGCTTGGTGTCGGCATCGTTGACCGCCACGATGGGGTAGCGCAGCACACCGGTTTCCGCCATGCTACGCAGCCGAATCACCCCGGTGGTGGTTTCTTCGGTGCCGCCGATGATGGTGGGGAGCAGTTCGGTGCGATTCGAATGGAGAGTGCTCACCAGATCGGCCCCGTCGTCCATGGTGATCTGAGGGCTGTGAGCGAGCGCCGCATGGATGTGGCGGTAGTAAGTGTCCTTGTCTTCGCCCTTGATCGCAAACACGCTGATCTGGTCGTTGACCACCAGGGACGCCGCGACATCGTCCTGGGTGCTGAGTGGATTCGATGCGCACACCCGCACGTCGGCGCCGCCGGCTTTTAAGGTTTTCGCCAGCATCCCGGTTTCGGTGGTGACATGCAGGCAGGCGGCGATACGCACGCCGGCCAGCGGTTTTTCGACGGCAAACCGTTCCTGGATCGAACGCAGCACCTTCATCGACTGGGCCGCCCATTCGATCCGCAAGCGGCCCTTGTCCGCCAGGCCTTGATCCTTAACGTCAAATTCCATCATTTCTCCAGTTCGTGGTTGGAAAGCGACCGCCTGCCGGCGCACTCGCGCGAGCGGCCTCGCCGGGTGGGAGCGGGCTCGCACCCGGGACTCCCACCTGATCCTCGTTGCTCTCGCGACCGCAAGAGGGGATTCCGGGCCGGTTCCTAAAGCCCTGCCTTGTCCCGCAGCACATCGGCCATGTCCGTATTTTCCCAGGAAAAGTCCGGATCGTTGCGGCCGAAATGACCGTAGCAGCTGGTTTTCTTGTAAATCGGCCGGAGCAGTCGTAGCTGTCTGATCATGTTCGCCGGCTTGAAGCTGAACACCTCGCGCACGATTTCGGCGATCCGGTCGGGCGGGATCTTCGAGGTGCCGAAGGAATCGATCATCAGCGACACCGGTTCGGCCACGCCGATGCTGTAGGCCACCTGCACCTCGACCCGGTCGGCCAGGCCGGCCGCGACGATGTTTTTGGCCACGTAGCGGGCCATGTAGGAAGCGCTGCGATCGACCTTGCTCGGGTCCTTGCCGGAAAAGCAGCCGCCGCCGTGGCTGCCCTGGCCGCCGTAGGTGTCGACGATGATCTTGCGGCCGGTCAGGCCACAGTCGCCCATCGGCCCACCGATCACGAAGCGACCGGTGGAATTGATGAAAAATTTGGTTTTGGCGTCCATCAGGTCGGCCGGAATGACCTTCTTCACCACCTCTTCGATGATGCCTTCCTGGATGGTCTTGTAGGTGACCTCGGGGCTGTGCTGGGCGGCGACCACCACGGTATCGATGCGCTGGGGATGATGATCCATATATTCCACCGTGACCTGGCTCTTGCCGTCGGGACGGAGGAAAGCGAGGATCCCGTTTTTTCGGGTTTCCGCCAGCTTGCGGGTGAGGCGGTGGGCGTAGTAGATCGGCATCGGCATGAGCACCGGGGTTTCGTTGCAGGCAAACCCGAACATCAGACCCTGATCGCCGGCGCCCTGCTCTTCGAACAGGCCTTCCCCGGCGGTGACACCCATGGAGATGTCCGGGCTCTGCTTGTCGATGCTGGTCAGCACCGCGCAGGTTTCCCAGTCGAAGCCCATGGCCGAGTCGTGGTAGCCGATATCGCGAATGGTGTGGCGAACGATCTCCGGAATATCCACCCAGGCCGAGGTGGTGATTTCCCCCGAGACCATGGCCATCCCGGTGGTCACCATGGTTTCGCAGGCTACCCGCCCGCTTTTGTCTTCCTGGAGGATCGAGTCCAGGATCGAATCGGAAATGCGATCGGCGACCTTGTCCGGATGTCCTTCGGTCACCGATTCCGAGGTGAATAAAAAAGATGACATCGACATGCCGTGTACCCCCTTTTCAGCTGAAACATTGGCAAATAAAATTGAACGCCGCGAGCGCCACCGAGCGCTCTCGCTATGCACCGGCGCCGACGGCGGTCGCATGCCTTACCCGGGAACGCTCGGAAGCTTCATTTCCGCGCAGAGACGCAGAGACGCAGAGACGCGGAGGTTGGTTTCAGGGGCCTTGTCCGCGCACTCCGCGCCTCCGCGCGAATCCAAAACGTAACCTCGCAAACTAATCAGGCATGGTTCCCGACGGCCGCGACCGCCTTGGTTACCGGCCGCGGCCGGTTGTGACCATCGAGCAGCACCACCCTGGGTTGATAGCGAGCGGCTTCGGCGTCTTCCATTTGAGCGTAGGTGGCGATGATGATGGTATCACCACGCGCCCCCAGGCGGGCGGCGGCTCCGTTCAAACAGAAATCACCGGCCCCGGCCGGACCGGCGATGGCATAGGTATCGAACCGGGCCCCGGTGCTGACGTTATAGACCTTCACCTGCTCGTAGGGCAGAATATCCGCCAGTTCGAGCAGGGTCCGATCGATGGTCAAACTGCCTTCATAATCGAGATCGGCATCGGTGACCCGAGCCCGGTGAATCTTGCTTTTCAGCATAACGCGTTGCATGGCGGCCTCCGGCTGGTTGCGATCGGGTGCTTGAATCCAGGGCTCAGGCGCTCGGGGTCAAAACCACATTGTCGAGCAGTCGCGCTTTTCCCACAAAGGCCGCGATCGCCAGCAGCGCCGGGCGATCGATCCGCTCCAGCGCGGCCATGGTTTCCGGATCGCGCAGTTCGGCGTAGTCCAGCCGCACCTCCGGGACCTTGCCGATGGCTTCGCGCACGCCTTCGATGAGCACCGCGGAACGGACCTCGCCGCCGGCAAACACCTGCCGCGCCCGGTCAAGCGCCGCGGACAAGACCAGCGCCCGGCGGCGTTGGTCCGGAGTCAAATACTGGTTGCGGCTGCTCATGGCCAGGCCGTCGGCTTCGCGCACGATCGGATGGCCGACCACGGTCACTTCCATATTGAGGTCCCGGACCATCCGCTGAACAGCCATCAGCTGCTGGTAATCCTTACGGCCGAAGACCGCCGCATGCGGTTTCACGATATTGAACAACTTGGCGACCACCGTGGTCACCCCGCGAAAATGGGTGGGACGGGTGGCCCCGCACAAAGGCCGGGTCAGCTCCGTCACTTCCACCTGGGTCTGAAAGCCGCTCGGGTACATTGCGCCGGCTTCGGGAACGAACATGAAATCCACTCCGACTTCTTCCGCCAACCGCCGGTCGCGATCGAAATCCCGAGGATAACTGGTCAGGTCCTCGGTCGGAGCGAATTGGGTCGGATTGACAAACAGACTCACTCCCACCAGGGTGCCCAGGCTTCGGGCATGGCGCATGAGCGCCAGATGGCCGGCATGAAAATAGCCCATGGTGGGCACCAGTACGATGACTTCCCCGCTCCGGCGCCAGGCTTCCGCCTGCTGCTGCATCTCACGGATCGTTCGGATGATGCGCATAACGGCTCCTTTCCAGGTGATCGGTCCAAAATGACGAAAAGCTCTCGAGTCCTGGGGTCCGGAAGGCCAACGGCCGGCAGCCCTGAGGTCTCAAAAGCTTCTGCCATTCCCCATGCCCTTCCGTCTCGGTCCGAAAAGGATCCAAGCGGAACGGTCCCACTAAAAACCGGTTCGTTCAGTAACAAGGACCTGGGCCTTTGTCAAGCGTAACGCACCGGCCGTGCGCGCGCTCTCCAGGTGCGGACAGGCGCTGCCGCGGCCCAGCTTGGAGCGCTCCGGTCGGCTGCCAGGAAGGACCTGCCGGCACCGAACAACTGGCCGCGATGGTGCTGGAGCAACGCCGATCGTGGTGCGGTTGATAATTGGTTCCACTTTATTGACACTGTTCAGGATCGATATCGAGAATCAAGGCGATGGCCCGCTGGATTCGATCTAATTCCTCGGCCGAGATGGAGCCGATTTTCTGCTGTAACCTTTGATGGCTGACGGCCCTGATCTGAAAACAGTCGACTACCGACAGTTTGCTCAGACCATTCGAGGGTGAAGGTTCAAGCCACACGAAAAAGGGATGATCCCGCCACTGAGCTTTCCAACCGGTTACGGGGACCACAAGGGCCAGGCGCAGGTGCTTGACATGACCCGGATTAAGAAGGACGACCGGACGCTGCTTCTTGATCTCATCTCCCAGGGTGGGTTCCAGATTCACCCAGTAAATATCACCGGTTTTCAAATTCATCCCCTTCGATGGATTCAAACACATTGTCCGGATCGGCGTCGCCAAGCATCTCCATTGCCGCTGCCCGTTTGATTTCACGCATGATGCCGCGGTCTTGCTGAATCTTGGCCTGCACAGCATCCCGTATATACTCGCTCAAGCTTCCGTAGTTCAATTGCTTATAGGCCTTTTTGATGAAATCGAAACTTTCCTTTTCGATCTGTACCTTGGTCTGCACCAACATACATATTCCTCCACAACCTAACTTTTTGATATGGTATATTATATTCCCAACTGGTTCGGATTTGAATTTTCGCCATTCTGAATGGTTATCAGAGACCCTGAGATCTTGGTTATCATTTCGACCGTTCCAGGGAAATTCTACCATAGGGGCACGGTAGCAACGAAGAAACTCATTCGAAAAAATTCCTCTCGGTGCTCTCCCTACGGGTAACCCAGAATTTCTTGTTTTTTCAACAAGATTTTCTCTGTAACCTATTCGGAATTATTTTCCCCCACTCCAATCCCTGCGTGCTCCTCGCGTCCTTCGTGGTGGGAAAGATGGTGATGGCGCCTCATCCTGGCTCAGTCCCTTAGGTTCCCCAGCGCTCGGGTGATGGCCATGAATTCATTCGGAGTGAGAGTTTCCGGGCGCCGCCGCGGATCGATCTGGAGCTGCTCCAGAACGGCCCCGGAAAACCCAGGCCGGTCGGCGTCCAACGGGCGCAGGCAGTTGCGAAGCGTTTTCCGGCGCTGGGAAAAGGCCACACTAACCAGGCGGCGCAACACCTCAAAGGGAGGCCGAGCCGGGTCCGGATTCGGGCGGGCGGTAAAATCGATCGAGACCACCGCCGAATCCACTTTCGGCGACGGGTAGAACTGATTCCGGCCCAGCCGAAACAACAGTCGGGTTTCGGCGTAACAGTTCAACAGCACGCTCAGGATCCCGTACGCTTTGGTGCCCGGCTGGGCGGTCAGGCGTTCGGCCACCTCGAGTTGCAGCATGAACACCGCCCGGTCGATCGCCGCGGCCGCTTCCAGCAGCTTGAACAGGAGCGGCGAACTGATGTTGTAGGGGAGGTTCCCGAGCAGCACCAGCCTGGCGGCCGAGCGGTCCGCCAGCGCCGCCAGGGAAACTTCGAGGATATCCCCGGTGATCAGTTCCACCGGCGGTTCGCGGCCGATAACGCGCTCCCTCAAATAATCCGCCAGATCGCGGTCCAGCTCCACCAGCACCAGCCGGCCGGCCTGGGGCAGCAGGTGCCGGGTCAGGGCACCCAAGCCGGGGCCCACTTCGATGACCGTTTCCGCACCGGTCAACCGGGCGCAGTCCACGATCCGCCGGGCGGTTTGCGGCTGGGCCAGAAAATTCTGACCGAAGCGCCGGCGCGGGCGGTTGCCGGACTGTTTGAAATACTGTTGCGGACTGAGCCACTCAGGCAGCGCGGAAAGATTCATCAGAGCCAGCGCGAGCGCGCGTCCAGGTTCAGCGGATCGCGGCAGAAGCCGTTCCGACGCCAACTCTGGTAGCCGGCCGCGGCGATCATCGCGGCGTTGTCGGTGCAATAGCGAAGCGGCGGCAGGTGGAGCCGCAGGTGGTCGCTTGCGGCTGCCAGTTCGAACCGTTCCCGGAGCCTGCTGTTGGCCGCCACCCCGCCGACCACGGCCAGATCACGGACGCCGCAGCGGGCCGCGGCGGCCAGGGTTTTCATCACCAGCACATCGACCACCGCTTCCTGAAAGGCCGCCGCCAGGTCTTCCAGGCTGCCGCCGGGGGCCCCGGCTGCCGGAACTCCGGATTTTTTCACGAAATAGGCCACGGCGGTCTTGAGCCCACTGAAACTGAAGTCAAGCGAATTTTTTTCCAGGTAACTCCGCGGGAAACGGTGCGCCCGCGGGTCCCCGGAGCGAGCCAGCAGATCGATCGCTGCTCCGCCCGGGTAGCCCAGCCCCAGGACCTTGCTCACCTTATCGAAAGCTTCCCCGGCGGCGTCGTCCAGGGTGGTGCCGAGGCACTCACCGCGGCCGTCCGGTTGCACCCGGTAGAGCGCGGTGTGGCCGCCGGAAACCACCAGGCAGACCCAGGCCCGTTCGGGCGGTTGAGCCTCCAGAAACGCCGCGGCCATATGCCCTTCCAGATGGTTCACCGCGACCATCGGTTTACCGGCGGCATAGGCAATCGCCTTGGCGGCGCTCAGCCCCACCAGCAGCGCCCCGATCAGGCCGGGTCCCTGGGTCGCCGCCACCGCATCCAACTCATCGAGCCCGAGACCGGCCTGGTCCATGGCCGTCTGAATCACCGGCAGCACCGCTTCCACGTGCTTCCTCGAAGCCAGCTCGGGCACCACCCCGCCATAGGGCCGGTGCACGGCGATCTGGCTGGCCACCACATCGGACAGAACGGCGCGCCCGTCGGCCACCACCGCCGCCGCCGTTTCATCACAGGAACTTTCAACGCCAAGGATCAGCACGGAAACGACCTCACCGCATCATTCGCCGCGTAAAAACCGCTCCGCCTCGGCCACATCCTCGGGACTGCCGATGTAGAGCGGCACCCGATCGTGCAGCGATTCCGGTTCGATATCGAGGATCCGCCGGCGCCCGTCGGATGCTGCCCCCCCGGCCTTTTCAATGACGTAGGCCATGGGCGACGCCTCAAACAGCAGGCGCAGCTTGCCGTGCGGCTTCTTCGAGTCCTTATGGTCGGCCGGGTACATGAAAATCCCGCCCTTCATCAGGTTGCGATGGAAATCGCTCACCAGGGTGCCGATGTAACGCGACGTATAAGGCCGGCCGGAAGCCGGGTCCGGGGTTTTCAAATGATCCACGTAACGGCGCACCGGTTCGTCCCAGTATTGATAGTTGCCTTCATTCACGCTGTAGATCTTGCCCCGAGCCGGAATGCGGAGGTCTTCGTGACTCAGGAGAAATTCGCCGAGGCTGGGATGCAGCGTGAAGCCGTTGACCCCCTGCCCGGTGGTGTACACCAGCATGGTGCTGGAACCATAGATCACGTAGCCGGCCGCCACCTGTTCCGTGCCCTTCTTGAGCACCTCGTCCAGGGTCACCGGCCCCGGCCCGTTGGACCGGCGGTGGATCGAAAAAATCGTGCCGACACTGGTGTTCACATCAATGTTGGATGAACCGTCCAGCGGATCCATGAGAAACATGTATTCGCCCACCGGGTATTGCGACGGAATCGTGATCAGATCGGCATCCTCTTCCGAGGCTATGGCACAGAGCTGCCCGGTGTGCACCATCCGCCGCACCAGGGTCTGGTGGGAGTATTCGTCCAATTTGCGCACCTGCTCGCCGTACACGTTCTCGGCGCCGGTGTAACCGTAGATATCCACCAACCCGGCCTTGTTGATTTCACGGCTGATCAGCTTCGCGGCCATGACCAGTTCGTTCAACAGCAGCGTGAAGGCACCGGTCGCCGCCGGATTTTGCCGCTGCTCCCGGAGCAGGTGTTCCGTCACCGTCATGCCGAACCCTGGTGCTTTCATCGTTCCCCTCCTCTGGTTATCGGAGCCCTTGTTCAAGCCACCGCTTGCCGACTCCCTGGCGAACCGAACCGGCGTTGGCTTCACGTGGATTGAACCCTCCCTCTCCCGCGCTTCGGATCAGAGGCTCGGGGTGAGGGGGGCTTCCAGGGCCGATCTTCCCTCACCCTGACCCTCTCCCCGAGGAAGAGGGAACCTTGAATCAACAGCAGTGCCCGCGGACCGCGCCCCGGTGCGGCGCCGCGACAACCCC
>MNZR01000130.1 GCA_001873705.1 Syntrophobacteraceae bacterium CG2_30_61_12
GGGGGGGGGGCACGGATCATGATGTATCACAAATGGAGCCTGGTGGGCCTGATGTTGTGGGTTCGCTACGCCCTGTTGGGATTGCGGCCCTGGCTTTCGCTGAACCGGATCTACGCCCGATACCTGGAAAGCCCGGGCACCAAGGCCTATTCCATCGCCGAAGCGCGGCAACTGTTTTCGGGTTTCAGCGAGGTGAACATCCGTATCGTTCTCTCCCACGGCGATTTGCTGGAGTCCCTGGCGGGGCAACGCCATCGAGGGGTACTGCTCGATCTCGCCGGAAGGACCTGGCCGCGCCGCTGG
The DNA here is from genome assembly GCA_001873705.1 of Syntrophobacteraceae bacterium CG2_30_61_12. Lineage (GTDB taxonomy): Bacteria > Desulfobacterota > Syntrophobacteria > Syntrophobacterales > DSM-9756 > CG2-30-61-12. Next base: position 304 of record MNZR01000130.1, read on the forward strand.
TTGCGGCGGTATTGCCCGGGACTGGGCTTGTTCATGCTGATTGAAGCCGAAAAGTAAATTTTACTCCGACACATCGATCCGAAGGCCTTGCGGGGGCAACCTTGGCGATGATGGCTCACCCAACAAGAGAAGCGCGGCATGAGAGGCATTTGATGATGAGGCGTTTCATCTCGCGTATCGATCGCGGACTGTATCCCCATTATTCCGACAATTGGGACAATGCGCTGTTCCGGGAGTTGCTCCTGACGGCACTTGGCCCCCAGTCGGATGTCCTCGATCTCGGGGCCGGTTCCGGATATGTGCGGCAGATGAATTTGCGAGGGGTGGCGGGCTGCGTCCGTGGCATCGATCCGGACCAGCGGGTGCTTGATAATCCCAACCAGGACGAGGCCAAGATCGGTTCGGGAGAATCCATTCCTTACCCGGCGGCAACCTTCGATCTGGTGTTCAGCAACAACGTGCTGGAACACCTGGAGTCACCGGCCCGGGTGTTTCGCGAAATTGCGCGCGTGTTGCGCCCGGGTGGCCGTTTCTTCGGTAAGACGCCCAACGCCCGGCATTATGTGCCGGTGGTGGCGCGGCTCACCTCGCAGTGCCTCCATGAAACGGTCAACCGGTTGCGCGGTCGAGCCGAAGCGGACACCTTTCCCACCTTATATCGGGCCAATACACCGGGGCGCATCAGGCATTATGCCGAGCTGGCCGGGCTGTAAGTGGTCGAAATCCGATTACTTGAAGGCCGGCCGGAATATCTCCGGTTTCATCCCGTTGCGTATCTTGTCGGCGCCCTCCATGAACGGATGGTGAATCGATTCGAGTGCCTTTCAGGAATGCGGGTCCTGCTCATCGCGGTGTTGCGAAAACCCCTTTAGGCATCATCAATCATTCATTCATGAAACAGCTCATCCAATCGCAGCGGACCGGGGAACTCACTGTTGTTGATTCAAGGTCCCCTGTCCTGCACGCTGAAAGATGTTGTATCTACATGGTCCCCGGCACTTCGCGGCGGAGGTGCCGCCGGTAATTGGCGCCGCGCCACCCTAGGGCTCGTGGTAGCTGAAAATCAGCATCGATGAATGATCCTGAATGAAGCGGTAGAGCGAGGAGATGCTTCCAATTTTCGATTTTCCGAGGTACGCTACGGGTACATACGAAGGATGCGATGTGTTGTACATAAATCCCTTGGCTTGCTCGGAGCGAAAGGATTGTTGCCTAGAGGCATGAGTGCAAGAATTTTCAATCATTGCGGAAGCTGAGTGTTATCTGTAAGGAATGGACAAATGCTAAGTAACTATACGGTAAAATACACGAAAATTGATTCCGGCTATATGGGACAATTAATTGAGTGGCCGGAGGTAGTTACGGAAGGCAAGGACATAGACGAGTGCCGGGCCATGGTAAGAGATGCCATCTCCGAGATGATACTAGCTTATCAACAGCAGGGGAAGGAAATACCGTTAGGTGGTTGCCTCATTGAACAAGTACCTATCGAGGTTGACAATGTCTGTCAAACGGCGTGATCTGATCCGGTATTTAGAAGAAAATACTTTCTACCTGCTGCGAGAAGGCAATAACCATTCCATATATACAAATGGATCTAAGATTATTCCTGTAAAAAGACATACGACTTTTGACCGAATTACTGCCAATGAATTGTGCAAGCAGGCGGGTCTTTTACCCAACTTTTAAGGCGTTGTAATGAATATCCTCGGTGTAAGCGGTATGCGCTAACAAAAAAATCCTAATTATAGCGGATTGGGGGGCACCTTTTATTAGGCGGGAGTTGCATCAGTGCCGCGGGATTCCTTCACGCATGACGATTTGAGGCTGGCGACGGATGTTTTATTCTCGCCATGTGCCATAAACCTTTTTTTGCCTTTTGTCCCGTGGATTCGACACGATCCTAGACATTCGACAATCGTGCTGTATGCCGCTGATCTCAGTCCATCAGATATTTTTTGGATGATTTATTCTTGCCATTCACCTAAATGAATTCCTTGCGGGGCGACTCCTTGGTCTTGCCGCTGAGGTAGTCGAGCAGATTGTAGCCATCGAGGTGGTTCTTGTAGGTGCGGCCATTGATGGTCGTGCCCTTGAGGAGCCGCTCCTTCACGTCCGTGTCACCGGCAACGGCGGCAAAAGTGGGCAGCCAGTCCTCGTGGGAAACGACGCCGTTCAGGGTCGTGCCGGCGGGGAAATGGCCGGGCCAGCGCACAAACGTGGGTACGCGATAGGCACCCTCCCAGTTCGAGTTCTTCTCGCCGCGGAACGGCGTGTTGGCGGCGTCGGGCCAGGTGTTGAAATGCGGGCCGTTGTCCGTGGAATACTGCACGATGGTGTTGTCGGCGAGGCCGAGGTCATCAATCACCTTGAGCAATTCGCCCACGTGCATGTCGTGTTCCACCATGCCGTCGCTGTATTCGTCCTGCCCGGAGATGCCGCGATGCTCGGCCTTCACGTGCGTGCGGAAGTGCATGCGGGTGCCGTTCCACCAGCAGAAGAACGGCTGACCGGCCTTGGCCTGGCGGGTGATGAAGTCCTTGGCGGCGGCGACGGTTTCGTCGTCAATCGTCTCCATGCGCTTCTTGGTCAACGGGCCGGTGTTCTCAATGGTCTGCCCGCCCTTGCCGTCGGCTTTGCTCTTGAGCACGCCACGCGGACCGAACTTCTTTCGGAATTCTGGGTCCTTGGGGTAGTCGAGGTTCTCCGCCTCCTCCTCGGCATTGAGGTGGTAAAGGCTGCCGACGAATTCATCGAAGCCGTGCATTGTGGGCAGATGCTCATCGCGATCTCCCTGGTGGTTCTTGCCGAACTGTCCGGTGGCGTAGCCCTGGGCCTTGAGCACCGTGGCCATGGTGACGTCGGACTTCCGCCAGCCTTCCTTCGCGCCGGGCGGACCGACCTTGGTCATGCCGGTGCGAACGGGGACGACACCGCCAATGAAGGCTGCGCGACCCGCTGTGCAGCTCTGCTGCGCATAGTAGTCGGTGAAGGCTACGCCTTCTTTGGCAATGCGATCAATGCTCGGCGTCTGGTAGCCCATCATGCCGCGATTGTTGTGGCTGATGTTCCAGGTGCCGATGTCGTCGCCCCAGATGACGAGGATGTTGGGCTTCTTGTCCGCCGCAAATGCCGGGCCGGCGACAAAAGCCAGACCGACAATGATTGCGGCGAGCACATACGGTATTCTTATTTTCATGTTCCTCTCCTTGTTAAAATGGTTTCTCTCCATGGAAATCCATGGCCGATTCCCCTCGGCGCACTGCGCCGGAGCCCCTTGCATCTTGCTGCGTCTCCTTCATCACCTCCATTGTTGGCACCTGAATTGCTTCAGATCCTGTCCAAACCCGATCAGCTCGCTTTGATCGCCCGGACCTCCGCGGCGCGCTCATCCACCGGGATCACTGGAAGCTCGCCCGGGTTTTTGACCGGCAGGCTGTGGAGGTGATCCATGATCGCCTGCCATTCCTTGATCTCGCGGACACCGTCTTTCCCCGCCCCGGTGGCGACACTGCCCTGATCCACGGTGCCCGGCGGCGGTAGCTTCTTGAGTTTGTCGATCTCGCCGGCAATGCTGTCGTTGATCGGGTAGAGTCCGTAGGATTGGACCGCAATCTTACCGCCGTCCAGGGACATCACCAGTTCGCCAAGGTTCCTGCTTTCCAGCCCGGTCTGGACTAGGGGCGCACGGCCATTGACCATGATCGCTTCCTGCAGTTCGGTGTGACTGTGGCCGCCGATGACGATGTCGACACCCGGCACGTCGGCCACACGCACGTCATCGCCCTCGCTGAAACGCCCGTCCTGTCCTTTCCGCACGCCGCCGTGGCTCAGAGCAATCACCACATCCACCTTTTCCGTCTCGCGGAGAACCTTCACCATCTCCTTGGCGGTCTCAATGGCATCCGAGAAGGTAACAGCACCCGCGCCGCCGGTGTAAATCTGGGTCTCCTTGCCGAGCACTCCGAAAATGCCGAAGCGAATTCCACCGCGCTCGATCACGACGTAACGCCGGATCGCGCCATCTTTGGCCAGGCGTTGGAGATCGCCCAGCGTCGCATCTTGCTTCGCGAAATCTGTATTCGAGGCGACCACCGCCGGAATCCTGCCTGCTTTGGCGGCCACACCGATGGACCTGCCCAGGCCGTCAGGCCCGAGGTCGAACTCATGGTTGCCAAAGGTGGTCGCGTCGTAGCCCATGTGGGTCATGAGCTCCAGTTCCCCTCCGGTTTCGCGCGAGGCGGCGGCGAACGCGGTCCCCATGCTGTAGTCCCCCGCGTCCAGCACCAGCACGGGACCCTGCCCTTTGCGCGCTTCCCTCCGCTCGGCAATCAAGGTGGCCAGTCGCGCATACCCGCCCCGGGTGCTGTCGTCGTTGAGGCTGAATGGGGTATAGTCCGAGGACGGGCCCATCCCGATGAAGCTCGAGTGCATGTCGTTGGTGTGCAGGATGGTGAAGGTCTTCTTACCGTGCACTGCCGCCGAGAGCCCTCCAGGCAGGAGCATCGTCACGCCGACAGCCGCAGAGACAGCCAGGAACTCGCGGCGGGAGATGGTATCGCGTGACATGAATGTAAATGTAGCTTTTTCGTCCGCTGCCGCTGCCGATTTCTTGTCTCTGGTTTTCATCGGAGAGGCCTCCGCATTTCTCAGAATGCTGTTGGTTATTAAGCGGGCCGCACCCGTTTGAAAAGTGTGCGGCCCGGTTGTTTTAACCAGTGGTGCATGCAGCGTGCGCTTACTTTTCGCCGCCTTCCTGCAGTTTCTGCAATACCTGGTCGAGACCGAAGGTGCCCGCCTTCTGCCGAGGCGGAAAATCCGCATGGGTGCCAAGATGCTGGCTGACGTAGCCCACGGCCGGAAGGATCGCGTAGGCATGTTCAACGCGCCATTTGGAGTATCCGATGGACTCGTGGTCGGCCCGTTCAAAGGGATCGGCGCGCAGGTCGAACAGCTTCGGCATGCGCAGGGTCACCATGGGCTCCTGCCACACATCAAATCCATGGGCGCGTTGCTCCTGGAAGACGATCTTCCAACGGTCGTAGCGAAGGCCCACGAGGCTGCCACTGTCGCTCCAGTGGAAAAACTCGTGACGCGGCCATTCACCCTTTTCCTGCAGCGCAGGCATCAGGTTGTAACCGTCGACATGCACCTTGTGGGTCTGATCGCCGACGGTATGGCCGGCCAGCAGCTTGGCCTTGATGTCCGGCTCGCCGGCGGCCGCCATCAACGTGGGCATCAGATCCTCAAGCGAGGTAATGTCGTTGATCTGCGTGCCCGGCTTGATGGCGCCGGGCCAGCGAACGAGCGCCGGAACGCGATAACCGCCCTCCCAGTTGGAGTTCTTATGGAGCACCCGAAAACACGGGAAGAGCCTCAGGCCCTTAATTTACGGTTGTTTGCACAATTTATAAAAATAATTGACATATTGTGCAAACCCAGTTAGCTTCCTGTCATGATTCCACGAACGGCACACGATACGCTCATGCGCATGGCCAGGGGGTTCCCGGTCGTCGCCGTTACCGGACCGCGCCAGTCGGGTAAGACGACCCTTGCCAGGGCAACTTTCCCTGACAAGTCTTATCTGTCCCTGGAAGATCCCGATGTGCGACTCCTGGCCGAAAGCGATCCGCGCGGGCTTCTCTCCCGTTTCCCCGACGGAGTCATCCTGGACGAAGCCCAACGATCTCCAGAGCTCTTCTCCTACATCCAAACGAGTGTTGACACAGCGGTGCGCCCCGGCAAGTATGTGCTGACCGGCTCACAGCAGTTCGGCTTGGTGTCGGGCATTACCCAATCGCTGGCAGGCCGTGTCTGCATGGTGCAGCTCCTGCCTTTTTCCCTCGGCGAATTGCAGGCGGAAGGCAGGCTCCCGGCAGACCTTGACGAGCTGATGTTCCGCGGTCTTTATCCCCCTCTGTATGACCGTGACATCACCCCCGGCGATTGGTGCGCCGGTTATGTCAACACCTACGTCGAGCGCGATGTACGCCAACTCATTGCCGTGCGCGATCTGTCAGCATTCCAGCGTTTTCTCAGGATGTGCGCAGCTCGTACAGGGCAGTTGTTGAACCTCTCATCCCTTGCTTCCGACTGCGGCATTACCCACAACACAGCCGCCGCGTGGCTGTCGGTACTGGAGGCAAGTTATATCGTCTTTCTGCTCCGCCCCCATTTCCGCAACTACAACAAACGGCTGGTCAAGTCCGCCAAGCTCTATTTCTGCGATACGGGCCTGGCGGCCTGGCTGTTGGGGGTCCGTGAGCCCGGGCAGCTCGCCTTTCATGCGCAGCGGGGAGCGCTGTTCGAGAATCTGGTGGTGACGGAATTCCTCAAAGCACGCCTCAACCGCGGACTTCCGCCGGACATCTATTTCTGGCGGGACAGCAGGGGCCTGGAGGTGGACCTTCTTCTCGAGAACGGCGAGGAGTTAAAGCCGGTGGAGATCAAAGCGGGTCAGACCATCGCCTCCGACTTCCTCGATTCATTGAAAAAATGGGGTGAGCTTTCAGGCCGGGGAGACGAACCGGCATGGTTGGTCTATGGCGGCGACGAGGAGATGCGGAACGGCAATGTGACGATCATTCCCTGGCGCGGGTTGCCGAAGCTGGTTGAGAAGATGTGAAAGGAAGCGAAGAGTTTCATGTAAATTTGCAGCCTCGAATCCAGTGGCTCCTCTTTCGCCTAAACCTCCACTTGCTCACCCACATTTCTTCCGCCCATTATACCCACCTTCCATACGGAGGGTTTGAGCGGGAACTGGCTGCGAATTGAGTCTCCTTGGCTTGGGGAGAATGTTCGCCAGGCTGAACATCCTCATCCATTTTATCACCTCACCATCACCTCCACCGTGGCTCCTCGATGACGGGTTCGACGGGTTCATGACGGGTTTTCCGCTTGTTCGCCACTGGGGGGGTTTGCCTTGGCAATTGCATGATGTGCCGACTGACCTGTACCGCCCACCTTCTCGAAAACACCGCGGTCGGCGAAAACCGAAACCCGCACCGCGCCAGGCGAGGCGTAGTCCCGGTGGGCGATGGCGTTGACGATGGCCTCACGGATCGCGTCCGGCGGGACCTCGTAATGGACGGGCGCCTGCCTGGTTTTCGCCCGAGTGCCAACACCGCGATTGAACTTGGACAACACAAAGTCAACGGCCAAATCCACCTGTTCGAATAGCAACGCTTGTTCCTGGACTCCTCGGTGAGAGGAAAAGACCCGATCCGCTTCGAATCCCAAGCACCCCGAGGCGAATCGGGCAGGTCGATTGACAGACCATGATCGCTGAGCATAAACTGGCGAAAATCTCGATCCGAGGGCAGCAGTCCGGAAGTTGGATGGTACCGGGCGGCGTTCGCCGCTGCGGGGCGCTATCCGTGGCGACGGCCAGAAGACTTTTCATCATGAGACGGCAGCCGGAGCGGCCATCACCAAGCACAAAAAGGAAACGGCGACCGATGACAGACGATTCTCAATACCGAAAAGCCGGTGTCGATTTGGATCAGGCCGGAGAATTGGTGAAGCGGATCCAACCGCTGGTGCGCGGCACCTTCACGACCGGCGTGATCACCGATATCGGCGGCTTCGGCGGATTGTTTTCGCTCAACTTGAGCGAAATCAAGCAGCCGGTCCTGGTGGCCTCGACCGACGGCGTCGGCACCAAGCTGAAATTGGCTTTTTGGGCGGATCGGCATGACACCGTGGGGATCGACCTGGTGGCCATGAGTGTCAACGACATCGTGGTGCAGGGAGCGCGCCCGCTGTTTTTCCTGGATTACCTGGCTCTGGGCAAGATGGACCTGGAGCGGGTGGCGGCCATCGTGAGTGGGGTGGCGGCCGGTTGCAAGGCCGCCAACTGTTCGCTGATCGGCGGGGAAACCGCGGAGATGCCGGGTTTTTACCCGGAAAACGAATACGATCTGGCCGGCTTCGCCGTGGGTCTGGTGGACAACGCGGCCATCATCGACGGCTCCACCATTCACGTGGGCGATGCCATCATCGGTCTGGCTTCGAGCGGGCTCCATTCCAACGGTTACAGCCTGGTCCGGCGGATCGTGCTGGAGCAACTCGGGCTCCGGCCCGATTCCCGGATCCCCGGTTGCGCGCGCAGTGCCGCCGATGAACTGCTGGAACCCACCCGGATTTACGTGGAACCGGTGCTCAAGGTGCTGCGCCAGTTTGAAATCTCCGGCATGGTGCACATCACCGGGGGTGGATTCTACGACAACATCCCGAGGATTCTCCCGGCCACCTGCCAGGCCCTGATCCGCAAGGACAGATGGAAGATCCCACCGATTTTCCGCTACCTGCAGCGGCAGGGGGAGATTTCGGAAGCGGAACTGTTTCGGGTGTTCAATTGCGGGATCGGCTTCATGCTGATGGCCAAAGCCGACGACTGCGCCGACATTATCGAACTGCTGGCGGCCATGGGCTTCGCGGCTTACCGCATCGGCGAGATCGTGCCCCGGTCCGAGGCCGCCCCGCCGGTTGTGCTGGTCAACCACTCCTGACCCCTTCCGCCGCGGTGGATGCGCTGATGCTGGCTCACGTCGACAAGATCCAACGGGGCCTGGACGCCCTGTCCTATTACCTGCACGGTAAGCAACAGGCGCTTGAGTTCGCCCTGATCTGCGTTTTTTCCCGCGGCCACCTGTTGATCGAAGATCTCCCCGGGCTCGGTAAAACCACCCTGGCCATCGGTATCGCCAGGATGCTCGGCCTCTCCTTCGGCCGCATCCAATGCACCAGCGATCTGCTGCCCACCGATATCACCGGGCTTTCCATCTACAACAAGAACAGCGGCGGGTTTGAATTCCATCCCGGACCGATTTTCAACCACATCATTCTGGTGGATGAAATCAATCGGGCGACTCCCAAGACCCAGAG
>MNZR01000344.1 GCA_001873705.1 Syntrophobacteraceae bacterium CG2_30_61_12
CCTACGTGGGCGGAGTCACCCGATCGAATTGATCCGAGACGGTTACCTGGCGCCGGCCCGCTCGACCGCTATTCCAACCAAGGAACCACTTGCACCATGCTGATGTCCGCCGATAGCCTGGCCCTGTGTTATGGGTTGAGCTGCGCTCTGGCCTGGGGCACCGGGGATTTCGCCGGGGGCATGGCCGCGCGGCGGACCGATGCCTTCCTGGTGGTGCTGGTTTCCCAACTGATCAGCATGGCACCGCTGGCCCTGCTCATCTGGTGGCTGCACGAACCGGTTCCCGGCGCCGCTTCCTTCGGCCTCGGCGGAATCGCCGGGATCTTCGGCGCCATGGGCCTGATCGCCTTTTACCAGGGCCTCGCTTCCGGCCGCATGGGCTTGGTGGCGCCGCTCACCGCGGTGTTGACGGCGAGTATCCCGGTGGTTTATTCGATCGCCCGGGATGGCCTACCCTACCCGTCCCAACTCCTGGGTTTTCCGGCGGCGGCTCTGGCCGTCTGGCTGCTGGCGACGCCACGCCAGAAAACCCCGCTGCGGCGCCGCGAAGCCCTGCTTTCCCTGGTAGCCGGCTGCGGCTTCGGCGGTTTTTTCATTTTCATCCACCAGGCCGGCACCACCCAGGTCCTCTGGCCGCTCCTGGCCGCGCGCCTCGCTTCCATCACCCTGCTGGGCGGCGGTCTTTTCGCTCTCGGCAGACTGCGGCCGCCGCCGCTCGATCGCCTGCCGCTGATCGCCGCGACCGGCCTGCTGGATCTCCTCGGCAACGCCCTGTTCATTCTGGCCGCCCAGGTCGGGCGCCTGGATGTCTCGGTGGTGGTGTCCTCGCTGGCTCCCGGCGGCACCGTGCTGCTCGCCTGGATCGTGCTCAAGGAACGGCTTTCCCCGCGGCAATGGGCCGGGGTCCTGAGCGCGCTCGCCGCCATCGGCCTGATCGCCTCCTGATTTAGGGGTGAACGATCTATACTTGTTTAGCTTGAGAAGTTACGCTTTGTGTTCCCGCGGAGGCGCTGAGAGCGCGGAGAAGAGCCCTGAAATCAACCTCCGCGTCTCTGCGTCTCCGCGCGGAAATGAAATTTTTAAGCCTTCACAAGTATAGTTTCCGGTCACCGCCGATCAGGCCTGATCGGGCCCGATTTCCTCCACGTCGAGTCAGGAGGCTGAGGATCACGGTGACGTTGGCGATCCCGAACAGCCAGGCGGCGATTTCCCCAGTGGTTTCATTGCCGTGATCCCTGCCGCCCCGGTCCTTGAAATCGGCTTTTAAATGGAAGCCGGTGCGCCGGACCCCATGATCGTCATCGGCACGCACCGCGGAGGCATCGAATCCTGCCATGCCGACCGCCAGCAGGGCGAATAGGAGCCCCACGACCGTGATCCTTTTCGCGACCCATTTCATGGCTGACTCCTGTGATTGGGATGGCATTTGGGTGCTTCGGGCGCCGGGCGGAGCGCTTGCCCGGTGCCGGCGGTGGCGGATGGGACGCCCCGACGGGCGCACTACGAACCTTGGGTCGGCGTCAGGCGGCGCCGTCGCTGACCGCATCCGCCGGGTGGCGCTTGTGCCGGTCCCGCCCCAGGGTGATCAGCAAGTAGAGACTCGGGACCAGCAGCAGGATGTCGCGAACGAGCGACCAGAGCATCGACCCCTGCCGAACCGCTTCACCGCTCGAACCAAAGCAACCGCAGTCCACATCGAGTCCGCAGGCCACGCTGAAAGCCAGGGCGGCGGTAAAGAAGAGCAGCATGGCATTGGCGAGAAACACGGCGCCTGGCTGCCAGACCCCCAGGATCAGGGCGGCTCCGACCAGCAGTTCGAGCCAGGGCAGCACGATCGCGGTGACGTTGATGACGCTGTCCGGCAGGATCTGGTAGTTGTAGATGGCCCGGGCGAAAGCCGCCGGGTCGAGGATCTTGTCGTAGGCGGCATAGATGAAAACGGCACCGAGCAGCAATCGGGCCGCCGGTTGCAGCACCCGGGCGAGGTTCGGGCGTTCCGTCGGGGGCGGTGGCGGTTTTCCCGGCGCCGACCGCCGGGCGCCGTTTCGGTCCGGTTCAGCCTGCCCGTTACACGACAGCTCACAGAGCAGCGAACCGTTACCGCAGGCACGGGTTTCCAACTGCAAGATGGGGTGATCGATCCGAAACCTGTCCAGCAGGTGGCGCCGCACCCGTCGGATCAAGGCCTCGGTTTGACTCAGCGGTTGTTCCGGCACCACCACATGGCAGGAAAAGGCGATCCCGGAAGACGAGGTGTTCCAGGCGTGCAGATAGTGGACGCCAAGGATTTCCGGAAGCCCTTCCAGGAATCCCTTGACCGCCTCCAGATCGAGGCCCTTGGGAGTGGCGTTCATCAGAATGGCGGCCGCTTCGGTCAGGATCGACCAGCAGTTTTTCAGAATGAACCCGACGATCAGCAGCGACAGTAACGGGTCCAGCCAGTACCAGGGCAGGTAGATCAGCACCAGGCCGTTGATCAGCACCGCCACCGAGGTGAGCAGATCGCCCATCATGTGCAGGAAGGCCCCGCGCACATTCAGACTGTGGTCGGCATCCCGGTGCAGGAGCAAGGCCGACAGGCCGTTGCCGACCACACCGATGGCGGCGATCCCGACCACCAGGACCCCGGACACCGGTTGCGGGTGCTGGAACCGGTGGACGGCATGATAGACGATGAACAGCACCGCTCCCACCAGGAGCACCACGTTGAGGAGCGCCGCCAGGATTTCCGCCCGCCGGTAGCCGAAAGTGTTGCGGACCGAAGCGCCTTTGCGGCCGATCCGATAGGCGATATAAGCGATGACCAGAGCGGAAAAATCGCTGAAATTGTGGGCGGCGTCGGAAATGAGGGCGACGCTGTGGGCATAGAGCCCACCTGCCACCTGGGCCGCCGGGATCAGCAGATTGAGGGTAATGGTAAAAAGCAACCGCGAGCCGCTCTGATCTTCCGGATCCGCATGGTGATGGCTGGATGGGTGATGAGCGTGGGCGATCGGCGCCGGAGCTTGCGCCTCGGCGGCCGATTCGTTGTGGGTTGGGCAATAGGGATTGGGAACTTCCTGGTTCATCAGGTTCGACCTCGGTGGGAAGGCGCCGGCAAGCGTCGGCGCCCTGCCCTTCGCAGCAGATTTTAACCAGCGAGGAAACGGTTCGTTTCAGCAACATCCGTGCGCACGTTCGAACGCAGCGAGAGGCCACAGCCCATTCGGTGTGGGCACCGATCGCCCGCCGGCCGGTAGGCTCAATCAAGCACCGGCGCGAATGATCACGAGCCGGGTACGGGAGGGCCCGCTTCCACCGGCAAGTCGGCTTCTTTCCACAGACTCCAGCCGTTCACCAGCACCCGCACATTCATAAAGCCACGATTGATCAGTTCCAGTGCCAGTTCCCAGCTGAGCCCACAGCCTTCACCATCGCAATAGGTGATGAGCAGCGTATCGGGAGCCAGATCACCGGTCGCCTCATCGATAGTGCTCTCGACTTGTTCCCAGGGAACGCCGCGGGCACCGAGGATATGCCCGAACCGATACAGGTCCTCCGAACGGGCATCGATGAAAACGGCCGATCCCGAGAAGAAAAACTCTTTTGCTTCATCCAGGGTGACGGTCATGCCGCTGCCGTCGGGGGCTTTGATGTGCGCCTCCAGCGACCACTCCTCATCGACCAGAGCGAGTCCCTGGGGTCGCACCTGGTTGCCGATCAAGGCCACAACCACCGCCAGCAAGAGCAGCATCCCTGACTGCCGCAGACCCTTGAGACCAACGTGCAAGAATATTTCCCGGTTCATGCCGCCCCCCGGGCCCGCAACTCGAACCCGGTTGTTCTCCGTATTTGGGTTTCAGCTCCAGTCTAGCAACACTCAGGGCGGGGCTCAAGATTTTTGCCCTGTTTGCCAGGCGTCGCCCTCCGGTTCAGTCATGGCATCGCGACGCCATCAGCGCCGATCAGGCCCTGCGCAGCGCGTTGGTAGTGGCGCCGTAAGGCGTTGCGGCGTTTCCGAACCCGCCGTCGTAACAACTCACCGAGGTGCCTGAAACCAAGACGCCCTGACGGGACGCACTACGAACAAGACGCCCTGCTGGGGAGCACTGCGAACAAGACGCCCTGACGGGACGCACTACGAGCGAGTCATCGCGGTCAGGTTTCCTGCTCGAGACTACCCGGTAGGCCTTCCACAAACCGCCGGATTTCATCGCGCACCCGGCGGTAATGAGCCATCGCCTCATCTTCGCTCCGGGCCTCCGCCGCCAACCGCGGCGGATCATCGAAGGGCACGTGCCGGAGCCTGGTTCGCGCCGGGAAGAACGGGCAGCTTTCCTGGGCATGGCTGCAGAGCGTCACCACATAATCCATTTCCACCCGCGGGAATTCATCCACCGATTTGGAGCGAGCGCCGCCAAGGTCCACCCCGATTTCGGCCATCGCCCGAACGGCCCGCGGATCAACGCCCTGCGGTTCGACCCCGGCGGAAAAGGCTTCCAATTGATCGCCCTTGAGTTCCCTGGTCCAGGCTTCCGCCATCTGGGAACGGCATGAATTGCCGGTACACAAAAACAGGATTTTTCGCTTCACTGCCAGCACCTTGAACCGGGCACCCATCGAATGGTTCACCAGTGAGGACCGCTTTTGGGCCCGAATCCGGTGAAGCAAAAGGTTGGGCAAAACTTATCGTTTATGGATAAACTCGTCACCCGTTAACCCTATATCCTTACAAATTTGTCGCAACAGAATAGGGGAAATATCCGTACCGGTCTGAGTACCAACGAATTCTGCTTCCAGCTTCGGGAACCCATCTTCAAGGAGCATTTCGATGACCTCTCTTAAATTATTGTTGAGTTCATCCAGCGTTTTTCCTTGAGTATGAGCACCTGGAAAACCAGGTACATATCCAACATACAAACCTGTATCAGGGCATTTCTCCACCACTGCCGTGAACACTTGCATGTTATGCATCCTTCATTATTGCCCATCAGGCGGCATCGAGATCGAACGGGGCCAGGTACGCAGCCAGCTTCTTGCGCCCGGCTTCACTCAAGGGCGGGCAGTCTTCCGGTCCCTTGGCCCCTTCCGCAACCTGGGCGGCGAACACCATACAGGTGGCCAGTCCGCATTCGTGGCAGTTGGTTTTCGGCAGGCGTTTCAGGATTTCGAATAGTTGCGGCTTCTTGAGACCTTCGAACTTCGGTTGGATCTCGGCGCGCTTGTCCCAGGTTTCGTTGATTTCCCCTTGCAGCCAGTGCAGGATCTTGTCCGCTTCCTGCTCATCGCGCAGGGCGTTGATGGCGATTTCCCGAGGATGCACGGTGATCAGCTTGCCATGGGCCTTAAAGGTGACCGATGGGGGTTCCCGGGTGAATTGATGGCCCCCCAGGACCGTATTGAGATAGGGAATGACTTCTCCGACGTCCTGATCCAGATGCGCGATGCAGTGCAGCGATTGGAAACTGGGGTTGCATTCCGGCCGAAAAATGTCTTTCCGGTATCCTTGGAGCAACATGGGACACCTCCTTGCCGGCGCTTGTGGGGGGCGAGGCCGGGCCTCGTCCCCTGGTTGGTTAACCGCGGCAACCGGAAGCACCCGCGGCATCCCGGGGGAGGGTTGCGCAGGCCTGCTTCACGGCCGCCTTCACCTGATCGACTTGATCCCGCTGCAAAGCAAAATCCTTGTTTTTTTCAATGCCCAGATCGGTCAGGACCAGATATGCCCGCTGCGGCACCCCGGCCTTTTCCAAAATGGCCTTGGCACAACCAACGGCGCACCCATCGATGGCCACCATGGCCGGCGTGTCCTTGGCCGACTGCACGAAGCCACTCAACTCACCGCCGATGCCGCACAGACAAAACATCTTGCCGAACCCCTCTTGAGTGAGTTCGATGGCCGCCTGATTGGACAATTGACCCACATTGGAACCGCCGGAACAGGCCAGAATCATCACCTGACCACCGGTTGTACAACAACTTTCCGCCACGGTCTTACTCCTTATGTTATACTTGTGAAGGCCTAAAAGTTTCATTTCCGCGCGGAGACGCAGAGACGCGGAGGTTGATTTCAGGGCTCTTCTCCGCGCTCTCAGCGCCTCTGCGGGAACACAAAACGTAATTTCCCAAGCTAACCAAGTATAACGTCATCTCAAATCACTTGATCCAGTTTGATCCAGTTTGATCCAGTCACTTGATCCAGGAAATCACATCAGCCTTGCTGGGGATCTTGCCGACTGATTTTACCTTGCCGTCCACCACCACGGCCGGCGTTCCAAACACCCCGTGCGCGGCGATTTCCATGGTATCGGTCACATGCACCAGGTCGGCCTGGACTCCCGTTTCCGCCAGCGCTTCCTTCACCACTCGTTCGGTTTCCTGACACTTCTTGCAACCCGGACCCAACACCTTGATTTCCATTGCCTGTCCTCCCTGAAATGATCTCCCCGCGGAGCCTCGTTAACGGCCCACCGACCGATCGAGAACCTCCCGATCAGTCGCCGGACGTCGCCGCCACAATCCATTGTTTCAGCTGTGCCGGCGGCGGCACCTTGCCCACCGCCAATACCTTGCCGTTGATAATGAGACCTGGCGTCCCCATGATGCCGAGCGCGGCGATTTCATGGATCCCGCGCACGTGATCCACCGCGGCGGCGATCTCGAGTTCCGCCAGCACCTGATAGAGGCTCTGTTCCAGGCGATCGCATTGAGCACAGCCGGGGCCCACCACCTGGATCTGGAGCCCCGAACGATCGGCTTCCGGTGGTGCCGCTACCGCTCGACCGCCGATGCGGCAAAATTCCCTCCATAAAGCTTCCCGATAGTGCGTTCGCGCCGCCGGAGCGATGTAGTTGGTGGCCGCCATGGCCGCCAGGATCCGGTCCTTCGCCTGGTCCTCCGGCAGCGCCAAAAGCTCCGCACCCTGTTCCTCGAACAGGGCGCCGAGCCCGGTGATCCCGACCTCGCGACCGTTGATCTTAAGAATGGTGTGATCACTCTGCATCTTCGAATACCGGCCTCGAACCAGAATTTATCGCCGCTGGTCCATGCCTCCGCCGGATCCAGCATCCCCTATCTCCTGGCGGTATGGCTGTGCGGAAGCGATTATCGCAATCGACAACCGTCCCCATATATCGTCGAATAGGAATATATTGAAAATACCCGCGAAAGTCAAGGCCGGGATCGAATCCCTCCCCGGCACTTTCGGCCTGATCCGGATCCAGGCTGTGGTACGGGACCGCCGTTTCCATGGTGGTGTAATGGAACAAAATGACCACGGCAGCTTAAGTCCGCGCCGGTTCTCGGGGTGGAACCAGACTCGATCACTAGCGCTCCGTCCTGTACCCGCGGTTCCACCTCGTCGGTCAAACCGGCTTGGGCGATACTCGGGTGACCGATTCGAATGCCACGGCAATTTCCAATACAAACTAAGCGGGTCTTCGTGCGATAATCCTCCCGATACCATGGCAATCGTGAATGGAAAGCAAAGGAGGCGTCCGATGGCTGCCGGGAGTTGGGGAAATCTTCGGGGACTTCTGTCGGGACTGGTGGTGCTTTGGGGCAGCGTCGGGCTCATGGCCTGTGCCACCGATTCCGGCACCGTGGTGCCCGAGGCCGCGGGAGTGGAACTGTATCGGTTGACCGAAGAGGTGCTGAAGCCCGATCCGGGACCCGAAGAATTGCCCGAACTGGGCGAGTCGGCGACCCTGGAGGATTTTCTCCGGTATGCGGCGCTCAACAATGCCGGGCTCAAAGCCGCCTTCGAAAACTGGAAGGCGGCGCTGTTCAAAATCCCACAAGTCCAGACGCTGCCGGACCCGCGATTCACCTACGCCTATTTTATCGAAGAGGTGGAAACCCGGGTCGGCCCGCAACGGCAGAAATTCGCCCTGGCCCAAACCTTCCCCTGGCTGTCGAAATTGAGCCTGCGGGGAGATGTGGCCGCGCAACAAGCCAACGTGGAACGGGCCCGTTACGAGGCGGCCAGGGAAAAGCTGTTTTTCCAGGTGAAGAAGACCTATTTCGAATATTACTTTCTGGGGCGATCCATCGTCATCACCCGGGAAAATCTGGAGTTGTTGAAGTTTCTGGAAACGGTGGGACGGACTCAATATGCGGCGGCCCTCGGCCCCTATTCCGATGTGGTGCGGGTGCAGGTGGAACTGGGCAAACTGGAGGACCGGTTGCGGACCCTCGATGATCTGCAGGCGCCGACCGCGAGCATGCTGAACGCTGCGTTGAGTCGCCCGGCCGATGCTCCGGTGGCCTGGCCCAAGAGCGTTCCGGCGGTGCAAATGGCGCTTGACGATGTTCAGGTGATCGATCTTCTGGTGCGGAGCAGTCCGGAATTGAAGGCCCTGGCTTTTGCCGTGGAAAAGGAAAAGAAGGCCATTGAATTGGCCGCCAAGGAATATTATCCGGACCTGACCCTCGGGCTGGAAGCCGTCGACACGGGACCTGCCGAAATGGGATCGCCGGCGGATAGCGGCAAGGACCCGGTGGCCGCATCCTTTTCCATCAACGTACCGATCTGGCTCGGCAAATACCGGGCAGGGGCGCGCGAGTCCGAAGCCCGCCATGCGGCGGCGGCGCAGGCCCTGACGGAACGGCGCAACACTCTGATCGCCGATGGGAAGATGGCGCTTTATGGGTACCGAGACGCCGAGCGTAAGATCGATCTCTATCGGGACGGTCTGCTGCCGAAGGCCCGCCAATCGCTGGAGGTGAGTCTCCAGGGCTTCGAGGCCGGAATCGGGAGCTTCCTGGCGGTGATCGATGCCCAGCGGACCTTGCTGGAATTCGAATTATCCCTGGAACGGGCGCTCACCGACCGGGCCGAGCGGTTGGCGGAACTGGACCGGCTGGTGGGTGAAACCCTGCCGCGTGTCGGGATTCAAAGCCAGGGATAGCGAC
>MNZR01000244.1 GCA_001873705.1 Syntrophobacteraceae bacterium CG2_30_61_12
ATTCGCCGGCGCCGGGCCGCAGGCGCCGCCCCGGATCGGGGTGTTCGTCTGCCGCTGCGGCACCAACATCGCCGGGGTGCTGGATACCTGGTCCCTCGCCGAGCAGGCGGCGGCCGCTCCCGGGGTGGTCTGGGCCCAGGAAGAACTGTTCACCTGTTCCCAGGACGCCACCGGGCGGATGGCGGAAATCATCCGCTCCCACCGACTCGATCGACTGGTGGTGGCTTCGTGCAGCCCGCGCGCCCATCTCCCGATTTTCCAGGAAGTGGCGACCCGCCAAGGCCTGGCCATGGGGCTGGTGGAAATGGCCAATATCCGCGAGCAGTGCGCCTGGGTCCATGCCGATACCCCGGCGGCCGCCCAAAGCAAAGCCGCTTCCCTCATTCGGCTGGCCCTGGAACGAGTACGCCAGGCCCAACCGGTGCCGATGCTGGAACTGGCCGTGCGCCAACGGGCCCTCATTTTCGGCGCCGGTATCGCCGCCCTCACCGCCGCCGTCCATTTGGCCGATGCCGGCATCCCCTGCGTGCTGGTCAATCACGAAGCGGAATTGGGCGGTCGCATGCGCCACGCCTTCTTTGATCCAAAACGGCTGGACTGCCGCAAACTGCAACGGCTCACCCTCGATCGGGTCGCCCGCCACCCGCGGATCGAGATCCTGCACCAGGCCGACCTGGTGGACCTGAGCGGGAGCGTCGGCCGGTTCACGGCCCTGATTCGGCAGCACGGCGGCGGGATCGGCGACGGCAGTGGCAGTGGGAGCGAAGCTGAAATTGGGGCCGGAGCCGACACCAGGGCGGGCGAAGAGCGCACTCGCACGGTGGTGGTGGAAGCGGGAGCGATCCTCGCGGCCATCGGCGCCGATCTGCTTCGCCCCGAGGGGCTCCACCAATACGGCCGGAGCCCCCAAGTGCTGACCCAGGCGGAACTGGCGGCCGGACTGGCGGCCGCAACCCTCGATCTGGAACCGATCCGTCAGGTCGCCATGATCCAGTGCGTGGGTTCCCGCAACGACCAGCGGCCCTACTGCAGCCGGTCCTGCTGTCAGCAGGCGGTGGCGCATGCGCTGGAACTCAAGAAACGCTATCCCCACCTGGTGATCACCATCCTCTATCGGGATCTGCGCACCTACGGCACGGCCGAACAGCTTTACCAGGAAGCCCGGGAAGCCGGGGTCCGCTTCATGCGCTACGCCGAACAGACACCACCGCAAGTGACCAGTCGCCGCTTCGGCCGCCGTTCCACTCTTGACCTGGACTGGACCGTGCCCGGCGACGGGCTTCAGGCGCGGCTGCGAGTCGGCTTGCTGGTTTTGAGCACCGCCACCGTGCCCAGCCCCTGGGCGGAATCCCTGGCGTTGAAACTCAAGGTGCCGCTTTCCGACCAGGGGTTTTTCCTGGAAAAACACATCAAGCTGGCGCCGGTGGAAACGGCGGTCGAGGGGATTTTTATCGCCGGCCAGTGCCACTGCCCGGAAACCCTGACCGAATCACTGGTCCAGGGCCAGGCGGCGGCGGCCAAGATGCTCGGGTTACTGCGCCGCAAACGGCTGCGCAAACCGGCGTTCACGGCGGCCATCGATCCGGCGCGCTGCAGTCGCTGCCTCAGTTGCCATGCCGTATGCCCGGCCCGGGCGGTGATCGTCCCCACCCAGGGCGGACCGCTCACCATCGATCCCATGACCTGTCTCGGCTGCGGCCTGTGCGCCGCCGAATGCCCGGCCGGGGCCATCGAAGTGGCCGGCGCCCGGGACAAACCGCTGGCGTCGAGCGCCGCCACCATCTTAGGTTGAGGCCGGGACGGAAGGATCTCACCACGGAGACACGGAGAACACCGAGGAAAATCATGGTTTGCCGGAGTTTTTCCGCAGCCTCCGTGCCTCGGTGGTAACATTCAATGGCTATGACCAAAATGTTATACCGGTTAAGGGTAAAAAGTTTCATTTCGTGTGCGCTCTTTCCCGGGAGCGCGGGCATCTTGCCCGCTGTTGAAAATGAAACATCTGATCCTAAACCAGTATAATCAAGACCTGGAGTGAACCATGTTCGTGACCCTGCTGCTGGTGACTTTCGCCATTGCCCTGGCGGCTTCCCACGCCGTGACCCGGCTGTTCGAACAACCGATCGGCGCGATCCTCCGGCGCATCGTGGCCGATGAACTGAGCGACGCCTGGCTCCGCTACTTGAAATTCGCCATCTACGTGGTGGGGATTTCCGGCGGGGTGCGGATCTGGGAATTGGAAAAATACATCACCGCCCGCGCCAAGGACACCCCCGTGATCGTGCTGAACACCGACCGCTGGGTCCTGGAAATCTACCGCACGGTGATCGAAACGCTGCAGAGCATCGCCTGGATGCTCCTGGTGTTTTTCGCGTTCGCGCTGATCGCCTACGTGGTGGTGCGCGGTTTCGAATGGAAACACTCAGTTCGAGGAAAGGAAGCCGACCATGACTGATCCGAACGCCTTGCCCCTGATCGATTCCCGCCTGGACGGCGGCGTGCTGACCCTCATCATGCAGCGGCCGGCCAAGAAAAACGCCTTGACCCGGGACATGTACGCCGCCCTGACCGATCTTCTGGCCGCGGCCGATGCCGACCCGGCGGTGCGGGTGCTGTTGATTCGCGGAGCCGGCGATGCCTTCACCGCCGGTAACGACCTGAAGGACTTTCTGGAACAGCCGCCGGCTGATGAATCCAGCCCGGTGGTGCGCTTCCTGCGCGCGCTGTGCACCGTGCGTAAACCCCTGATCGCGGCGGTCCAGGGCGCGGCGGTGGGGATCGGCACCACGCTGTTGCTCCACTGCGATCTGGTCTACGCCGGGGAATCGGCCCGGTTTCAGCTACCGTTCGTGAACCTGGGGCTGTGCCCGGAAGCCGCATCGACCTTTCTGCTGCCGCTCGCGGCCGGGCACCGGCGGGCGGTGGAACTGCTGCTGTTCGGAGAACCGTTCGGAGCGCTCGAAGCACAGCGGGCCGGCCTGATCAACCGGATCCTGCCGGACGCCGAACTCCGGCCCGCGGCCGAGGCGGCGGCGCGGCAACTGGCGGCCAAACCCCTGGCTGCGCTCCTGGTGACCAAGGAACTCCTTCAGAGACCCTTCCGCGACCCGGTGCGCCAGGCCATGGACGCGGAACTCGCCGCGTTCTACCCGAGGCTGCGCTCCCCCGAGGCGGCGGAAGCCATGGAAGCCTTTTTCGCCAAACGCAAACCGGATTTTTCCCGGTTCCAGTAGCCTCCCCCGTTCCGGTAACTCACCCGTTCCGGCAGAGTTCGGGCCGGCGCCCGAGCGGGCGCCGGCAGCGAGTGGGGATCCAGACGTCAACTCTAGCGACGCGAGATGCGATTCCGATTGCGATAACGATCCGTGACCCGTGGCCCCAGAGCCGATAGCGATTCCGATTCCGATTCCGATCCGTGACTCACGACTTACGACTTACGATTCACGATTCAAAGCCGCCACCAGAAAACCATCCATCACCAGATGGATCAGGTGGTGGCCAACGTTGAACACGAGCGCTTCGCCGAATTGGGGGAAGAACTGAAGTTGCAGCAGGACCGCCAGGGTGAGGGTTTTCTGACCGCCCATGAAGATGGCCGCTTCCCGGCGGCCCGGGCCGATCCGGAGAAGTCGGGCGAGGCCGAGCGCGGCCCCGACCAGGAGCGCATGGTAGCTGCCGGCGAGCAGTCCGATTGACGGCAGCGAGCCGAGGCCGGTCAGGATGGTCGGCTTCGAGCGGGCGCAGGCCGTTGCCACCATGACCAAAACCAGCACCTGGTTGACCAGGCCGAGAACGCCGCCGCGGCGTTCGATAAACTCCGCCCAGGGACGGCGCAGGAGCATGCCGCCGGCCAGCGGCAGCACCACCAGGGAAGCGATGTTCGCCATCATCGGCAGGCGTTCCAGTTGGATCGGACCGCTACCGATGGCCCCGGCAAAAAGCAGCGGGAACACCAGGGGAACGGTGATAGTGGCCAGACTGTTGGCCACGATGGTGATCAACAGGGCCGCCGCCAGGTTGCCTCCGGCGGCAGCGGTCATGACCACTCCACTGCTGAGGGTGGTGGGCATGATAGCCACCAGATAGAGGCCGATGCGCACCCCTTCGGGGAGCGGCCAGCGGCCCAATGCCAGGGCCAGAAGGGGGGCCAGAACAAAGATCAGGAACAGGGAGAGGGCGAGCAGCGGCCAATCGGAGATGCCGTGTCTCAGTTGCTCGATTTTGAGGCCGAGGCCGGAACAGAGGAAGATCAGAAAAATCACCAGATCGGCCCCCCGGTTCGCCGCCAGCCAGTTGCCGGCCGCGGCCAGGGTATCGGTCGGGTCGGCCAGAACGGCGCTCACCGTGCCGATGAGACCCACCGTCAGCCAGTATTTTTTGAGGATTGAGGCCAAAGTTGTCGTCTCCTTCAGAGAAGCGCCGTGGGGTGCGCCTGATCAAGGTCAGAGTGCGTTCATCCGCGATCGCGAAAGAATTCCTGGTTCTTCGCGGATTAGCGTGAAGGAGACCTGGTGAAGGTCCCCTCTCCCTCAGGGAGAGGGTTAGGGTGAGGGAAGAGCTTCTGGGTAGTGTCCGGCATGAACTCCGGAGCAACTTTTTCGTGGTTTCCGGTTTGGCTCGTACCGGCGCTAAAATCATCCGGCGGCCGGCGGTTTGAGTAGGGCCAGGATGATGGCGCCGGCCCCGATCGAGATGGCCGCATCGGCCACATTGAAGGCCGGCCAGTGATGGGCGCCGAGGTAGACATCGAGAAAATCCACCACGTTCCCGTAGCGCACCCGATCGATCAGGTTACCGAGGGCACCGCCGAAAATCAGGCCGAACCCCAACCGGCTCCAGACATCAGCGGCCGCGGCCTGGCGATAGAGGTACACAATCACCAGCAGAGCCGCCGCGCCAATGGCCACAAAGAGCCAGCGCTGCCAGGCCAAGCCGGCGTGGGCGAACAGACTGAACGCGCCACCGGTATTGCGGACGTGAACCAGGTTGAAGAAACCCGGCACCACCATCTGGACCGAGAACAGCGGCAACGCGTGAACGACCCAGGCCTTGACCGCCTGGTCGACCATCGTCGCCAGCAGGGCCGGGACCCACAGCAGCCGGAAACGATGCGGATCGCTTGCGGCGACTGCTCCGGCTGGTATGCCCCGGTTCGAGGCGGGCAATGACTTCGGCGCCATCCTGTTTTCCTCTATACCGCGACCGGTAACAACCCGAGCCTTTTGACCGTGTTGACCGGATCGACACGATGAGCCGAATGCTCATCCAGCCTATCCATCCTGTTAATCCTGTCAGGAAAAATTATCCACAAAACGCGCTTCCCGACCGTGCCAGGGTTAACCTCGGCCGCGCCATCAGACCGCCGATCCGGTGACCACGCCGCGGCAGCGGCCGCAGATCCCCGGATGATCAGCGAAACGCCCGACCTCTTCGGATCGCGTCCAGCAGCGTTCGCACTTGACGCCGCCGGCCGGCACCACCTGGATGCGCACCTGGGTGAGCACTTCCCCCGACTCCCCGTCCGGCAGTTGTTCAGCTTTCACCAGGGTCACCCGGCTCACGATAAACACGGTCCGGAGCACGTCCGGATCAGCGTCGATCCGCTTCGCCAGGTCGTCCGGCAGGGCCAGCCGCACCTCGGCATCCAGGGGATGGCCGATGGTTTTATTTTTGCGGGCGGTTTCCAGCACCCGGCTGACCTCCGAGCGCAGGGCCAGGATGGTTTCCCAGCGCGCGGCCAGTTCCGCGTCCTGGAGCCCGGGATCCAGCTCCGGAAAACGCTCCAGATGAATACTGGGGCTGGCGCGGTTGGCCAGGTGCCACCACACTTCCTCGGCGGTGAAGGAAAGAATCGGCGCCATCAGCTTCACCAGATCGGTCAGGATCCGGTGCAGCACCGTCTGCGCCGAGCGCCGCGGGCGGCCGGTGGTGCCCGAGGTGTACAGCCGGTCCTTCAGGATATCCAGGTAGAAAGCGCTCAGATCCACCACGCAGTAGTTGTGGAGAGCGTGATAGACCCGGTGGAATTCAAACCGGTCGTAGGCGCCGCGGATGGTCCGGACCAGGTCCTGCAATTGATGCAGCGCGAATCGATCCAGTTCCTCCAGTTCGCTGTAAGGCACCGAATCGTTCGCCGGATCGAAATCGGCCAGGTTGCCGAGCAGGAACCGGCAGGTATTACGGATCCTTCGGTAGGCTTCACCGAGTCGCTTGAGGATGTCTTCGGAAATGCGAATGTCATCGCGGTAGTCTTCCCCCGACACCCACAGGCGCAGGATTTCGGCGCCGTAGCGGCCGATGATTTCACCCGGGGCGATCACGTTGCCGAGCGATTTCGACATCTTGTAACCCTGCCCATCGACCACGAAACCGTGCGTCAGCACCGCCTTGTACGGCGCCCGCCCGCGGGTCCCCACCGATTCCAGGAGCGAGGAGTGGAACCAGCCCCGATGCTGATCACTCCCCTCCAGATAGAGGTCCGCCGGGGACACCAGATCATCACGCTGTTCCAGCACCGCCGCATGCGACACCCCGGAATCGAACCAGACATCGAGGATATCCGTTTCTTTCTTGAAATTGGCGCCACCGCAACCGCCGCAGACACTCCCGGCCGGCAGCAGTTCCGCCGGTTCGCGCTCGAACCAGCAATCGGCGCCTTCGCGTTCGAACATCTCCTCCACCCGCCGGAACAATTCCGGGGTCGCGAACACCTGGCCGCAGTCGGCGCAGGTGAACACCGTGATCGGTACCCCCCAGGAACGCTGCCGCGAGATGCACCAGTCCGGGCGATTGGCGACCATGTTGTGGATCCGGTCGCGGCCCCAGGACGGCACCCACTCGACCTGATCGATGGCGGCCAACGCTTTCGCTCGCAGATCGTTTTGTTCCATGGAAATGAACCACTGTTCGGTGGCTCGGAAGATGACCGGCTTCTTGCACCGCCAGCAATGCGGATAGCTGTGGCTGATCGCCTGTTCCAATACGAGCCGGCCGCTTTCCTCGAGCTTTTGAATCACCGGCCGATTGGCCTCGAACACGAACTGACCGGCGAAGAAAGGGACCTCCGCGGTGAAGCGACCATCGTCATCCACCGGGGAATAGACCTCGAGACCGTACTTCAGGGCCATGTCGTAGTCTTCCCGACCGTGCCCGGGAGCGGTATGGACGCAGCCGGTCCCGGCATCGAGCGTGACGTGGGTGCCGAGGACCAGCACCGAACTCCGATCGAGAAAGGGATGCCGGCACTTGAGCCCTTCCAGTTCCGCCGCCCGAAACGAACGCAACCGCCGGAATTGGTTCATACCGAAGCTGCGCAGGCAGCTTTCCAGCAGGCCCTCGGCCAGGATGAAAACCTCGTCGCCGACCTCGACCGCCACGTATTCGAAGTCCGGATGCAGGGTGATGGCCAGATTGGCGGGCAGGGTCCAGGGCGTGGTGGTCCAGATCACCACCGCAACGTTGCGTCCGGCCAGTTCCGGAAACCGGTCCCGAGCGGTCGCTTCCAGTTCGAACTTCACATAGATGGATGGGGAACTGTGGTCGTGGTATTCCACCTCCGCCTCGGCCAGCGCGGTGCGGCAACTGGAACACCAGTAGATCGGCTTCTTGCTGCGCACCACCCCGCCGTTTTCGAAAAACCGCCCCAGTTCGCGGGCGATGGTGGCTTCATAACGGTAGGTCATGGTGAGGTACGGATTGTCCCATTCGCCCAAGGCCCCGAGGCGTTTGAATTCTTCGCGCTGAATATCGATGAAGCGCTCGGCGTAGCGGCGGCAATGGCGGCGGATTTCCACCTGGGTCATGGTTTTTTTCTTCGGCCCCAGTTCCTTGTCCACCTGATGCTCGATCGGCAGCCCATGGCAGTCCCAGCCGGGCACGTAGACGGCGTTAAAACCGCTCATCTGCCGGCTTTTCACGATCATGTCCTTGAGGATCTTATTGAGCGCCGTGCCCAGATGAATGTGCCCGTTGGCGTAGGGCGGCCCGTCGTGGAGGATATAGGGCACGCGCCCCTTGGCGCACTCGCGCAGGGCCTGGTAGAGCTTCATTTCATCCCACTGGCCGAGGATTTCCGGTTCCCGTTTGACCAGGTTCGCTTTCATCGGAAAAGATGTCCGCGGCAGATTCAGCGTAGCTTTGTAGTCCATCCTCGTTCCCTCGGTCCCCATGGCTCGTTGCTGCATTCCCTTGATGGTGAGCAGACCGCCTGAGGCGGCCCAGCGAAATGTTCGTTTCTAGCACACGAGCTTGACAAGTCAAGGACTTGCCCAAAGCGGTGTGCAACGCAAAGGCCTAGGCTCGTAGTGGCGCCGTCAGGCGTTGGCGGCGCATCCGAAAGCTCGGTCGATGGCACTCCGGAAAGCGCCGACCGCCCTTACGGGCGCACTACAAGCAAGACGCCCTTACGGGCGCACTACGAACGCATCAGGCTCCAGGCATCAACTTCAGCCGGTAGGTCGGGTTGCGACCATCGTCAGCCGGTAGGTCGGGTTGCGACCATCGGGAGCTACCCGACAGCTCGACAACCCTTCCAATCCACGTTCTCACCGCGCATCGTCAGGGAGTGCTACGCACACCCTGACCTACCTGGAATGGATCGGGATCACGCCTGCGACGTGAACGAATTTCGCGGCACCGATGCAACTCCCACTTTAGCAAAACGCCCCCCCAAAATCCGCGATATACTGGTTTAGGATCGGATGTTTCATTATCAAAAGCGGGCAAGATGCCCGCGCTTCCGGGAAAGAGCGCACACGAAATGAAACTCTTTACCCTTGTTGTGGCCGGTCTCCCGACCGA
>MNZR01000202.1 GCA_001873705.1 Syntrophobacteraceae bacterium CG2_30_61_12
TCGGCGGCGTCCGGTCCCCAACTGCCCCGGGGATAGAGTTGCGGCGGGGCAGCCGTGGCGGCGGACGCCCACCCGGAAATAACCGGATCGATCAGGCGCCAGGCGGCCTCGATGCCGTCGTTACGGGCAAACAGCGACGCATCGCCTTTCAGCGCGTCCACCAGCAGCCGTTCATAGGCATCCGGCAGGGCGATGTCGGGGAAGGCCTCGCGATAGGTGTGGCTCATGTTGACCGAACGGGAATCGGCCACCGTATCGGGCACCTTGGTTTCGAAGCGCAGATGGATGCCTTCGTCCGGCTGAATGCAGATGGACAGAAAGTTGGGAGTGAAACAGTCGGTTCGACCCAAGTGAAAAATAACGTCCGGCGGCGGCTGGAATTCGACCACGATGGCGCTGCTCTTGGCCGCCATGGCCTTGCCGGATCTCAGGTAGAAGGGCACTCCTTTCCAGCGCCAGTTGTCGATGAAAAGTTTGAGCGCGGCAAAGGTGGGGGTCCGCGAATTTGGGGCTACTCCCTCGCTTTCCCGGTAACCCTCGTACTGACCCTGCACGGTATCCTCGATGGCGATGGGGCGGACCGTTCCGAGGACTTTCACCTTTTCATTGCGGATCGCATCGGCGTCCATGGAGGCCGGCGGCTCCATGGCCGTCAAGGCCAGCAACTGCATCAGGTGGTTCTGGAACATGTCGCGCAGCACCCCGGCGTTGTCATAATAGCCGCCGCGGTGGCCCACATCCACGCTTTCCGCCACCGTGATCTGCACATTGGCCACGTAGCGCCGGTTCCAGACCGGCTCGAACAGGGTATTGGCAAAGCGCAGAAACAGGATGTTCTGGGCCGTTTCCTTGCCCAGATAGTGGTCGATGCGGTACACCTGATGCTCCGCGAAGGCCGCATGGACCCGGCGGTTCAATTCCCGAGCCGAGGCAAGGTCCCGGCCGAAGGGCTTTTCGATGATGATCCGCCGCTGTCCTTGCGCTTCGGTGGTCAGGCCGGCGGCGGCCAGATGATCGCACGCCGAGGCGCAAAATTCCGGCGCCGTGGCCAGATAATAGAGCCGGTCGGCCGGGGATGTTTCCATCTCGTCCAGGAAGGCGCCAAGTTTCGCGAAATCCTTGGGATCGTCCAGGCTGCCCTGGCAGTAGCGAAGGGATCGGGCAAAGGCCTGCCAGGCAGTCGGGTCGAATCCCGTGCCATGTTCCTTTACACCACGTTCAAGCTCTTCCCTGAACTGGTCGTCGCTCCAGTCCCGGCGCGCGAATCCCACGATCCGGAGCCCGGCCGGCAGGCGCTTTTTCCTGAAATTGTTGTACAGCGCCGGGATCAGCTTACGGTGGGTCAAGTCCCCGGAGGCCCCGAAAATGACAATGGTGAAAGGCTTGATTTCATGCACAGGCATCGTCTGATCCTTGCAACATTAGGGTGGCGTTGTCCAGGTCCTCTCCGGTTTTGTTCAGACTGCATGGCAATCATCCGATCAACCGCCTGGCTTGCTCAAGCACGTGCTCGACGGTGAAGCCGAATTTTTTCTGTAAATCGTTCAGTGGCGCCGATGCGCCGAACGTCTCCAGGCCGATGCCGATACCGTGCGGCCCCACGTACTTCGCCCAGCCCAGGGTCGAGGCCTGCTCGACCGAGATCCGGGCGGTAACGGCGGGCGGCAGAACGCTGTCGCGATAGTCCCTGTCTTGCTGCTCGAACAGCTCCCAGGACGGCATGCTCACCACCCGCGCCCGGATGCCCTCGGCACTCAGCCGTTCATGGGCCGCGATGCAGAGCGACACTTCACTGCCCGTTCCGATCAGGATGATCCGCGGCAACCCGCCACCGGCGTCGGCCAGGACATAAGCGCCGCGAGCCACGCCGGCGGCCGGCGCGTAGCGGCTTCGGTCCAGGGTCGGCAGGTCCTGGCGGCTCAGAATCAAGGCGGCCGGCCGGCGGCGTAACTGCATGATGATCCGCCAGGCTTCCACCACCTCGTTGGCGTCGGCGGGCCGCAGCACGATCAAATGGGGCATGGCGCGCAGCGATGCCAGTTGCTCGACCGGCTGGTGGGTGGGACCGTCTTCCCCCACACCGATGGAGTCGTGGGTGAAGATGTGAATCACCGGAATTTCCATCATGGCGCCGAGCCGGATGGCCGGTCGGGCGTAATCGCTAAAGATGAGGAATCCCGAACCGTAAGGGCGGATCTTGCACAGCGCCATGCCGTTGAGCACCGCGGTCATGGCATGCTCGCGCACGCCGAAATGAACATTGCGGCCACCGGGGGTATCGGCGGTAACATCGCCGGCGCCGTTGAAGGTGAGGCGCGTCTTGGTCGAGGGGGCCAGGTCCGCTGAACCGCCGATCAGCCAGGGGACATTTTGGGCGATAGCGTTGAGCACCTTGCCCGAGGTGTTGCGGCTTGCATCGCCTTTGGGGTCGGCCGGAAAGACCGGCAGGTCCCGGTCCCAGCCATCGGGCAGTTCGCCCTGCTGCATCTTCTGGAAGGCGTCAGCCGGCTCGGGATAAGCGGTCTGGTAGGCCTCGAACCGGTCGGCCCAGGCCTTGCGCGACTCGGTGCCGCGTTGGCCGATGCCGTTCCTGAAGTGGGCCGGCACCGCCTCGGGCACCAGGAATTGGGCATCCTCGGGCCAGCCGTAGGCGCGCTTGGTCAGGCGGATTTCTTCCGCCCCCAGGGGGCTGCCGTGGGCCGCCGCGGTGTCCTGCATGGTGGGCGCGCCGTAGGCGATGTGACTGTCCACGACGATGAGGGTCGGGCGATCCGCCGTTTGATGAAAGGCTTCGAAGGCCCGGGATAGCGTTTCCAGATCGTTGGCGTCGCCGACCGTCAGCACCTTCCAGCCGTAGCTCGCAAACCGCGCGGCCACGTCCTCGCTGAACGCCAGGGCGGTGCGGCCCTCGATGGTTATCTTGTTATTGTCGTAAATCCAGCACAGGTTGGCGAGTTTGAGATGCCCCGCCAGCGAGGCGGCTTCGCTGCTGACTCCCTCCATCATGCACCCATCGCCGGCCAGCGTATAGACGTTGAAGTCGATCAGGTCGAAACCGGGCCGGTTGAAATGGGCGGCCAGCCACCGGCCGGCGATGGCCATGCCGACGCTGGCGGCCACCCCTTGCCCGAGGGGGCCGGTGGTGGTCTCGACCCCGGAGGTCCGGCGGTATTCCGGATGGCCCGGGGTCCGGCTGTGCAACTGACGGAAGTTACGGATGTCGTCCAGGCTGACCGCGGGGCCGCCCGCGCCCTCAGGCCCCGCCGTGACGGCTTGGACGCCGGTCAGGTGCAGCAGGGCATAGAGCAGCATCGAGGCATGCCCGATCGACAGTACGAACCGATCGCGGTTGGGCCAAACGGGATCGTTGGGATCGAAGCGCAGGTACCGTTGCCAGAGCGTGTACGCCACCGGGGCCATGGCCATGGGGGTCCCGGGATGACCCGAATCGGCCGCCTGAACCGCGTCCATGGCCAGGGTGCGGATGGTGTTGATGCACAACTGATCGATATTATGAGACATCGGCTTCACCTTTCAATGGGGGGAGTACCGGTCTTTTCCGCGAACGCCGCGCGCTCCGGGACCTTCTTGAACCTGCGGCGGTAAAGCGCCAGCAGCTTTTTCACGGTGATCGGAAACAGGCCGAGAACGGCAAAGGAAATCAATACCCCCGGCGAAAGGATGCCGGAGAGCGAGTCAATTTGGGCCAGTTCCTTGCCGGCATTGACATAGACCATGGTGCCGGCCAGCATGCCGATTTGCGACACCCAGAAAAAGGTGAACAGCCGCAAACTGGTGAGGCCCATGAGCAGGTTGATGACGAAGAACGGAAAAATCGGCACCAGGCGAAGAGTAAACAGATAGAAGGCACCTTCCTCCTCAATCCCCTTATTGATCGTCTTGAGCTTATCTCCGAATTTATCCTGCACCCATTCCCGCAGCAGAAAACGCGAGACGAAACAGGCCAGGGTGGCGCCGATGGTGCTGGCAAACGAAACCGTCACGGTCCCGACCGCCAGTCCGAACAGCCCGCCGCCGGCCAGGGTCAGCACCGTGGCCCCGGGCAGCGACAGGGCGGTGACCGCGATATAGATGCCCAGGTAGGCGGCGATCACGGCCAACCGGTGCGACTGGTAGAGCGCGTGAAATCCTTCCTGGGATGATTTGATGTAGCCGAGGGACAGGTATTGCCCCAGTTCGAAATAGCGGAAGGCGAAAATACCGAGCACGATCAGGCCGACCACGGCCGCCTTGCCGAGCCATTTGGTATTTTTTCCCGGTGCCATCGTTTCTTATCCTTTCCGCGGGAGTTCTTGCCCGCAAGCGATTGCGCCCCAACGGCCGCGGTTCCGGTGATCGATCAACAAGACGGGCAGCACGGACAACGGCTGCCCCATGGTCGAGCACCACCAACGGTGCGGCACGATCCTCCAGCAGCATGGTTAACGCGCCGCCGCTCGGTGAATGGTGAGCGGAAAACAGTGCCGCTTTTCACCGGGGGCGGAACGATCATCATGTTGAGGCCCCCGGCTTAGGCGACAACGATCACGCTGTTGCTGGACCCGCGGTCGTTGGGAATGGTTTCCGGGTTCAGGGGATCCGCGCACCAGCCATCGTCGACCACGAACTTGTATTCATGGCGGCCGACCGGCAGGCTAAGGGCCAGGCTGTAGGCGCCGGCGCCATGATCCTTGAGCCGGTTTTGTTTCGGTGCCCACCCATTGAACGTTCCGGCGACGAAAATCTTTTTTCCCGGATCGGCCTGAAAGCTGAAAGTCACTTTTGTGTAGCCGTCACAATTTGCTCTTTTCATTGAACCGCCTCCCCTGTTGACGTTGCCGTGTCCTTTGCGCTGCTCGCACTTCAATGGTCTTGCCGTGGTCGCTGTCGTTCGGTGGAGACCTTCCCCACGCTTTCCAGGCAGCGAACCACCAGGGCCGTCCATCCGGTTTGATGCTCGGCACCCAGACCTTTCCCGGTGTCCCCGTCAAAATATTCGTGAAACAGAACCAGGTCCCGGCCCGCCGGGTCGTTGCGGAAGTGCGGCGGGTTGCCGTGACAGGGCCTTCGCCCCTGCGCATCCGGCAGAAAAAGGCGAGTCAGGCGCAGGGAGATCTCATCGGCGACCTGTTGCAGGTTGCAGCGGTTGCCGGAACCGGTGGGACACTCGACCTTCAACTCGTCCCCGTAATGGTGATGGTAGCGCTCCAGGGCTTCGATAATGAGATAATTGACCGGAAACCAGATGGGACCGCGCCAGTTGGAGTTGCCGCCGAACATCCCGGTATCGCTTTCCGCCGGGGCGTAGTCGACCCGCAGTTGGCGTCCGCCGGCATTGAAGATATAGGGATGATCGGCATGAAACCGGGACAGCGAACGGATCCCGTAGGGGGAGAGAAATTCGGCCGGGTCCAGCAGGTAGCGCAAGACCCGGATCAGCTTTTCCTTGGAAGGAATCGCCAAGAGCCAGTGGTGATGTTCCCGGGACTCGGTTGGTTGCATCAGCGAGAGATGCTGCGCCAGTTCGCTATTGTTTTCCATAAACCAGTCGAACCGTTTTTTAAACCCCGGCAAACGGTCGATGGTTTCCTTTTCCAGTTCCGTGACGGCGATCAGCGGCAACAGGCCGACCATGGAGCGCACCTTGAGCCGAATCGGTTCGGCGCCGTCCACCTGGATCCGATCGTAGTAAAAACCGTCTTCCTCATCCCATAAACCGCCGCCGCCCATGCTGTTCATGGCGTCGCAGATCTGCACAAAATGCTCGAAGAATTTGGACGCCATGTCGCCGTAGGCGACCCGCAACCGGTCACCGTCGTGCACCAGTTCCATGGCCATGGCCATCATGGTGAGACAGTAAAAGGCCATCCAGGCGGTGCCATCGGCCTGTTGGAGCGTGCCGCCGGTGGGCAGGGGCTTCGAGCGGTCGAACACGCCGATATTATCCAGGCCGAGAAAGCCGCCCGAAAAGAGGTTGCGGCCGTCGCTGTCCTTGCGATTGACCCACCAGGTGAAGTTGAGGACCAGCTTCTGGAAGCAACGCTCCAGGAAATCCCGGTCCCGCTCGCCTTTTGCGGCGCAGATCTTATACACGCGCCAGACCGCCCAGGCATGCACCGGCGGATTGACGTCGCCGAAAGCGAATTCGTAGGCGGGAATCTGGCCGTTGGGGTGCAGGTACCACTCGCGCAGTAACAGGACCAGCTGGTCCTTGGCGAAATTCGGATCGATGCGGGCCATGGGCAGCAGGTGAAAGGCCAGGTCCCAGGCGGCAAACCAGGGGTACTCCCATTTGTCGGGAACGGACAAAACGTCTCGGCTGTGCAGGTGCGTCCAATCGGCATTGCGCCCATGCCGCCTGCTTTCCGGCGGCGCCGGCAGCTTCGGATCGCCGGCCAGCCAGTCCCTGACGATGTAATGATAAAACTGTTTGTTCCAGAGCAGCCCGGCATAGGCCTGGCGGGCCACGTTGCGAGCCTCGGCGGTCAGGTGATCCGGCAGGATGTCGTGGTAAAAATCATCGGCCTCCGCGCTGCGCTGATCCATGATGGATTCGAAGCCGGTCGGCGTCGGCTCAGGGTCCGGGACATTCCCGGCGGCCAGGCGCAGTCGCACCTGTTGGCGTTCGCCGGCGGCCAGGCGCAGCAGGTAATGGGGCGCCGCCTTGGTGCCGCTCGGTTGCGGGTTGACGGCGTCGGCGCGGCCTTCGATGAGATACGCATGAAAGCCGTCTTTGACAAAGGGTGACGCACCGGGGACACCGTGGAACCGCTGCGTGTTGGTTTCGTTTTCCGTGAAAAGCACGGGCGGTTGCTTGCCGGTGGGGTCCGGGCCGAACCAGAGCTCGTATTCTCCCAGGGTTTCGTGGGAAATCCCCAGGCGGTCGGTGCCGCGGCGGTAAATATTCGGCTTGGCCTGGCAAGCTTCGCTCACGCACCCCCAGGACCAGGTGTTGCGCAACCAGACGGTCGGCAGCAAATGGAGCCTGGCCGTTTCCGGGCCATGATTTTGAACCGTCAGGCGGATCAGCAGGTCCTCCGGAGCGGCCTTGGCGTATTCGGCGAGCACGGAGAAATAGCGGTTTTCGGAGAAAACGCCGGTGTCCGCCAGTTCGAATTCAGGATCATGCGGGCCGCGTCGCCGGTTTTCCGCCACCAGTTCCGCGTAGGGAAACTCGGCCCGCGGGTACAGGTAAAGCGCTTTCATGTAGGCGTGGGTGGGGGTCGCATCGAGATAGAAGTAAACTTCCTTGACATCCTCGCCGTGATTGCCCTCGGGACCGGTCAGGCCGAACAGCCGTTCCTTGAGAATGGGATCTTTTTCGTTCCACAGGGCCAGGGCAAAACATAGCCGGCATTGGCGGTCGGTGATCCCCAGCAGCCCGTCTTCGCCCCAGCGGTAGGCCCGGCTGCGGGCGTGGTCGTGGGGAAAGTACTCCCAGCAGGAGCCGTCCGCGGAATAGTCTTCCCGAATGGTGGCCCACTGCCGCTCGGCCAGATACGGTCCCCAACGCTTCCAGTTTTTGCTCCGGGCGGCGTCTTCAGCCAGGCGCATGCGTTCTGCATTGCTAATTGGCACAAGCAATTTCCTCAAATGTCGGTAGTGGTGGCGTGTTGGACTTGATCATGCGAAGCCAGGTTCATCCGCCGCCGCACCCAGGATGACCGAACCTACCACATGATATTTTTCAGCTTTTCCAAATCCCTGACCACGACCTGCTTGCCCTCGAAATCGATCAGACCTTTCTTCTTCAGTTTGTTGAAGGTGGCCGTCACCGTTTCCCGGGTCGATGCGATCAGGTCCGCGTAGTCGTTGTGCGTCAGCCGAATCTTGAGCAGGTAGCCGTCGCCATGCGGGATGCCGAAATCATCCAGCAGGTTGACGATGGTCTTGGCCAGGCGTTGTTCCACCGAACTGTAGACCAGGTCGAGCAGCCGGTTTTCGATCTTCCAAAGCCGAAACCGGATCATCTTGGTGATCCTGATGGAAAGGCCCGGCACGGCCTGCATCAAGTCCTGAAAATGCTCCCGGTTGATCGTGCAGATCAGCCCGTCTTCCACCACTTCCGCCGATTCGTCCCGTTCCCTGGGATCGATGGCGGACATTTCCCCGAAAATCGATCCGCCCTTGAAAATATCCAGGATGATCTCCTTGCCGTTGGAGGTGAGCTTGGTGATTTTGACGGCTCCTTCCTTCAGAATGTAGACGTTTTTATCGGCCGATCCCTGCAGATAGAGCCTTTCCCCCTTGGTCACCTCCCGCATGACCGCAACCTGATCGATCATTGCCAGGGTTTTGTCCCGAAGGTGACTGAAGATATCCAGATTTTTCAAGTACCAGAGTTTGGTACGTGCCGGTGCCGATCCCATCGTTCCTCCCGGTGGCCTGTTGTTTTACCAAAACTGCCCGGCGTCCTTGCCGCACCGTAACTTAACCCATCGGTCATCGGATGAATGTAATCCCCATTACATCAGGAAGGCACGACCACTCCATGCCATCGGTTTTTTCCGGTTGCCGGCATGCGGGAATGGGATACCGATGGCGATACCGATACCGATACCGATACCGATGGCGCTAGCGATGGCGATAGCGAAGTGCGGCGGGATTACCGCCGGCAGCAGGAGGGAGTGAGGGTTCGGCGTTGCCCTCAATTGAACCATGCCCTGTTCCGCCATGAGCCCTAATTGCTCCTTTTGCATTTCAATGATTCCGTCCCACTGCATGGGACCCGAGTGGCTCCAATGCTGTTGACTTAAGGTCCCCTCTCCCGCAGGGAGAGGGC
>MNZR01000378.1 GCA_001873705.1 Syntrophobacteraceae bacterium CG2_30_61_12
CCTCCAGGAGTTGACGCACCAATTCGTTCCCAACCGTTCCGCAAGCTCCTGTCACAAGGACACGTTTCTCTGTAAAAAAAGAATCCATTTGCTCCAACCCTCTCAGACTTTCTTCAAGATAACTCGAACATCGCCAAATATGCTGAGCCGTATGCTTTACTGCAACTGATACAAAGCCCGCCTCGATTTCAACTCCATGCTGCTCCCTGACTTTTTCCAAATTCCGCTCCACTCTAATCAAGTCCGATATCGAGTATTGTGCGTTCAACGGCATCGGCCAACGATATGGCCTCTCAAGTGAAGGTGGCCGTGAGGACTTTCTTCTCGAGAACACAGCCGCAGATCAACGGGGCAACTTGCGGAAGGAGCGGCGCGAGGGGCGCTGATTTTCTCTATATTGAACCGCGAAGGCGCGAAGGACGCCAAGGGCTTCACTTTTTCCTTGCGTACTTCGCGTCTTTGCGGTTCAGCTTTTGATCGGCGTCCTTAGAGGGATAGCCATCGATTACCGCTCCTTGTATGGCAGCTTGAACGATTCAATTTCATCTTCTGTCTGCTCAAACTCGGGGTCCTTATGGATCAGAACAGCGTTTCTCTCCAGCGCCAAAGCTGCGATCCATGCATCCGCAACGGATATACGATGTTTCGCCTTCAGCCCGGCAGCGGCTGTACCCAGGGAAGCTGTTGATTCGACACGGGTTACAGGCAGCGATTTCATAAGATGCACACGTGCGTGCGCCTCTTCCATATCACGTTCCTGGAGAGTGATATAGAAGACTTCCATAAAACTCATGAACGACACGACAATTTCCGCATTGCCCGAGATGGCGCTTTCCAAGATGTGCTGAACCTCGTCAGCCCCTGCCTCGTCCTCGATCAGAGTGAGCAAAGCGGAGGTGTCGAGAACATAGGTTGCATTACGTTCGTTCATCGTAGCGCCGGTCTTCCCGTCGTGATTGAAGAAGCCTCTCTACCAATTGTTCTCCCTTGCCTCGTCCACGCAGTTCAAGGATCGGGCGCTTTAAATCGGCGAGCTCGGTGGCAGGTGTGCTGCTTCGACGCCGTTCGGCAATAGAATCGATGAACTGTATAACTTCATCGAGCTGTTGAGGTGGCAATCTTCTCAGCCTCTCAATTATCTTCTGTTCGCGATGTTCGTCAAGTATCTGTCCCATGGGCATATCACCTCAACAGGGGGGGTCATCGGCATACATGAAAAATACTCATTCTAACGAATTTGGGGGGGTACGAAATTAACGCTGGCTAATTTCATGGCAGTCAGGCATTTTGTCCTTGGAAATGCAAACCCTTACCAAGGAAGTGCTATGACTCAACCTATCGGCCATGAGATTCTCCGGAGAAACAGAACCATTTGTATCTCTTTCAATCAAGACGAATATCTAGAATTAGTCAAGGACCCGCAACGCTTCAGGATGATAGTGGACGAAACAGCCGAGCGCCATGGGAACCTATTCCCAGCTGCTTTTCAAAACGGCTACGAGATGAAAGACATTCGTTACTCCAAACGGTTGAACATCTGGACCCGCAGGATTCTCATAGAAGATGTGGCTTACACAATACGACCATCATTCGTCATGCCCTACATGACCGGTATGGTCGAGGATGTTGAAAAGGCCCTGTTCCTGCGAAAGTTCAACGTTCCGTACTGGGCGCTGGCAAATTGTTATGGAAGAGACGCAATGTACTGGTACCGGCTGGAATGTAGTCTTGGCCGATTCAGCCTTGTCGGGACCACAATCCAGGATCCGAGTTTGTTGCCGCGCCATGTAGTGGCTGATGAGAAACATACATGGCTTAACGGCGACAAGGTTTACTGCGCCACCACAGTAGCAGAGGGTTGCGTTCTTGGTGCAAACATCGCAGCTAGTGCCGGCCAGGAGGATCTGGAAAAGGCGTACAGTGCATTCAAACAAGAGGCGCAAATCCTCAACCCTGATTATCGCCCCGAGACGGTAAACACCGATGGATGGCTACCGACGCGTAACGCATGGAAGGCTCTCTTCCCGGGCATCACGCTCCTCATGTGTCTTCTCCATGTGTTCATCAGCATCAGGGATCGTTCTTCCAAAAAGTACAAAGAAGCGTTCGGAGCCGTTTCCGAAAAGCTGTGGAACTGCTATCGCGCACAGACCAAAATCAGTTTTTCACAGAGAGTACGCAGGCTCTGTGAATGGTCCCTAAAGGGTGGGATACCGGGGTTTATTGTCGACAAGCTTGAAAAGCTTCGGAAGAATTTACCCTCTTTTTCAGCAGCATACGATTTTCCCGGCGCCTTCAGGACCAGTAACATGCTCGACCGACTGATGCAGCGGATGGACCGCCATCTTTTCAGTGCTCAGTATTATCATGGCACCCTGATCTCGGCCAACCTGAGCATTCGTGCCTGGGCTTTGATTCACAACTTTGCCCCCTTCAATCCCAGAACAATTAAACTGAAGAATGGTCTCGAAAGCCCTGCAGAAACACTCAACGGGTTCCGTTATCATTCGAGCTGGTTGCAGAACCTCCTGATTTCTGCATCCTTAGGCGGCTACAGGCAGGGTCCCCCAAATCCGTTAGAATGAGGGTAAGTCCTAGGTTATTAATAGGCTTTCGTCGTCGTTCCTGTAAGCATGAAAACCGGTTGACAAAATACACGGCAGGTTCTTGGCCCCGCCGAAGGTTCGGTAACCGTGGTAGGTGCGTTGGCCATCGCTCACCCGCAGATGGTAGTTACCGATATCCGGCTTCAGCGGCGCATCGAACACCAAAACATGATCCATGTCGTTTACGAATTGGCCGTCATATGACCATTGGCCTGCAGCGGCATTGTAACGTCCATTGAAAATCGGCCAACGGCGGTGATCATCGTTTCACCGCCGGCTTGCGCAAGCGCGCTCTGTCGGACCTGGCTCGCGCCTGGGATTCCTTAGGTCGCGGCGCACAATCGCTTGCTCAGTTCGGCTGGTCGAAACGATGATCGATGCCTTCATAACGATTGGCCAGCACCCGTTGGCATTCCGCCCTCCAACTGGTGCCATGCCGACTACTGGGGCATGTTGTCATACATGATACCGACCCAACCATCCGCGGTACTGTCGTAAAGCACCTTGACTTGCCAGCCATTGCTCAGCGCAGTCAGGACAGTGGCCAGGATGCGGTTGACATCCACGCCGGCCACATTGGTCTTGATCACTTTGCGCAGGTACTGTTGATTGTCGCTCCGCTGGATGCGAATGAAGGTCCCGGTCGGAGTGACCTCAGTCTGTAAGATCTGACCCGTATAGTACCATTGGGCCGCAAAGCCGGTGCCGATCATGGCCGAAAGCACGAGCACGCAGGTCATACAGGCAACCGTAAACTTTCTCATTCCGATCTCCTTTCCAATTCCTAAAGTGGTTTGTTGGTTTGACAAATCAGACATTGACTCCAACCCACGGGTTACGCTTCATCACCCCCGCGCGCGCCGAATCCCCACACCAACGCTTACGCGCAGACCGGCCCGGCATCATTCCACACCGTTGCTCTTGGCATTCCGAGACTAGCAAGAAATCCCTCACCGGCCCTTTTTCCGGGAGGCCTCTCCCTCCGGTCGAAATGACAGGATCCCGGACTCAACCGTATTGGCGCCACGCTCCCCCAAACCTCGATTATGTGGATGGATATCATGCTCGCATGCCGATTACAAGTCTTTTTTTAGCCTTATTTATTCGAAGACCTAGGTCTGCATGGTCCGGGACAGGCCCTTACCGCCGGACATCAGCAAGTGACCCAACCCAAAACCCTTTATCCCGTGCTCGTCGCTCACGGCATCTTCTGATATGCTGGCTGAAGACTCGGGCGTCTCCGTCTCCTGAACACCCAGGCAACGAGGTCCTAGAACAACGGAATACCCGAAAGAGACCAGCCTATTTCAAGCCTCGCCACCAAGGCCATGAACGGCATTTACCCGGTCCGGACAGGTCCGTCATCTTCTTGCCGGTCGCCAATCCGCATCCAAATGCCGCCGATTCGCTCAGCTTGAGTGAACCGAACCGGGTTGAGGAATTGATTCGGCAAGGTGCGACAGCCGCCGCAAACCATTGGAAATCAGCGCAACGCTGTTGTTTTTTACCGGTAAAAGGTCTATTGACATAGCCGGTCCCTTTGGGAGTGCGCGGCGCGGAATTCCATGGTGCCTGTCATGACCGGCGCCGTTGGGCCGCGGGTTGAGGATGAATGATCAGGTCATGTTGTTAGGTGAATGGCACGAATTAGTTGTTCATGATTGCTTGCGTGGCAGCACCCCGTCATTCCCGCGGTTTTTATGCGGGAATCCAGACCAGTGCTCATTTCTGGATTCTCGCTAGAAGCATGCGGGAATGAAGATTTGAGGGTGCAATGGATATTTTATCCTTGCCATGCGCCTTAGGGCGCGCATTATCAATGGCTTTGAGACCAGATTCCTGTCAACTGGCAAGGATACTTGTCACGGTACCGTCGCGATGCACGTGATTTTTGTCAATTATGGAGATTTCGAGGGGCCGAGCGGCATCCATATTTTCCATCTAGCCAACGCGCTTGTTTCCCTGGGCGTGAAATGCACCGCCGTGGTGCCTGGGTGTGCCGAGGGGGCCGATCAATTCGGATCACCGCGGTTTTCAACCTACTCCATAAGCACCGCTCACCGCCTGCTGCCGCCGGAAGACCGGCAGGTCATTCACGCCTGGACCCCGCGCGAAACCACGCGAACCATGACCGAGCAGTTGCGTCGGCGGTTGGGGGGAATTCCCTATATTGTGCATTTGGAAGACGACGAGGAAAGTATTCTCAACGCCTACTTGGGAAGCGGCAGTCAGTTGCGCGGGCTGTGGCGGCGCTTTCGGCTCCGTTTCGGGCGGCCCAAGAGGCCGTTGCCATGCCCGGGGCGATACCGGAGGTTTATTGAACGGGCCGATGCCATGACCCTCATTGCAGAGGGCTTGAAGGGCTGTGTACCGCACCCGTTACCGCACTTGATTTTTCACCCGGCCTGCGAAGAGGAAGTTTTCAAGTTACCGTTGGATGCCGATCAGGTGCTTCGCCGAAAACTGGCGATCAGCCCCGAGGATATTGTGATCACCTATCCGGGCAATACCCATGCGGCCAACCGGCAGGATGTGCTGGGGCTATACGAGGCGGTATGGATACTCCGATCCAGGGGAAGAAAGGTCCGGTTCATCCGGATCGGGAAGGATCATGTTCATTTCAGCAACCCTTTCCCAGCGTTACTCGCCGACGCTTACCGCTACCTGCCCAATGTACCGTCTCGAAAAATCCCGGATTATCTGGCAGCGGCCGATATTCTGGTCCAGCCCGGGGCCGCCGGCGTCTACAATGACCATCGATTTCCCAGTAAATTGCCGATGTTCCTGGCCAGCGCCAGGGCCGTCGTCAGCGGCAACGGTGCTTGGGTCGATGGCCTTTCCGACGGACGCAACGCCGTTATCGTTCGCGAACCGACTCCCGCGACGCTGGCGGATGCAATCGATGAACTGATCAAGGATCCCGAAAAGAGAAGGCAGATCGGACAGAACGGCAGGGAATACGCCAGAGCTCGGTTTTCCTGGCTGGAAAATGCGCGCAGGTTGTCCGACTTCTACACGTCCGTATTCACCCACAGGCGGATACAAATTCGATCATGATCTCCTATGCTCAGAACCTCGAAGACGTCGTGCTCAATCGCGTGTTCCAGAATAAGCCGGGTGGCTTTTACATTGATGTGGGCGCCCATGATCCGGTAGAGCTCTCGGTAACCAAGCATTTTCACGATCTGGGCTGGACGGGTATCAACATCGAACCGCTTCCTGCCGGCTTTGAGAAGTTTCAGGTTGAGCGGCCCAATGACATCAATCTCAACCTGGCGGTTGGATCGAGACACGATTTCGGCACGCTTTATGAGCTTGAAGGATATCCGGAACTCAGCACCATGAACGGCCAAGATGCCGAGTCGTTGGCCGCTTCATTGGGGGTGGGCATCAAGCCCCGTGCCGTGGAGATCAGGACCCTGGCCGAGATCTGTCGGCAATACTGCAACTCTTTTGTCGACTTCATCAAAATCGACGTGGAAGGCTTCGAACGCCAGGTGATCGAAGGGGCCGATTGGACCCGATTCCGTCCCACCCTAGTGGTCATTGAAGCGGTCAGGCCAATGATGGCCGTGGTTACAGACTGGGATCATGCCGACCAAGCCGCCGCCTGGCAGGAATGGGAACCCCTGCTCACCCATGCGGGCTATTCTCCGGTCTACTTCGACGGCCTGAATCGGTATTATCTGCGGCAGGAAGATCTCCATCTAAGCAACCGCTACAGCACCCCGATATCGGTTATTCAGGACCATTTTTCCCTCTATCAAGATCATAAGACGCTACACCTGTTGCAGCAGCAAATGGAAGTCGGTCAAAAGGAACGGCGGAGTTTGCTCGACCGCCTCGACGCTCTGCAAGAAGACCGCCGCCGGATGAGCGAAGAGGCATCCCAACAGCGCTCGGAGCTCAGCGAACAAATCGAGGCCCTGCGGCAATCCCTGGCCGGGCAGGAAAGTCGGATTCGCGCGCTGACCGATGAACGAGCGCAATTGCTCGCGCGGATCCAACACCTGGTGAGACAATACCGCCGGGTGAGCGAAGAGGCATCCCAGCAGCGCTCGGAGCTGGACGATCAAAGGGCCCGCTTGCAAGCCGCTCGAGCCGAGTTCGCCCATCGCGATCGGGATCTGCGGGAAATCTGCACCAGGGCAATCGATACTTGCCGGCACTTATGCACTCTACTCCCTCAACCCTTGCACCAACTACACCAGCAGTTCAAGAGCTGGCGCATCCTGGCTACGGTGCTGCAGGAACCGGAAAGCCGGCGATGGATCCGGGGCAATGATGCCGCGGTTCACCGCCGAACTCTCCTGGGGGCTCGCCTTGCAGCCGATCTCGCCGCCCTGGAAGCTCCCATGTCATCCTTAGCCGATCAGGTTCGAGCCGGCGGCGAAATAACCGAATTCCTCCATGGGTCCTTGCGGGAGTTAACCGGTTTGCCATGCGCCGAGCAGGCCCAGGAACAAGACGGTGCCGGCCTCACCCAAGTCCGCTCGGACTCGCCCAGACCCCAGGCTGCAACGTTCCGATCGACGGGCTACAATATCCTTTGGGACCATGGAACCGCCGACAGGCAGAGCTTATCGGTCGCGGCCAATCCACTGGTTACGGTCATAACCGTCGTCTTGAACGCAGCCCCCTTGGTGGAGCAAACCATTCGCAGCATACTATCCCAAAGCTACCAGCCGATCGAATATCTCATCATTGACGGTGGCTCAACCGATGGGACGATCGAGGTGGTGAAGCGTTTCCAGGATCGGGTCGGCCTGTTGTTGAGCGAACCTGATAACGGGATCTACGATGCCATGAACAAAGGGATCGATCTGGCCCATGGGCGATGGACCATTTTTCTCAATGCGGGGGATAGGTTTCATGATGCGGAGACCCTAACGACGGTAATGGCCCATGTCCGGGATCATCATGATCTGGTCTACGGCGATACCTATCTGCTCAAACAGGACGGCTCTTTGCTCTTGGAGAAATGTTGGAAAATGGAGGATATGTGGAAATACAATCCATTTTATCATCAAAGCGTTCTGTGCAAGACGGATTTGCTCAAGCAGCACAAATTTTCCACCCATTACAAGATCGTGGCGGATGCGGA
This sequence comes from Syntrophobacteraceae bacterium CG2_30_61_12, assembly GCA_001873705.1. GTDB lineage: Bacteria > Desulfobacterota > Syntrophobacteria > Syntrophobacterales > DSM-9756 > CG2-30-61-12. Next base: position 7,711 of record MNZR01000378.1, read on the forward strand.
ATTCATCTACAAGCAGTATCTGGCGGGACGGCAATTCCTGCGACTCGAAGTGCCCGTGAGCATATGTCTCGATGGTGGTCTCTCGAAGCGAGAGGAAATCCTGCTCTGGATCGAACGCTGGAAGATGGCTCTGGATCTTCGAGAAAAACCGGAAGCCGAGATTCACCGGTTCTACCACGAGATCATATCGAAGAAGCTCGCCCCATCAAGCAAGAATGAACCACCGCAACGCATGACCGCCCCGGCCGCCATTCACCTGCCGTCCGTTCCTCCCGCGAACCCGGCGGGACCCGCGACGATCGATTCTCCGGAAGGCTCGCCGCCACCTATCAAGTGGATGCGCCTGAATTCCATGGACCTCGATCACTACGGCGAGCGGCCGATATTTATCGTTGGTTCGCCACGTTCCGGAACCACCTTGATGCGTTCCATAATCGACGCCCACCCGGCGATCTTCTGTCCGCCCCTGGAAACTTTTCTGTTTACCTCCATGCGTCCCACTTTCCTCGGCCATATCTGGGACTATCAGTTTTCCAACTCTCTTTTCAGCCGGAGCGACTACCTTCAGTGGCTGCGCGACTTCGTTCTGAGCCTCTTTGCCAACCACGGCATGCTCTGCGGTAAACGGCGATTCGCCGAAAAAACCCCGTCCCACGTCCATGTCATGGACCTCATTCGGGAAGCGTTTCCCGATGCTCAGTTCATTCACATGATTCGCAACGGCTATGAGGTATGCCGCTCGATCAAGGAAATGCCCTGGGGGCACAAGGACATCGGACGCAGTGCCGACCAGTGGCTGAAATCCATAGAAGTCGCCAGGAAATTCGGGGCGGAGCTCGGACCGCTGAATTATATCGAAATCAGGATGGAGGATCTGTTGGCTGACCCTGAAGGACGTCTCAGAGGGTTATGCACTTTCCTAGACGAGCCTTTCCACCCGGTCTTGCT
>MNZR01000196.1:0-8538 GCA_001873705.1 Syntrophobacteraceae bacterium CG2_30_61_12
GCCGCATAGGCTTCCGCGCTTTCCACCAGTTTTCGCACGCACTCGGGGGAAGTTTCGGCCGGAATCTCGTCTTCTTCTATCCGACTCACGTTGCTGTTGTATTCACTGCGCGACATCATCCTGAACAGGGCGTTCTTTACGCCCAGGCACCACACATCGACCAGAAAGACCGCCACGGCGAGCTCGCCGCCCGGCAGCTTGCGACTCACGAATACATTGCCGATGCCGCGTTCGAAGAGTCCCTCCGGCACAAGACACTCGTGAATCGGAAACGCCGTCGCCAATTCAAGCTTGGATACGGCGGCCACCGCTCCCTTAGCCTCGGAATTTTTCCTGGCGGCTTGAACGCGCTTGCGTTTGGCCGCCTTCCTGGCAAGCTGTTGCTGACGTTTCTTGGGGTCGGTCGCCATTGCTATCCTTTCCCGATCTTGATTACACGTTTTTGCTGATTCTAGCGAATTTGGGGGAGCGGAGTGCGATCCGGTGGTAACCCCAGGGGATTCCTCGAGAACGATGAGGACTTGGGCCTGGGCAATGATAGGAAAATGGGACACTATGCAAATCACTCCGGATGGTTGAGCGCGAGCCAAGCAGGGAGAAAGCCGGTAGGTCGGGTTGCGCCCATCGGGAGCACCCCGACGGCTCGGCACCGCTTGCAATCCACGCTCCCACGGCGAAGCGTCGGGGAGTGCTCCGCACACCCCGACCTACATGGAACGGGTCGGAATCACACCTGCGGCGTGAAGGAATTCCGCGGCACTGATGCAACTTCCGCTTGATCAAGGGTGCCCCCCCCCAAATCCGTTATACCGGTTAAGGGTAAAAAGTTTCATTTCGTGTGCGCTCTTTCCCGGGAGCGCGGGCATCTTGCCCGCTTTTGGTAATGAAACATCTGATCCTAACCAAATATATATTCAGTGGAATTCATTGTCGCTGATCACCACCGGGACGAATCTATTCGGGTCCAGCTAGCCGCCGACCGCCTGCTACTGGAAGGAACAGGCGCGCACGCAATTGAGGCAGTCGATGCAGCGATCCACTTCCATGAAAACCACATTCATACCCGTTGATCCTTGCTTGCCGGTGAGAGAATCCCCGTAGCGCTCTCGGCATTAACCCGGTGCCATCCCGGCGCGTCAGCCGCCCGCGGCAGCCGCCGAGCGGCTCAGTTCAAGCGCTCCAACGGCGCGTTCCACCGCATCCACCAGGGCGCCGGAGCGGATCACGGCGACCATGGCTTCGATGTCGGTCGCCAGCACCCGATCTTCCGCCAGATACGGGACCCGGCTGCGCACCGCCTGATAGGCGGCCCGGGTGCCCAGTCCGGCTGCGAGCGGCCGCGCGGCCGTCAGCAGATCGTAGGCCTGGGCGGCGCAGAGCAGTTCCACCGCCAGAACGTGTTCGACATTGTCGAGGATTTCCCGGCACTGGCGGATGGCGATGGTGCCCATGCTGACGTGATCTTCCTTGTTGGCCGAGGTGGGAATCGAATCGACACAGGCCGGATGGGCCAGCACCTTGTTTTCCGAAACCAGGGCCGCGGCCACATACTGGGCGATCATGAAGCCGGAATTGAGGCCGCCGTGTTCCACCAAAAACGCCGGCAATTCACTCAACCGCGGATTCACCAGCCGTTCGATCCGGCGCTCCGACACGTTGCCCAGTTCCGCGATGCCCATGGCCAGATAATCGGCGGCCATGGCGATGGGCTGACCGTGGAAGTTGCCGCCCAGGCGGATTTCTTCGGTGTCCGGAAAGATCAAGGGATTGGTGGTGGACGAATTGATTTCAACCGTGACCACGTTGCGCGCATGGATCACGGCGTCTTTACTGGCGCCGTGGATCTGCGGCGCGCAGCGGAGCGTGTAGGCGTCCTGGACCCGGGCGCAGCCTTCGTGAGAGCGGATGATGTCACTGGCCGCGGTGAGCCGGAGCAGGTTTTCCGCCGACGCCACTTGGCCGGGATGAGGCCGCACCTGATGGATCCGGGGATCGAATTCGGAATTGCTCCCCATCAGCACTTCGAGACTCATGGCGCAGGCGATATCGGCGATCTTGGCCAGGCGCACGGCGTCGTGCACCACCAGGGCGGCGATCCCGGTCATCACCTGGGTGCCGTTGATCAACGCCAGCCCTTCGCCGGCTTCCAAGACCCGCGGTTGCAGGTCGAGTCGACGGAGCACCTCCGCCCCCGGCAGCTGTTCGCCACCCATCCAGGCTTCGCCCAGGCCGATCAGGACCAGACCGAGATGGGCCGTGGGCGCCAGGTCCCCGCTGGCGCCCACCGAACCCTTTTCCGGAATGACCGGGGTCACTCCGGCGTTCAAAAAGCGCATCAGATAGTCCAGGGTCGCAAAGCTGCAACCGGAATAGCCTAAAAAAAGATCGTGCAGGCGAATCGCCATCAGCGCCCGGACCACGTCGTCGGCCAGCGGCCGCCCGACCCCGGCGGCGTGGCTCATCAGGACCTTGTTTTGCAACAGGCGGGTATCGGCGGCGGAAATGGTGACGTTGCACAAGGCCCCGAAGCCGGTGGTGATCCCGTAGATCACCTTTTTTTCCGCCACCCAACGATCGATCAACCGCCGGGTGCGTTCCACCCGTTCGCGGCCGGCGGCGGACGCCTCGACCCGGGCGCCGCCGCGGGCGATGGCCACCACTTCGGCGATGGTCAGACGATCGCTATCGATCAGAATGGTCCCGACCGCACTCATGAAAGCCTTCTCATTCCAAAATGCCCTTCCACTCGTCACTACCCGATCAGCGAGTCGATCAGTTCGTCATCCACCACAAACGGGATGGTGATCTGATCGCCGTTGGGATTGGTGCCGTTGTATTCCATCGCCACGGCCATGGCGTTGGGGTTGCGGGCCCAGTTGCGGCGGGCCACCCCGCCCATCACATCCCAGCTCATGGCCGAACGGATCGTGTCATCGACCCTGAGACTCCCGTCCAGCACCAGGCCGAAGCCGCCGTTCACGGCCTTGCCGATCCCGGTACCGCCGCCGTTGTGCAGCGCCACCAGGGACATACCGCGGGCGGCGTTGCCGGCGAAGCAATGGGTCGCCATGTCCGCCGCCACATTGCTGCCGTCGCGGATGTTGGCGGTTTCCCGGAACGGCGAATCGGTGCCGCCGGGATCGTGGTGGTCACGGCCGAGCATGATCGGGCCCACTTCGCCGCGCCGAACCATATCGTTGAATTTGAGCGCGATCCGCACCCGGCCCTGGGCGTCCTGATAAAGGATCCGGGCCTGGGTACCGACCACCAGCCGGTTCTTGCCGGCGTCCCGGATCCAGACATAATTGTCGCGGTCCTCGGGCCGTCGCTTGGGGTCGATGCAGGCCATGGCGGCACGATCGGTGCAGACCAAATCTTCGGGATCGCCGCTGAGGCAGACCCAGCGGAACGGTCCGTAACCGTAGTCGAAAATGGGCCCCATGAGGTCTTCGAAATAGGACGGAAAGATGAACCCGTCCTTGGCGTCCCGACCGTTTTTCGCCACTTCCCGAACCCCGGCGTCGAACACCGCCTTGAGAAAAGCGTTGCCGTAGTCGAAAAAGTACACGCCGCGTTCGGTGAGCGCCTTGATCAGTTCGAAATGGCGGCGCAGACCGCGGTCCACCAGTTGGCGGAAGCGCTCGCGATCGGACCCGAGCATCGCCGTGCGCTGTTCGAAGGTGAGCCCCTGGGGGCAGTAGCCGCCGCTGTAGGCCACATGGCAGGAAGTCTGATCGGACAATAAATCGATGGCCACCGCGTGCGCCACCGCGTACTCCAACAGATCCACCACGTTGCCGTGATAGGCGATGGACAGCGGTGCGCCGGCTTTCTTGGCGGCCAGCGCCAGTTCGAACACCCGGTCGAGATCGGCCGAAACTTCCCGCACCCAGCCTTGGCGCCGGCGGGTTTCGATCCGGGAACCGTCCACTTCCGCCACCACCGATACGGCACCGGCGATTTCCGCGGCTTTCGGCTGGGCCCCGCTCATCCCCCCGAGTCCGGAAGAGACGAATAACAAGCCCTTCAGGTTACCCCCGGCATCGATGCCGCACCTGAGCCGGCCGGCGTTGAGCAGGGTGTTGTAGGTGCCGTGCACGATGCCCTGGGGACCGATGTACATCCAGCCGCCGGCGGTCATCTGGCCGTAGCTGCTGACTCCCATCTGGGCCGCTATCTCCCAGTCGTCCGGATTATCGTAAAGTCCCACTAGAAGGCCGTTGGTGATGATCACCCGGGGATTGTCGGGAGCGGAACGAAACAGGCCCAGGGGATGCCCCGAAGCCACCACCAGGGTTTGATCCTCGGTGAGGACTTCCAGGTATTTCTTGATCAGCCGGTACTGCATCCAGTTCTGACAGACGCTCCCGGTTTCTCCGTAGGTGACCAGTTCATAGGGATAAAGCGCCACCTCGAAGTCGAGGTTGTTGTCGATCATGACCTGAAGGGCCTTCCCCGCCAGGCATCGACCGCGATAGTCCTGGACCGGCCGGGCCTGGATCGGACCGGCCGGCCGGAACCGGTAGCCGTGGATGCGGCCCCGGGTCTTCAGTTCCTGGAAAAATTCCGGCGCCAGCCGCTGATGATGCTCCTCGGGGATATAGCGCAGCGCATTCTTGAGCGCGGTCCGGGTCTGGGCCGGGTCCAACCGGTAACCCCGGTCCGGTGCCCGACGAATGTCGGGAACGAACTCCGGCAGCGCGGGAAGCTCAGGGTCGAGCTTCACCTTCATGGCTTCGGCAATGGCCTGATTGGTGATCATGAGGTCCATCCTTTCCTCCTGTTCGGAGGCCTCCCCCGAACCGGGTCAACCCGTGAAAACGCCATGGACACAGACGCTTGGAGTGTTTTAGGTTGTATATACAATGGGCTCGCTTTGTGTCGCCCCCAGCGCTTTGTCAATCATAGACCAGTTTAGGATGAGAGCTTTCATTACCAAACGCGGGCAAGATGCCCGCGCTCCCGGGAAAGAGTCCTCGCAAAATGAAGGAATCCATCCTCAACGAGTATAATACAGGACTCAATTTCCTGTCAAAATCCCCCTACTAGAACAGGACATTCGACCTGAGGCTGGACCAACTGGTGAGCATGAAGGCGGCATCCCCACACGATAGGTCAGGTTGCGACCAAGGGGAGCACCCTGACGATCTTGCCGCCGCGGGCCATGATCATCGCTTCGGCCAGTGCGAAAAGCTCTCACCACGGAGGCACCGAGAAAAACCCGTTATTCCAGAGCCATTCAATTCCTTCGTGTCCTTCGTGGAAGGAGAGCACCCTTGAAATGGTCCAAACAATGATCAAGCCCCCAAAAAATCCGCAACGACAGCGGCTATTGGCAACAGATTGAAGTGTACATCCGCGACCATGCCGGAGTAGATTTCTCCCACGGCATCTCGTGGGCTCTCACTTTCCCCCGGCAACTTGAATGAACCACGAAGTGAATGAAGAAACCGCCCAAGAAATATCCTTGGAATTTTCGTGGTCAAACCGAGCCGTGGTTGCGCCCATCGGCCGCGCTGTGCTTCCATGGTATTGCCCAGCGCCTCGGCTCGGTCCGACTATCACGGCAGGCATGGAAAATGGGGAAAAACCCCTCTGCACTTGGAGGCTCATGTGCCCAAGCAAACCGCTACCAAATGGAAATTGATCACCGCCGCGTTCGCGCTCCAGATCCTGGGAGTAATGGTTGTCGCGCCCCTGCTGCGACTGCAACTGGAAACCTTCCGGAGCGGCTTGCTGATCCTGGTCGCCGGTACGGTGTTTGCCTTGTATCTCAGCCGCGCCCCCCGGTTCCTGACCAATCGCGCCTGGCCCTGCTGGGTACCGCCGTTGCTCTATGCGGGGTTCATCTTCAGCCTTTCCAGCCAGAGCTTCCCTGGTGTCGAATTACCGACCAAGGCCGATTATTTTCATCCCATCGAATATGGCTTTCTGGGGTTTTTCCTCGGCTGGGCCTGGCGGACCGGTCGTCGCGGTAGCATGGGTCCTGCCTGGGCCGCCTTAGTCCTGGTCAGCGGCATCCTTTTCGGCGCTTCCGATGAATGGCACCAGGCGTTCGTCCCGGGCCGCGACCCCAGCATGTTGGACCTCTGCTGGGATGCGCTCGGGATCGTGCTCGGCATGGCGTTCTACCACATGATTGAGATCAGATTTCGATCACAACGGCCGGCCGCTGCCCCAGAGCAGGGTCCACACCAGGGCATGAGCGTAAATGCCTGCAGCCACATCGTCCAGTACGATGCCGAGGCCGCCATGGAGCTCCCGGTCCAGCGCCCGAACCGGCCAGGGCTTGCCGATATCGAACAGGCGGAAGGCGGCAAAACCGAGGGCGAGCGACCAGAGGGAAACCGGGAGGCCGATCATGGTGACCAGGAACCCCACCAGTTCGTCCACCACGATCTCCCTCGGGTCACTCTGGCGGCAATGCCTTGCGGCCAGGTCCGCGGCCGCGCAGGCCAGGAAAAACAGGAGCCCCAGCAGGCCGTGGGACCATGGCGGCGAAAACCAGGATAAAACGACCGCCGCCGGAATTCCCACCAGCCCCGTAGCCGCCGTCCCCGGCATGGTCGGGAAGCGCCCGATCTTACCCAGCCGGGCGATGGGCAGGGCCAACGCCGTCCACTTGTCCATGGGCTTCACCACCTCCCGCGCGCTCTTCACGCTCATCTGTTTGTTTCACCGCCTTGACCGTGCTATGGTTACCATGCATCGCGGCCTGGCAACAAGCGCTTTGCCGCCCACCCCATGGACACGACAGGATGGTCCGATGAAAAAACGCCCCGCGGCCTCGCCTCGGCAGCCGCCGCCGGAATACCGTCAGGATCTTTTTCGGATCATCGACGCCGCCGACTATCCGCGCTTCGGGATAGATCCTCAGGATGTGCCCATCGGTACCTTTGCCGCCGAAGACCACCCGAATTTCCTCGCCAGCCGCTCCGGCGGCAACGCCTACGGATTGGGCCTGATCGAACAGAACAAGCTGACCCGGGCGGATTTCGACTTCATTCAGCAGCTGGATTTTCAAGATCAGTCGGAGCTTGCCGTCAACAGCAGGCGAATCAATCAGATCTATCAGCAACTCGGCCTGCTGATCCGGTTCAGCACCAGTGGCCGACGCTATTTTTTGATCCCGATCAATCTGCTGACCCATTCGCTCCAGGACGTCACCAGCAAGGCCGATGAAATTGAACAACTGGTGCTCCAGCACCTCCTGGAAACCGGCAGCGAACGCCTGGACATCGGCCTGATGGCTTCGTCCCACGATCTGCTGGTACACGAACTGCGGGCCAGGCTCTCGATTCATCGCATTTTTCTGTTTGAATCCATGGACAAGGTCCGATCCTGGCGAACCTTGTTGGATCTCGTGATTCTCCCCCGCAATCCGGCCGAATATCTCCTGGAACAGCCCCTGCATGGCAGCGGTAAGCGCATTTCCCGGCAGCGGCAGCTGTTCGACTTTGGCGCCTATCTGGCCGGGAAGGTCTGCGACATCCTGGAGCCCCAGGGCAAATGGGTGATTCTCGCCCACGCCACGGTTCCGACCGGCCCCCAATCGTTCCAGGTCACTTTTCACAACGATCTCGAGCTCAAGAACTTCCTCATCTTCACCCACGTTTTCAAAACCCGGGAGAAATACTCATCGCGCGGCCGGCGGATGACCATCGAGGCTCGCGACCTGTTCAGTTACTTCAACCGTTACGCGGCCGTTGAACCGCACCTGAATCGGCTGCTCCAGGGGCGAAAACCGGAAGATTTCAGCCTGGAAACCATCGAAAAACTCCCGTACCTGAATCTGCGCCTGCCCAACCAGGCTCTGCTGAACCCGGAAAGCCAGTGGCAAAAAATCTTTGCCACCTGTTTCGAAACCCTGCAACTGGTGCGCAAGTGCTCCAAGCACCGAAGCGATTACTGGCAACCCAGGCTGAGTCTGGACCAACCGTTTCCAGAAGACCTCATTCTATACAGCGGTCGGCCCCGCCGCCCCCAGGTGACGCTCAAGGACCTGGAACAGCAACTGCGTTCCTCCGGCCTGCTGGGTTGCCCGCTGGCCCTGGTGGCCGAATATCGAAACAGCTTCCGCTACGTTCTGGATGTGTTGCACACCCTGGCCCGAATCCGCGACCAGACCTTCACCCAGGCTTCTCTACTCGAAGCGGACCGGCTGCGCCGCCCGTTTCGCAGCCGCCGGGTCGGCTCCAACGGGGGCCAGAACATCAATCGCCTGGTTCGGCTGATGGCCAAATTGGGCCGCACCGCCCAGGTGTTGAACCCGGACCAGATCGAAGGCCACGACACGCCGGTATTGGAAAACCTTGCCAAATTGTCGGTGCATGGCTTCACCCCGGCCCAGTTGAGCGAACTGGTGCTGATCATTGCCGGGCATTCCACCATGAGCCGGGTGGTGTTCGGTAAGCTCCCGGCCGCCAGTCTGAAAAGCGTCACCGCCCTGGCGGGGCTTCGGGACCTGGACGAAGTGATCGAGATCCTGCGGTTCTGCCGCCTGATGAGCATTGCCGAAAGCGCGGCCGCCCTGGGGGA
>MNZR01000196.1:8584-8787 GCA_001873705.1 Syntrophobacteraceae bacterium CG2_30_61_12
GACGCGGTCCAGGTGGCTTCGAGCCCGGACATGGATTGGGACACGCTCAAGGATATCCGCATCAGCGAACTGGGCGGAGTGCAAAACACGGCCGTTCGCGAGATGATGAAGTTTTTCAATCTGTTTGAATTCCTCAACAGCTGGAAGGAATTCGAACAGAAGGGACGGTTCGAAAAAGAGGTCTTTTGCGACTATGACCCGCT
>MNZR01000345.1 GCA_001873705.1 Syntrophobacteraceae bacterium CG2_30_61_12
AGATCATGGATCAGGGTGCCCGCCAGGATTTTGCGCCACCAAACGCCGTGGCTGAGCAGGTAGGCGTTCATGAACGAACCTTCATGCACCCGGCCGCGGCGTCGGATCTGGTCGAGAAAACACTGGTGTACAGCCAGAGTCCGATTGCCCCTCGGGTCCGGGATGCCACGGCGGCAGGCTTCCTGCTTGAGATAATCCATCAAGCCGGCGATATCAATCTCGTTGGGGCAGCGCGTGGTGCAGGTTTCGCACGAGGAACAGACCCAGATGGTACGGCTGTGAAGCGCTTGATCGGCCTGGCCCAGAAGCAGAAAACGCAGGATGCGATCGGGCGGATGATCCATGGCGAAAGTGAGCGGACAGCCGTTGGAGCATTTGCGACACTGGTAGCAGACCGATGCCTGGATACCGCTGCCTCGTTCCACCTGGGGCAGAAAGTCGAAGTCAATTTGAACCGGTGCCGTTAAAGATTCATCCATAATTCACCTCGCTCGTGAACGGAAGGCCCTGGATCAAAGCGGCCGTTGCGCCGGCCCGGTCGGCCCCGGCGTCGGACAACAGAAATCGAGAGCGGGTTGGGCCCACTCTCGATCCTATCGCCAAGGTAAAGCATTTGCGCTGATGAATTCACCCCATATCAAGTCAACAGAAATTCGTGGATCAGCTTATCCCACTTGAGATTCTTGGCGTTGCCGTAGATATCATCCACCATTTCACCACCGGTGGCCGCCAACGGCACCGGGTAATCGGCCATGACCATGGCCTGGAGCTTGTCGGCTTCCGATTTCAGCCAGGAAGCGGCTTCGTCGGCAAACAGCAGGTTGGTGAGATTGCGCTTCAGATGGGTCGGTTCCACCAGCAACAGCCAGCCGTCTCCGTGCGGGTCCGCCTTGATCACGGTCGGATCAGCGAGCGCCTGATGATTCCGGGCCACCACGATGCCCTCCATCGGAGCGAGCATTCCGGCGATCTTGTCTTCCCGGCGCAGCGACCATCCGAGCTCGGTCTGTTCCATATGGGCGCCGAGCTTGGGCAGCCGAATTTCGCTCACGTATCCTACCAGCTTTTGTGTAAAGTCATCAACCCCAATTCGTACCAACCCGCCATGTTCCAGCCGCGCCCAGCTGTGCCCGCGATGATAGTAGTAGCTGTCGGCCACATAAAAACCGGACACCAGCCGGGTGGTCGGGTGGGGGATCGAGGCCTGGGCCGCCTGCTGCTCCAGGCTCTGGTCGAATTCGCAGGAATGGCACTCATAGGCGTTGCCGCACAGGCGAAACTGCACCCGACCGCTGAGCATATGCCGGCATTCTTTCTGCCCATAAGGCTTGTGCCGATATTCTTCACGCCAACTGGTGACCTTGATCGGGGTTTTCACCACCGCCCGAGCCATGGCTTTGTCGAACGGGCAACTCAAGCAATCGTAAGCATGATCGCAGAGCTTGAAGTTGACCACTCCGGCCTTCATCCAAATGCACTGATTGTCTTCCAGGGAAAACACGTGCACCTGCTGCCGCTCCTTGAGTCTTTTGATCTCGCCCATGATGTTCCTCCTTCGCGTTTGCTGTGAAGGGTTATTGACTGCCGCCATGGGTTTCCAATAATCGTGCCAGCCCCCGCATGAGCGCCGCGGGACCGGGTGGAACCGGAAGCGGCCGCTTTTGCTCCTCGCTCCCCGGCGAAAAAACAGGTAAGCTGATCTGGAGCGCGGATGGATCGAGTTCTTGGCCCCCACCGAGCCCGAGGGAGTACTAAAATTTGTATATAAATCATACTGTTGTCGGTTGCCTTGCGGGCCCGGCCAGGGGCCGAGTTCGGCTGCGATTGCGGACCGGCGGAAGCCGACCGCCTGGGGTGAAATTGAATCCGGCGCCCGCTTCACGGCCGGACTCCGGAGCGATGCCGGCGAAACCGGCAAGTTTTCTCAAACTTGTCGCGCTTTGCAACAATCAATTCGGAAGGCGGCCGGAAAGCCCTTACCCCCAGGGGGATTGCCGTTGTGTTTAAGATTTGGCCGGCCTGTCTAAAAATTAAACAGCTGCCACCGAGCGCGGTCGGCGGCACCTTCCGCCGCCTGGGGAATGCCGCGGGCTCTCGCAGGGCCCGCTCAAGGCGGCCGGGATAGCGGGTAACATGGAAGAAACGCCCCAGAAGACCATGAGAATCGCGGTGATCGGCGGCGGCCGCCGGTGCCGGACCCTGATCGAGATGCTGGATGCCAGGCGTTTTCCCAGCCTACGGGCGCAGATCGTGGCGGTGGCGGACCCCGACGACCAGGCGGTGGGAATCCAACTAGCCCGGCACAAGAACATTTTCACCACCACCGATTATCGGGATTTTTCCCGGCTCTCCGACCTCGATCTGGTGATCGAATTGACCGGCAAGGAAGAACTGCTGGAAGACTTCCAGAAGCACAACCCAGCCAAGGTGCGGGTGCTGGAAGCAACCATTTCCAGATTGTTCAGCGACGTGATTCGACTGCGCGAAGAACACTTGTTTCGGGAACGCCAGTTGGAACTGATCGAAGCCATCGTGGACAGCGTCTTTTCCAGCATTCGCGATCGGGTACTGATCATGCGCCCCGACTACAAGATCGTCGATGCCAACGAGGCGCTGCTGCAATGGGTGGGCATGAGCAAGGAAGAGATCATCGGCAAGTTCTGCTATCAGATCACTCACCGCACGCTGGAACCCTGCCGGGACAAGGGCTGTTATTGCCCGCTTTCGGAAAGCCTGGAAACCGGCGGCGTGGGTCACGCCATTCACGAGCATTACGATCGCGACAACGAGATCCGCTACTGTGAGGTGACCACGGTGCCGCTGAAAAGCCGGAACGGGGCGGTGGAACTCATTCTGGAAATCGTCCGCGACATCACCGACGAACTGGAACAGAAGCTGGAACAGAAAACCCGCGCGCTGAAACGCAATCTGGCACGCCTGGTGCATGAGGATAAAATGATTGCGTTGGGCAAGCTGGTGGCCAGCGCGGTCCACGAAATCAACAATCCCCTCTCCGGGATCCATGCCCTGGCGCGACTGATGCATCAGCAGTTGGAAGAGGACCCGGCGGCCGCGGCCGGCGACCAGTTCAAGTATTACCTGCACCTGATCGATACCGAATCGGCGCGCTGCAGCGGTATCGTCGGCAACCTTCTGGCCTTTACCCGCCAGCACAAAATGGAGAAACATCGGTTCCAGTTGAACGAAGTGATCGAACGGGTGGTTTCGCTGAGTCGCCACAAGATGGAGCTGCAAGGTCTGACCCTGAACCTGGAACTGGATCCCCGGTTGCCGGAGATCACGGGGGATCCCGGGGAAATTCAGCAGTGCGTGATCAATCTCCTGTTCAATGCCATGGAAGCGATCCCCGGGACCGGCACGGTCACCATCCGCACCCAATTGGATCAGACTCACCGGCAGGTACGGCTGGAGGTGGAAGATACCGGGGTGGGCGTGCCGCAGGATAAAAGGTCGCAGATTTTCGAACCGTTTTTCACCACCAAGAGCCAGGACAAGGGCGTGGGGCTTGGGCTTTCGGTGGTCTACGGCATCATCAAGGAGCACCAGGGAACCGTCTACGTAAAGAGTGAACTGGGTCAGGGTTCCACGTTCATTATTCGGTTTCCCCTGGAGCTGTCGGAACAGTGAACGGGTTCGGTCGCGGACGGCGGCTCCCGGCCGGGAACAAGCACCGCCCCGGTGCGCTCATGGGAGAGGCAAGATGGCGGGACGGATAAAGATCCTCGTGGTGGACGATGAAATCATCGTGCGTGAATCCCTGATCGGCTGGCTCAAGAAGGGCGGCTATCAGGTGGATTCCGCTGAAGGTGGGCGCCAGGCCCTGGGGATCATCGATGAGCGCGAATACGATCTGGTCTTTCTCGACATCATGATGCCCGGAGTGAGCGGCTTGGAAGTGCTGAAGGAACTCAAGGGCCGCTATCCCCAGACCCTGGTGGTGATGATCACCGCCTACGGTTCGGTGGAAACCGCCGTTGAAGCCATGAAAAACGGCGCCAACGACTACCTGATGAAACCCTTTGAACCGGAACAGCTCACGCTGTTGGTGGAAAAACTCCTGCAACAGAAGAAAATACTCGATGAAAACGCGCTGCTGCGAGAACAGGTGGCCAGCCGCAGCCGCTATCAGGACCTGGTGGGGGCGAGCGCCTGCATGCAGAAGCTGTTCAATCTGATCGAGGAAGTGGCCGCCGTGGATGCGCCGGTGCTGCTGCGCGGCGCCACCGGCACCGGCAAGGAACTGGTGGCCAAGGCAATCCACGCCAAGGGGCCGCGCCGGTTCGGCCCGTTCATCCCGATCAACTGCGGGGCCTTTCCGGAGAATCTGCTGGAAAGTGAACTGTTCGGCCACGAGATGGGGTCCTTCACCGGAGCAACCCGGGCCAAAAAGGGACGGCTCGAAATCGCTCAGGGCGGCACGTTGTTTCTGGATGAAATCGGCGAAATCCCGCTCAAGATGCAAGTGGACCTGCTCCGGGTATTGGAACAGAAGGTGTTTCATCGAGTCGGGGGAACCGGCAGCATTCCTTTGGATTTTCGGCTTATTTCGGCCACCCACCGGGACCTGGCGAAGGAAATCGAGCAGGGGCGGTTTCGTCAGGATTTCTATTTCCGCTTGAACGTGATCGAACTGGAGATTCCCACCCTGAAGGAGCGCGGAGAGGATATTCCCTTGCTGGCGCAGCACTTCCTGGACCGGTTTCGGCGCGAAACCAACAAGCCGGTGGCGGGAATCGAGGCCGCCGCTCTGGATTTGCTCGGTTCCTACGCCTGGCCGGGCAACGTGAGGGAACTGGAAAACGCCATGGAACGGGCCGTGGTGCTGGCCAAGGGGCGCTATCTGAACAAACGGGATTTCGCCTTTCTGTTTCGCGGCGAGGCCCCGGACATGCCTTTTTCCCTGGAGGAAATGGAACGCAACCACATCGGCCAGATCCTCAAGCAGTGTGGCTGGAACATCAGTCGGGCGGCCCAACTGCTGGAAATCAACCGCACCACCCTGCACAACAAGATCAAGAAGTACGAGCTGCGACCGTCCAAATGATGCATCGGTGACCGGCGCCGGCAGGCTGGTGCCGGCGTGAACGCCCGAAACGAAGGCCATGACCATAAGGTTCAGCCGCGATATGGGGGTCCTGGCGGTAGTGCCACTGGGGCCGATCGGAGAAATGGCCGTGCGAATTACCGCCGCCAACCTTCAGGCGGTGCTGGAAATCCCGGTCGATATCTTGCCGGCCGCGGCGCTGCCGGCGCATGCCTATGAACCCACTCGCCGTCAATACGATGCCGGCCGCCTGCTGGAGGACCTGGTTCGGATCTGCCCCGGGGGCTATGGGAAAGTTCTGGGCGTGGCGGCGGCCGACCTGTGCATCCCGATTCTCACCTACGTGTTCGGCGAAGCCCAACTCGGGGGGAAGGCCGCGCTGGTGTCCGGTTGGCGCCTGCGCGGCGCGCCTTCCGGGGCGGCGGTGCCGTTGGATCACTATTACGAACGGCTGGCCAAGGTGGCCTTGCACGAAGTGGCCCACACCTTGTCCCTCTATCATTGCGAGGAACCCGGCTGCCTGATGAATTTCAGCCCCACCCTGGATGACCTGGATCGTTTGAATCTAATGTTTTGCGAGCGCTGCCGGTTTTCGCTGCGGGACAATCCGTGGCGGTTGCGGGAGGTGCCGTGAACCGGTTCAACCGCTTAATAAATAATGATTTTAGGCCAGCACGAGAGGCGATTCCGAGTGTTTCACCTTCTTGCTTCCCAGGGAAGTGGAGCAAGCCCGGCAAAGGTATTCGTGCAATTCGCCATCGGGTAACACCAGCAGCAGTCGGCTTCTCACCGGCATCGCTCGCCGACAGCGTGGACAATAAAGGGCTGTTGCGTTGAAGTCTTGATATTGACCGGGGCTTTGCCGCCTCTGCATAATAACCTTTTCCCCAATGCTACCGGCGCCGGGCTTGATGCCGTCGGCGGCCGGCGTAATCGGCATTCCTAGCCGAGCCCAGCAATCACGCACGGTCGCCCTGAAAACGGAAGGTGTCACGCTGTACCCGCACAGGCTTGATGCGGCCTATGTGGCTGTTGGCATGGGACATGACTTCCCCAAATCGAGACCCAAAATCAGGCAATCGAGGCGGCGGAACAATGATCATCGCCATCATCGCCGTTTTTGGGCTTCCCTCCACCAACCTACTGGATCTGCCCCGCCTTATCGGGCGCTCGAGCCGAGTTGCTTCCGCGTTTGCTCCAGGGCCACTTCCTCATTTTCTTTTTCTGCCGCTCTTCTTCCAGCAGTTGGAATTCCCGCAACAATTCCTGCTGACGAGGATTGATCTTGGCCGGGATTTGAACCGCTACCTCGATGAACAGGTCACCTCGGCCATAACCGCGCAGGGATGGGACTCCCTGCTGGGGGAAACGGCTAACCGTTCCCGGTTGGGTACCCGGTTTGATCTCCATGGTCACCTCCCCGTCCAGCGTCGGAATCTCGATTGAATCTCCCAGGATTGCCTGAATGAAAGAAATCGGGACCTTGCCATAAAGATCGTTGCCGTCGCGTTCGAAGAATTCGTGCGCCTTGACCTGCAACCTCACGTACAGATCACCCGCCGGCCCCCCGCGGTAACCGCTTTCACCTTCACTGCGCAGGCGCAGCCTGGTACCGGAATCGACGCCGGGAGGAATTTTAACTTGAACGTGGCGCTTCTCCAGCTTTCTACCCTGGCCACCGCAGTCCTTGCAGGGTGAGGTGATGACCTGGCCGCTGCCATGGCAGCGGGAGCAGGTGGTGCTGATTCGGAAAAAACCTTGGCTTTGAATCACCTGACCGCGCCCCTGGCACATCAAGCAGGTGGTTTCCCGGGAACCTGGCTCGGCACCACCACCACCACAGCGCTCACAGGCCCTCGGCGACTCTACCTCAAGTGCCTTTTCAACCCCAAAAACAGCCTCCTCGAACGTGAGTTCGAGATCATAGAGCAGATCGTTGCCCGGTCGGGCAGAGGTCCTGGCGCGCTGACCGCCGCCGCCCCCAAAGGTGAAGAACTCCTGAAAAATATCGCCGAAGGAGGAAAAGATGTCCTCGAAGCCATGAAAACCGGAGAAGCCGCTGCCGTTCAGCCCCTCGTGCCCGAAGCGGTCGTAGATCTCGCGTTTCTGCGGGTCCCGGAGCACTTCGTAGGCTTCGGCAGCTTCCTTGAATCGTTCTTCGGCTTGCTGATCCCCGGGATTCCGGTCGGGATGAGATTGGAGAGCCAGTTTACGGTATGCTTTCTTGAGTTCGTCGGCACCAACTTCTCGGTGCACTCCAAGGACCTCGTAATAGTCACGCTTTGACATCACGCAATCACCCAATCTTCAGGAAACATTTTCCAGAGTCATCGGCCATTACCGACCATCGCCCGATCAACATTTCACATCGCCATGTCCTTGATGGTGGCGAACTCACCGACCGCAATCCGGTGATCCGGCGAGCGGATTGGCCGACCGAGGCAAGCTTTCGGTAAACACGGTATGCCGGGTTGTCAAGTAGGGAAGAGATCCGCCGCCGGGATCATGCATCGGCCACGATCCGGTCCGGAATCGCTCCGGCTTCTCGGTAGGCCGTTCGAGCGAATGCCTGTTTTCCCAGTGCCTCGGCCTTGGTTGCCAGGGCCAACCATTCGTCCGCAATCACTTCGCGCTCCAATAAGCGGCAGATCCGTCGAAACAAGAAGACATCACCGTCCTGCCTGGCGCTCTCCATAAGAGCTTGCAACCGATCAAGAGCAACGGCCCGCTGGTAAAAGTCCACCGCGTCATGGACGAGTCCAGCCGACTCGTACTTCCGCCCATGGGCGATCAAACGTTCCAGCGCGATCGGCGTCTGGTTCAAGAGCGCTCGCTTGTGCAAGCAGCTCATGTCTTTTGGTTCACTCATATGCTGTAACCGTCAGTGCGCAATCGATGCCCAAACCATTTCAGGCGGGATCGGTGTTCTTTTCAATGGAGTCATCAGCATCTTCGGTTGCAATATCGTCATGGATTTCATCGGTGTCCGAGGCTGATTCTTCAAGTTCCGCCAAAGCAACGGTCGGTGCCTCCAATTTTGGCTCCTCCAGAGGTTCGGGGGCACCTTCCAATTCGCGGATATTATCGATCGTGACATAGCCGGCCGAGATTTCGCGCAAGGCACGGACCACTTCCTTATTCTTCGGTGCCTCGATAAAAACCGGATAGCCCTTACGCATTTGCAGCACTCTGCGCACGGCAAGATGCACCAAGGCAAAACGACTGTTTACCCGGTCCAGACAATCTTCAACGGTCACTCGAGCCATCAGGCCCCCTCCTCTCAATCGCCTTCATTTTCCGCACCCAGAAAGAGGGCGACCGCCTCGATCCTCCCCTGGATTATCGCAGCGGACTGCAACCGCTCCTTCATAACAACGCAACCATCCGCTTGCAACTGAAAATCCGAAAAGAGCTCGCGGCCTTGGGCCCCGAGCTCCTCG
>MNZR01000047.1 GCA_001873705.1 Syntrophobacteraceae bacterium CG2_30_61_12
AGCAAAAAGTTTCATTTCGTGTGCGCTCTTTCCCGGGAGCGCGGGCATCTTGCCCGCTTTTGAAAATGAAACATCTGATCCTAAACCAGTATAAAAGGGTGCGATCAGAGTGGCATGGCGATTCAAGCGCAAGCGATGAAAGGGCATGAGCAAATGAACAAACGGCTGCTCCCGTGGGTCTGGCTGGCGATCTCTTTATTCGCGCTGCCGGTTGCAGCGGCGGAACCGCTGCGGATCGGTATCCTGCCGGTGCTGGACACCCTGCCCCTGGAAGTGGCGGTCGCCGATCAGGATTTCCATAAGCACGGCCTGGAGGTGGCCCTGGTCCCCTTCGCCAGCGCCATGGAACGCGACGTGGCCATGCAAAGCGGCAACCTGGACGGCTATTTCGGCGATCTCATCAACACCCTGATGCTGATCCGTAACCAGGTGCCGATGCGGATCGTCACCACCTGTTACCGGAGCACCCCGGGGCAACGCATGTTCGCTCTGGTCACCGCGCCGAAGATTGAACTACCGGACCCCAGCCGAATCGGCCCACGCCAGGTGGGGATTTCCAACGCCACCATCATCGAATACCTGCTCGATAAAATGGAACCGGCCGCCGGGGTCCCGGCCGCCACCCTGGTGCGAACGGAAGTCAAAAAGATCCCCATTCGCCTGCAGATGCTGCTGGCCGGGCAACTGGACCTGGCGGTGCTGCCGGAACCCCTGGTGAGTCTGGCGGAGCAGGGCGGAGCGCGGGTGGTGGTGACCGATGAGCACCTGGATCTACCGCTCACCGTGATCTGCCTGCATCAACGCGTGCTCGATTCGCATCCCGAAAAAGCGGCCGCTTTTATCGACGCTTACCGGGACGCGGTGACCCGGATCGCCGCAGATCCTGAACGCTACCGCCGACTGATGGCCGAAACCTGCGGCATTCCCAAGCCCCTGGTGGCCGCCTATCCGATCCCCCGCTACCCGCGGCCGGAACTCCCCGAACCGGGCGCGGTGGCAGCGGTCGAGCAATGGATGATCGGCCACGGCCTGCTCAAACAGCCCTTCGCCTACGACCGCCTGGTGGTCCCCCGCTAGCTGTCGGCAACGGTATGAATCCCATGCTCCAGGTTGATTCGCTCACTAAGAGCTACCCTCCGGACGTCGCCATCCTGAAGGACATTTCGTTTGCCCTGGCGGCGGATGAAACCCTGGCGATCGTTGGTCCTTCCGGCTGCGGCAAGACCACCCTGCTCTACCTGCTGTGCGGACTGCTGCGGCCGGATAGCGGCCGGGTGACGCTCAATGGGGCCGCGGTCGGCGCCGGCGTCCAGGACATCGCCATCATCTTGCAGGATTACGGGCTGCTGCCCTGGCGCACGGCGCTCGAAAACACGGCGCTCGGGCTCAAGATCCGCGGCCTCGGCGCCGCCGCGCGCCGTGAACAGGCCCAGCGGCTGCTCCGGGAACTGGGGCTCGGCGGCCGCGAACACCATTACCCGAGCCAGCTCAGCGGCGGCGAACAGCAGCGGGTGGCGATCGCCCGGGCCCTGGCCCTGGAACCGAAATTGCTCCTGATGGACGAACCGTTTTCATCGCTCGATGCCCTCACCCGGGAAAAGCTGCAAAACCTGGTGCTCGGCACCTGGAAGCAGCGGCGGATCCCCTACCTGCTGATCACCCACGGCATCGAGGAAGCGGTCTTCCTGGGCCGCCGCATTCTGGTCCTGGGCGGGCAGCCGGCGGCCGTTCTGGCGACCTTCGACAATCCCGGATTCGGCTGCGCCGACTACCGCGAGCGCCAGGCTTTCTTCGAGCTGGCGCAGGCGCTCCGCGCCGCCATGAACGCTTGTTGGTGACGGGGAGCTGTCGATGCGTCGAATCGGACCGCGCCCCCGGGTTCAGCAGGGCCCGCATCGCTCCGCGACCAGCCTGGAACCGAGGCGAGTGCCATGCTGAAAAGTGTTCTCCGCTACGGCTGCGCCGTTTTGGTCCTGCTGACCGCCTGGGAATTGCTCTCGCTGGCGCTGTCGTCGGCCATCCTACCGGCCCCCGAAGAGGCCGTTTCCGCCTTCGCCGGAGCCATCAAGGGACCGGTTTTCTGGGCGCACTTTCGGGCCAGCGCCGTGCGGGTCCTGGCCGCCATGACCCTGGCCTGGATCGGTGCCTTCCCGCTCGGCATTCTGATGGGCAGCCGGCCGCGCTGGGATGCCTGGCTGGCGCCGCTCTTGTTTCTCACCTACCCGGTGCCGAAAATCGTGCTGCTCCCCATCATGCTGCTGATTTTCGGGCTCGGGGACAGTTCCAAGATTATGCTCATCGCGCTGATCCTGGGTTATCAGATCCTGGTGGCGACCCGGGACGGAGTCCTCCACATCCACCCCAAGTACCTGGATTCGGTCCGATCTCTCGGGGCCAACCGACGCCAGATTTGGTTCGAAGTGCTGCTGCCGGCGGCGCTCCCGCACGGCTTCACCGCGCTCAGGCTGGGCACCGGTACCGCGGTGGCGGTGCTGTTTTTCGCCGAATCGTTCGCCACCCGGGAGGGACTCGGTTACTTCATCATGGACGCCTGGGGCCGGCTCACCTATGATCAGATGTTTACCGGCATTTTCGGCATGAGTCTGCTCGGAGTGCTGCTCTACGAACTGATTAACCATCTGGAAAAGTGGTGCTGCGCCTGGCTGTTCGTAACCGGCCCGGCGCAGCGGGCGGCGCCGCACCCAGTGGCAACGGAGATGCCCATGTGGCTCCAGCACCTGCACACCTACGGTCGCCTGATCAAGTTCTCGCACACCATCTTCGCCTTGCCGTTTGCGCTGGCCGCGGTCGTTTTGGCCCAGCGGGTGCAACCGCTCACCTGGCCGACCCTGGGCTGGATTGTGCTGGCCCTGGCCGCGGCCCGGTCCGCCGCCATGGGCTTCAATCGCCTGGTGGACGCCCGGTTCGATTCCATCAACCCGAGGACCGCCCAGCGCCCGTCGGTCACCGGCACCATCAGCCACGGCGCGATCATCGCCTTCATCACCTTCTCCAGCCTGGTGTTCGGGCTGAGCGCCGCCGCTCTCGGTACCATCTGCCTGGTGCTGGCAGCGCCCTGTCTGGCGGTGCTGTTTTTCTATTCCTACACCAAGCGGTTCACCGCGCTATCGCACCTGGTCCTGGGATTCGCCATCGGGCTCGCCCCGATCGGCGCCTGGATCGCGGTCACCGGCGGCCTCGAGGGACGAATCCTGCTGCTCTCGCTGGCGCTCATGACCTACATCGCCGGGTTCGATATCCTCTACGCCTGCCAGGATGTGGCGTTCGACCGGGAGATCGGGCTACATTCCCTGCCGGCCCGCTGGGGCGTGCCTCGCGCTCTCGCCCTATCGACCCTGCTCCACGCCGCCACCTTCGCTCTGCTGTTCGGACTCTATCTCGCCTTCGGCCTGGGCACCATCTATCTTGCTGCCCTGGCCGCCATCGGCGTGCTGCTCATCATCGAACACCAACTGGTTCGCCCCGATCATTTTGAGCGGATTCAAATCGCTTTCTTTCATGTGAACAGCGCCATTTCCATTATTCTCTTGCTCGGCGTGTGGCTGGACCACCACCTCTATTAGGGAAAGGACCGTTACCCGTTGCGAACCGTTTCCATCGAAAAGGACCCCAAGCGGATCGGCGGCATGTTCGATCGCATCGCCCCGACCTATGATCTGCTGAACCACCTGCTGTCCGCCGGGATGGATCTGTGGTGGCGGCGTCAGGCCATCGGCGCCCTGCGCCTGCGACCCGGCATGCGGGTGCTCGATGTCGCCTCGGGCACCGGTGATCTGGCCTTCGCCGCGCTGGGGCGCCAGCCGGGCGTGCGCGTGGTGGGCGTCGACCTGGCCACCGCCATGCTGGTGCGCGCCGTGGCCAAACGCCGGCGCCGGGGGATCGAAGCCGGCCGCTACCAGGTCCTTTGCGGAGATGCCATGAAGCTCCCGTTTCCGGCCGAGGCCTTCGATGCCGCCATGATCGCCTACGGCATTCGCAACGTTCCCGACCTGGACGCGGCCTTCCTCGAATTCAAACGGGTGCTGAAACCCGGCGGCCGCCTCTGCATCCTCGAATTCAGCATGCCCGGCTCGGCCCTGTTCCGCGCTCTGTACCTGTTTTATTTCCAACACGTGCTGCCGACCCTCGGCAGTTGGGTGTCGCGCGATCACGAAGCCTACGATTACCTGCCCGCTTCCGTGGGCGCCTTCCAGACCCCGCGGGAACTGGCGCGGCGACTCCAGGATCACGGCTTCCAAATGCTTGCCTTGCGCCCCCTGTTCGGCGGCGTTACCTTCCACCTCACGGCCCGCAAGCCGGGCGATTTGAGATAGTGGATAAAGATCGGGCGGAAGCGGGCGCGATACTCCCGGGGCGAGCAGTGTTCAGGCCGGACGGCGGGGACCGGGTCGGCGCCAGTCGAGAGACGCGCCGGCGCGGGCCAGGACTTCGATCCCGGCTTCGAGGTGGAGGCCGGCGCCGGCTGCGGCGTGGGAATCGTCACCGGGCACCAGGGCGATTCCCAGATCCACGGCGAGTCGGAGGATGGGGGCGCTGACGTAAGGTTCGACGGCGCCCTTGGCCAGCGCCCGCACATTGAAATCGAGGATCAGATCGAGCGCCCGAACGGTTTCCAGGTTGCGTCGGAGGCGCGTCCAGATTTCCGGTACCTGCAACCGCGCGCGGTAATCCGGGTCGTAGATCCGAATCAGATCGAAGTGCCCCACCACTTCCGGGCGAAGCATGGTGATCATGGCATACTGCTGGTCGAAATAGCGGCAGTACAGCTCGTTCAGGGAACCGGCGGCGCGTGCCGCGGCCTGGTAAGTTTCGGCATCATAATCGAAATTCAGATCATCCACGTGATGGACCGAACCGACAATGTAGTCCGGCCGGTAACGGCTTCGCAGTTGCCGGACCAGGTCCGCGCTGCCCGTGGTCCATTCGGTTTCGAACCCCACCAGGAGTTCGAGCCGTCCCCGATAGGCCGCCTGCAGGTGGCGGGCGGTTTCCATGTAACGGTGAAAGCTGCGGTGGAGGTCCGCTACCGTTAGCCCGGCGACACGCTCATCGGGAAACAAGAACCGATCGGACGCCGGGGGCATGTGTTCGGTCAGGCCGACCCAGGAGAAGCCTTGGCGAACGTAGGCGGCCACGAACGCCGCCAGATCGTCTTGGGCATGCCGGCAAAAGGCACCGCTGTGGCCGCCGTGAATCGAAACCAGGCGCGCGGCGGCGGTTGTGCTGGTGACCATCTTGACCTCCCATCAGCGCAGTGGTGCCGTCGACCGACTCCCGGTGCAAGGATTCAGTCCAGGGAAGAAGCAATCATCAATGCTATCCATGGAAATGATCGGCATCGCCTCCGGGCTCCGCCTGGGTCCAAATGTTGTGATGTACGATTCTTGACCAATTTTCAGTAGCATAGCCGGATCATGGGCAACTTCTCAACGGTCTGATGCGGCACAAGGCCACGAAGGCCGACAGCAATACACTGGAGCGAAGTGCCTACCCCCGTTTCCAATCCAGACCGCGAATAGTGGCCACAGAGCCACGGCTGGGCTCAATCATCGATGGCCAGCACCAGGTAGGTGCGGCGTCCGGCCGGGGCCGCAACGGTTACCGCGTCGCCTTCGAAGCAGCCGAGGAGGCGCCGGCCGACCGGGGATTCGATCGACACCAGGCCGCGGCTCGGGTCCGATTCGAACGGGCCGACCAGGCGCAGCACCAGGGATTCGCCGGTGTCCGCATTGCGGATCGTGACCCGGGTGCCGAACCCCGCCTGCCGGTAGTGGAATTTGCGCCCGACGAAGATTTCGCAGCGCCCGATCCGTTCAGCCAATTCCTCGATCCGGCGCTGCAGCACCAGGTGCCGCTCGCGCGCGATCAGGTATTGCTGGTTATCGATTGTGACCCCGAAGCCGCGAGCTTCCCGCAGTTCTTCCAGCACCCGCGGGCGCTCCACCCGCCGCGGTTGCCGCAGCCGATCGTTGAGCGCCTTGAAGCCGCGGCGGGTGATGGGGACCTTGTCCATGACCGCACCCGCTTCAGGCGAAAAAATCGGCGGCCAGTTCGCCGCGTTCGATTCGCTCCCGGACCAGGGCCAGACCGATCACGGTCTTGCCGTCCTGGATCACCCCTTCGGCAATGAGATCGAAAATCCGGTCCAGGCGAATCAGTTCCACCCCGGAAATCTCATCACCGTTGTCGGCTATCGCCTGCTGCTCTAGGCCGCCGGCGGCATAGATCCGAATCACTTCATCCGAATAGCCGATGGCCGGATAGTAGCTGAACAGCTCCTGCATGCGCTGGGCCCGGTAGCCGGTTTCCTCGGTCAGTTCACGGCGCGCACAGGCGGTCGCGGCTTCTCCCGGGTCCACCTTGCCGGCCGGAATTTCCAGCGTTTCCCGGGCGACCGCATAGCGCCACTGGCGGACCATGACCAGGGTATCCGGATCGGTGAGGGCCACCACCGCCGCCGCTTCCGGATGTTGGATCCGAATCCGTTCGCTGATGCGGCCGTCGGCCAGCCGCACCAGGTCCAGATGAGCGCTGAAATGTTTGGCAAAGAGACTGCCCTGAACCTTGATTCGCTGTTCCATGGGGGATCCGTTTCTGCTTGGGGTACAGCCTCATGCTCCGTCAGGCTGCTAGTGGCGCCACCCGGCTCGTAGTGGCGCCGTCAGGCGTTGACGGCGCATCCGAGGGCACAGGCGCTGGGCCTCCGGTACGCGCTCATCGCCCTGACGGGACGCACTACCAACCAAGACGCCCGACGGGACGCACTACGAGCTGGGACGCCCTGACGGGCGCGCTACCAACAAGCGCGCATCAGGAACCGGGGTTGGTGCCGGCGCCGCCCGGCTGGTAGTAAGGCTACCCGGCTGGTAGTAACGCCTCCCGGCTGGTAGTGGCGCCGTCAGGCGTTGACGGCGCATCCGCAAGCTCGGCCGCCGGCAGGCCCGGCAAGTGCCGCCCAGATCGCCAGTCTTCAGTCATCCCAGCCCCTACCATAATCATGCACGGGGTATCGTCGCCACCAGTCCGCCAATATTTCCCGGCCATGGGTTTCCAGGTAGTCATGCAGGCTGCTCCATGGCCAATCGGTCGCCATTTCCGCGTACCCGTGTTTTACCGGATTCGCGTGGATATAGTTCAGGGTCGCGTAGTAATGTCGCTCGGACCTCATTCGTCGATCCGAAAAACCATGCCACACTTTTCGCCCGGGGGTTCCGTCCTCGCGATTCCACTGGGTGGCTTTGCCGTTGTGCAGCCTTCCCAACCAGGGTCTGAGCACATCGAGGTCGATCTGCACCAGCACATGGTAATGATTGGGTTGGACCACCCAGGCCCTGGCGCCGGTCCCCAGCGCTGCCTCCAGACCGTCAATCAGTGCTGCGCTGAATTCGCTCAAGCGTTTGGGGCTGGAGAGAACGTCGCGGTGCTCAAAGCACGCCGCGGTGATGAGATAGACGCCGTCTTCACCTCCGAAATGCGGGGGCCCGTGCCAGGGAACGCCGCGCCCGCGGCGCTCGGCCAAAACCCTGGCCCGCTGCTCCGAGGTCATGCGGCGATAGTCGTACATGGTGGGTTTCCTCCGCGGGATGCCCTGACGGGCGCGCTACCAACAAAGGCGCATCAGGAACCGGGGTTGGTGCCGGCGCCGCCCGGCTGGTAGTGGCGCCGTCAGGCGTTGACGGCGCATCCGAAAGCTCGGCCGCCAGCGGGACAGCAGGCGCCGACCGCCCTGACGGGGCGCACTACGAGCCAAGACGCCCTGACGGGCGCACTACCAACAAACCGCTGTGCTCAAGGGGCGGCAGCGGCCAGGCGGCGCAGGCGGTGCGGGATGTCCCACTGGGTCAGGAGCCGGTAGGCGGCTTCCGGCACCAGATGGCGCCAGGGTTGGCCGGCGATCATCGCGGCGCGCACCTGGGCGCCGCTGATTCCCTTGGTTTCCGGGGTCTTCTCCCACAGCACCTCGATGGTCAGGCCCAGGGCCAGAAAGCGCTCCCGTTTGCCGCGGCCCCAGTCGTCGTAGATGGTGAGGAAGAAGGTCGCGTCCAGCGGCACATAGTAGCGGTAGAGCTGAGGAAAATTGATCGGCAGGGGGACCACGGAAAATTCGGCCGGCTGCAGTCCCGCTTCTTCCAGCACCGCCCGGACCAACTGGTAACGTTCGAAGTAGGTGAGGGGATTGGCGTCCCGGGCGCTGCGTTTGGGGTCGGCCGCTTCATCGGCGGTGAGGCCCGGGTCCGGGTTGGTGATGCCCACCAACAGATGGCGGCAGCGGGCCTTGCCGGCCAAAAGATAGCGCAGATGGTCGTGGTGCAGCACTTGAAACCGGCCGTGAATGACGCCCGTGGGGACCATGGATCGAACCTCGATCGGGTTGCTGGTTGACCCAAAGCACCGGGTTTCCGGGTTCGGGGTAAATTAGCCGAGCACCGGGTT
>MNZR01000259.1 GCA_001873705.1 Syntrophobacteraceae bacterium CG2_30_61_12
CCTCGATCTCCGCCGGAATCTTTCCGATACTTCCATTGCCGGCGCCGCGTTACCAAGGCCGCATCAAATGCCTACAAATTGAATGGAGAATTTGACTCAAGTCAAGGACAAGCTCTCGACCTTTCCGGCACACTCGCTACCATCGACTCCAGAATCCGCAATCGCGGCTTGACCGAACGCACCGGGGACAGGCTGCCGGAGGGGTCGGCGGTCGAGGGAAGGATGGATTCGGGCCGTTCGGTCTTGGATCCTCGGCTTTGCATGGACCATCTGCAAGGAGAATCCCAATGAAACTGGAAAGACGCGACTTTCTCAAGCTGGGGCTGGCGGCGACCGCCTTATCGGCGCTGGATTTGCGCTTTCTGCGCCCCATGGACGGCGCCCGGGCGGCCGCAAGCGCGTCCCTCGAGCAGGTGATCCGTTCCACCTGTTCGCCCAACTGCACCGGGGCCTGCGGCTTCATGGCTCAGGTCAACGACGGGCGGATCACCACGCTGATCCAGAGCGCCGATTATCCGGAAGCGGAATACAATCCGCGCGGCTGCCTGCGCGGGCTCTCCATGATGAATCTCATCTACGGCAAGGACCGCCTGAAATACCCGCTGATCCGCACCGGGCCCCGGGGCAGCGGGGAATTCCGGAAGGCCACCTGGGATGAGGCGCTCGATTACACCGCCGCCCGGCTCAAGGACATCATGGCCAAATACGGGTCGGAAGCGGTGGCGGTAACGGTGCAGGTGCCGGGCACCGGCTACGTGCAGAAGGGCGCCTTCGTGCGCCTGGCCGCCCTGGCCAACTGGAGCATCCACCACGGCTACGACCAGAACGGCGATCTGCCCATGTTCTGGCCCATGACCTTCGGGGTCCAGACCGAGGAACTGGAATCGCTCGAATGGCCCAACGCGCGCTACACCATGGTGTTCGGTTCCAACATCATCCAGACCCGGCTGCCGGACGCGAAACAGCTGATTGAAGCGAAAAAGCGCGGCAAGCTGGTGGTGTTCGATCCGGATTTCTGCGCCACCTCCGCCAAGGCCGACGAGTGGGTGGCGCTGAAGCCGGACAGCGACGCCGCCATGGGTCTCGGGCTGGCCCGGGTAATCATCGACCGCAACCTTTATGACGCGGCCTTTCTGCGTGATTTCACCGATATGCCGCTGCTGGTCCGGCGCGACACCGGCAAGCGGTTGCGGGCCGGCGAGGTGAAAGCGCTGGCGGCTGCAGCCGCGGCGGTGAAGGTGCCGGAGTACCGAGATCAGTTCGTGTTCCTTAACGGTTCCGGCCCGGCCCTGCTCAATCCCGAGGACCTCGGGCCGATCGACGCCAGGCTCGATGCGGAAGCCACCGTGGACCTTGCGGACGGCACCAGGGTCGAGGTGGAAACGGTGTTTCGCGCCCTAAAGCGTTGGCTGGCCGACTATTCACTCGAACGGGTGGCGGAACTCACCGCGGTGCCGGCCGAACAGATCCAGCGGATCGCCATCGAAGCGGCCACCAGCAAGCCGCTTCACGTCATTTACGGAGCCAGCAACTACCAGTGGTATCACGGCGATCTGAAGGGTCGGGCGCTGGCGCTGCTGCCGGTGCTCACCGGCAATATCGGCGCGAGCGGCGCCGGCATCTCCACCTACGCCGGTCAGTACCGGATCCGGTTCGATCTCGACCACTGGTGGCTGCCGCCGGAAGGTAAACTCAACTGGGTGCCCTACCTCTACTTTCTTCAGGGCCATGGCAAGCGCTATCCGGAAAAGGGCATCAAGGCCATGTTCGGGGGCTGGGGCAATCCCTTCGACCAGCACAACATGGCCAATCGCCTCAAGGACCGCTGCGCTTCCGGAGACATCGAACTGGTGGTCACCTTCGATTTCCAGATGACCACCTCGTGCCAGTGGTCGGACGTGGTGTTCCCCGCCGCCAGTTGGTACGAAAATTACGATCTGACCGCCACCATCCTGCATCCCTACTTGCAGCTCCAGCAGCCCGCCATCGCTCCCCTGTTCGACAGCCGCAGCGCCCTGGAACTGGCCCGGGGCCTGGCTAAGCGCCTCGATCCCGGGATCGAGAAGTACTTTTATCCGGAACTCGAGCCGCAGGCGGCGGCCCTCAAGGTGATCGAAGACATGCTCGCCAAGGGCGGCGCCGAAACCCGCGGGATCACCCTGGAGATGCTCAAAAAGGGGCCGGTCCGAGTGCATTCTTCGGCCCCGGGCGATCGCCAGATCCCCTTCCACGAACAGATCCACGATCGGGTGCCGTTCCCGCCCCGGAGCTATCCGCCGCCGCTCAAGGCCACCGCGCGCTTCGTGCGCAGCGGTCGGATCGAATTTTACAAGGACGAAGACCTGTTCCTGCGGGAAGGCGAACAGCTGCCCTGCCACAAGGAAACCTTCGCCGACACCGAATACCGGGTGGACCCGACGGTTCGAGACAAGTACAAGCTGCGCTTCGTCACCAAGAATTCCCTCTACCGGGTCCATTCCACCCATTCCAACAATGTTTGGATGAACGAACTGCAAGGCCATCAGCCCAAGGTGTTCCTGAACGCGCAAGACGCCGCCGAACGCCGGCTCGAACCCGGCCACCTGGTGGAAGTTTACAACAACCGGGGCAAGACCCGGGCCACCCTGGTGCTCGATCCCGGCTGCCGCCGGGGTACCGCGATTTTCGAGCAGGGCTGGTGGGCCAAGTATTTGCACAACGAATCCTACAATTCCCTCACCATGCATTGGATCAAGCCCCTGCACGAAATCTACTTCGTGCCCGGAATCTGGTCCCCCACCTCGGTGTGGAACGAATGCCTGGTGGAGGTGAGGAGGGCCGAAGCATGAGACGAGGCATGGTCATCGATCTGGAAAAGTGCATCGGCTGCCGCTCCTGCGCCGTGGCCTGCAAACAGCACAACGCCCAACCCGCGGGCAACTGGTGGAACCGGGTGGTGACCCCCGGCAGCGATCAGCATCAGACGGCGCCGGAAAAGGGCCGTGAATACTTTCTGCCGATCCACTGCCAGCATTGCCAAAACGCTCCCTGCGAAAAGGTCTGCCCGGTGGGCGCGACCTTCCGGGCCGACGACGGCACCATTCTGGTGGACTACGAACGCTGCATCGGCTGCCGCTACTGCATGGCCGCCTGCCCGTACGGGGTCCGCCAGTTCAACTGGGAAGACCCGGAGCAAGCCATGAGCCGCTACCACTACCAGGACGGCTACGCCTTCGGCAATCCCCGCGAATACCGCTACCAGGGGCGCCTGGTGTACGCTCCGGTGCGGACCAAGGGGATCGTTGAAAAATGCCACTTCTGCGTCCACTACCTGGACCAGGGACTGGATCCCGCGTGCGTTCGGGGCTGTCCCGGCAAGGCTCGTACCGTGGGCGACCTGGATGACCCCGACAGCGTGGTGTCGCGCCTCATTCGGGACAAGAACGGTTTTCAGTTGCTGCCCGAGAAGGGTACCCGCCCGAATGTCTACTACCTGCCGCCCAAGCGAAAGGAGGCCTAGGCCATGAGCACGACCAAGAAGATCGCTTACCTGGTGACCGCGGCCCTGATGGTTGCGGGATTCGCGGCCTGGGGCTACCAGCTGAAGGAAGGTCTGGTGCTGACCCACATGAGGAATTCCTATTCCTGGGGCCTGTACGTTTCGACCCTGGCCTTTTTCGTGGGCAACGCCGCCGGCGGCCTGGTGCTGAGTTCACTCATCTATCTGTTCGGCGTGAAGAAGCTCAAGCCGTTCGCCAAAATCGGCGCGCTCTGCGCGTTCGCCAACGTCACCGCGGCCATGTTCGCGATCCTCCCGGATATCGGCAAGCCCTTTCGGATCCACAACATGATCCTGCATCCGCAGCTACTGTCGCCGCTGGTCTGGGATGTGGCGGTGCTCAACCTCTACGCCTTGATTTCGCTGGTTTACCTGTATCTCTTGATGCTGCCGGAGCTCACCGGCCCGTTCGCCCGGATCGCCATTCGGGTAAAAGACCCGGAAGCCTTTTCCGAAACCTGGGCCAGACGCCTGGCGCCCTTTTCCCTGGTGGCGGCGGTGGGGATCCATGTGGTGACCGCCTGGGTCTTTTCCACCCAGGGGTCCCGGGACTGGTGGTTTTCCCCCGCCCTGGCTCCCGATTTCGTCGCCGTCGCCCTGGCTTCGGGAACCGCCTTGGTGATGCTGGCCGCGGTCCTGGTTTACGGGATCCGGGACCTCTACCGCGACGCCTACCGGACCCTGGCGGTGTTCATTTCGGTGGCCTTCTTCATTCACCTGTTTCTCATGTACAATGATATGTTCATCCACCTCTGGTACGGCGCCGAGGAAGCGCGCGAAACCCTGGCCATCACGCTGCGGCAATACCTCCCGGCGCATCTGTTCGAAGTGCTGGCGCCGCTGGCCGCCGTCGTGGCGCTGCTCAGCGCCCGGGTTCGTGAGTCCGCGGCGGCGGTGGCGGCAAGCTGCGTGCTGCTCATTTCCGGAGTGCTGGTGCACCGCTTTCTGATCATGCCGGCGGCCTTCGACCGGGTGCCGCTCACCATCGCGCCCCTGGGGTTGCAGAACGTCACCTGGTCGGTGCCGATCGCGTCCGGCCGCTACACTGAAACCGGCGATACCTTCGTCACCGCCTGGCATTACTTCCCGAGCGCGATCGAAATCACGATCGTACTGGGGGTTGTGGCGTACATGTGCTTTCTGGTGATGGTAGCGATCGACCGGCTGCCGATTACGGAAAGGAGCACCTGATGCGAGGTCAGTTGCAGAGCCAAAAAGAACCGCCCTTACGGGAGCATTACGAACCCGGGGGCAACGGCCTGAAACCCGTTCCGGTGCTGGACCCGAATGAACTGCTGACCCTGTCCCGACTCTTCGCCTACCCCGACCCGGTTGCGGAGGCGGAGAGTCCGGCCCCGGCCGTGGTGGGAACCGAACCCGCCGCGGCCCCGAGCTTCCCCTCGGCCGGTTCCCCGAGTCTCGCCAACGAATACGTGCGGCTCTTCATCAATGCGCTGCCGGAGGTGCCGTGTCCGCCCTACGGTTCGGTGTATTTGGAAGGGAGCCTGATGAGCAGTTCCACCGTCAGGCTTCGCCGGATCTATCAGGCCTATGGCTTCGATTGCATGGAAATGCCCGATCACTTGAGCGTTGAACTGGAATTTCTGGCCGTGCTGGCGGCCTTGGGGGATCAGCCGGAGAGCCGTGATGACTACGCGGAAGTGCTGGATCACCTGCGGGCCTGGACCCCGGAATTCTTCCGCCGGGTGGACCACCACGACCGCACCGGCTATTACCGCCAGGCGGCCGCCAGCGCCGCCCGGCTGCTCTTTCCTTCACCGAGGGAGGCTCGGCGGGATGATTCCCTTTGAACGGCACCTGGTCGAATCGGTGGCGATCGAGCAGTACGGGTATTTTCCGCGGAAGAATCCTGGGATCTGGCCGCGGTCCGCGGTCCTTTCGAGCACCATCCGCAGGATTGTCAGCCCAAGGCATCCATCGGATCATGCCGGAAAATGTGCTGTTGCTGGTGCAGGTGAAGCGTGGTCGGGCGAGCGCATCGAAACCTGGAAAGGCCCGTGAACGGCTGCAATGGGTCTTTTCGTTAGCCTTGACGCAAGGCATAAATACGGCTTAAATGCACCATGATTGCGAGCTTCGGAGACAAGCGAACACGCCATTTCCCTGATGGCCACTTGAAAATCCCCCACTTGTGGTCGGGTACTTTTCCCGCACCCAGAAGGCAACATAGACCATATGGGAACCATTGGATTATATTACCATCAACAAGGGGAGAAACAATATGCTCATAACCGATGAAAAGATCGGCGATGTGGTTGTCCTGAAGCTGAAAGGTCGCCTGGATGCCTCTTCGGCGCCAAAGTTGAAAGAACAAGTCAAGTCGCTCATTGGAAATGACCGACACGAACTGGTCATTGATTTTGCGGAAGTCGATTTTATCGATAGCTCCGGATTGGGTGTTCTGGTTTCTTCCCACCGTTCCGTCAATAGGGCGGGTGGGGATATCAGGCTGTCCGCGTTGCAGGATAGAGTTCGTGCCGTCGTTGAGTTGACCCGCCTCCATTATGTCTTTGAGATCTTCGAGGACGCTGTTACCGCGGCCGAGAGCTTTTGACATTTCGACCATCAACCGTTTATGGATGGCAGCATGAAAGGAATCACCCACCGGAAAGTGTCTGTCGGATGGACCCCATGGAATCGCGCCAAGTAATCTTGAAGTTCTCGAACGATTTGGATTACCTGCGCTTGGTTGCGGGGGTCTCCAGATTGGTCTGCCAAGCGATAAAGGGAAAAAATATCCAAGAGGATTTCGTGGATGCCGTGGAATTGGCTGTCTGCGAAGCCTGCAGCAATGCCATGGTGCATGCGCCTTATTCGGCCCCATCGGCAGAGATTGTCGTCATTTTCCAGGTCCTCCAGGATCGATTGATGATACAGGTGAGAGACCCGGGACCGGGGTTCGATCTTGACCATGTTTCGCTGCCTGATTTCGAGGCGCATCCAGAAACGGGCTACGGTATTTACCTCATCAAATCCATGATGGATGAGGTGGAGAACCTGAAGGACGAAAAACACCATACTCTAGTCATGGCAAAGCATTTTCTGGTGTAGAGCTTTTCAGCACTGCTGGAACTCTTTAGCTGTTTCGTCAAGCATGATCGATGGTGCGACCGCCGATGCGAAAAACTTCGTAGAGACGGAAGGGAAATCATGGGCGACACCCTCGAACCGGATCCGCGAACAACAGATCGAGACAAGGCCGGCAGGGATTCGTTACCCCGAAAAGAGAACGATCCGAGAACGGTACTTATGGAACAGCTCTATCGAAAGTATGCGCGCGGAGGGACGCGGATTGCCGGCTTGCGCACCTCGGCCTATTTCCTCTTCAAGAAATATAGCTGGATTATCGTGACCGGATCCACTTTCATCGTGAAGAGAGTACTCGACATAACAGTTTCCGCGGTGCTGCTGAGCTTGCTTGCCCCCCTGTTTCTAGCCACCGCCCTGATGATCAAATGGGAAGATCGCGGGCCGGTTTTCTTCAGCCAAACGCGGGTCGGCAAATGGGGCCGACTTTTTACTCTGTATAAGTTTCGATCCATGGTGGTGGACGCGGATAAGATGAAGGATCAACTTCTTGACCGGAACGATTCCGGAGGGGTCATTTTTAAAATGAAACAGGATCCTCGTGTCACCAGGGTTGGTCGCATCATACGGAAATCATCCATCGATGAACTCCCGCAACTTTGGAATGTACTCAAGGGTGACATGTCTCTGGTCGGGCCACGGCCGCCCCTGCCCAATGAAGTTTCTCAGTATGATTACGCTGCTCGTAGACGCCTCGATGCCATTCCCGGGATCACGTGTATCTGGCAAGTGAGCGGCCGCAGCCAAATTGATTTTCAACGTCAGGTTTCGCTCGACGTGCAATACATAGAAAACCAATCCTTTTGGGCGGACTTGAAGATCCTGCTCAAGACCATTCCAGCGGTGCTGTTTGGGGGTGGAGCCTACTGAAACAAACGGACAGCACCTGACCGCGGGAGCCCCTTCGTTAACGAGACGAACATCGGTGAACCAAGAACAAAGGGCGCCCGATCCCTTGTGAGAGGCCCATTATGAACGCGATTATCCTGCCCTCGGGACAAGCGGACAACCTGACCCCCCTGACCAGCTCGACGCCCGAGTTCTTGCTTCCCGTTGCCAACAAGCCCATCGTGGAACATCTCATCGACTTACTGGTTAGGAGCAACATCAAGGAAATCATCCTCATTCTGGAGCACCTGCCTTACGAGACGGAACAATATTTTTCCGAGGGGGAAAGGTGGGGAGCCCAAATCTCGTATTCGCTGCAGGGAAGATATCGTGGACTGGCCAACTCTCTGCTCCGAATTGCCGCAAGGCTCACCGAGCCATTTCTGTGCCTGCCGGGTAATCTGGTTACCAACCTAAGCATCTCGGATTTTTTCAAGGCCCATGAGGCTTCCCGGGGGGATATCACCCTGGCCAAGGGGGGTGTTTCGGAGACCGCTCTGCTGCCCGCTACTCCGGAAGATGTCCGGCAGATCGAGGCGTTGCCCGTGATCATCACACCCAAGGCATTGACTGTTGCGGTCACAAACGCCCTTTCTTCCGATTTTGGGGAGGCCATCATTTCCCTGAAGGATGAAAGCATTCGGACGAATATTTATCAGTCCTCCTGTACTATCAACAGAATTAGTTCATTGGAAAGCTACTTGGAGGTCAACAAGCTTATCCTTCGGGGTGGAATAGACACGTTGATCCTTCCTGGAAAGGCGATGGGGCCTGGCTTCTGGGTCGGTACTCACAGCAAGATCCATCCCCAGGCCGTCATCAAGCCCCCGGTATTGATAGGCAATTATTGCAATATTCATGAAGAAACATTGCTGGGGCCGGACGCCATCATCGGCAATCAGGTTATTATGGATAAAAATGCATCGGTGCAAGGAAGTATTGTTCTAGACAACACATACATCGGATCTTTTACTGGAATAAAGGATATGGTCATTAATAAAAACTGCATGATCAATGTGCCTCGTTCAATTACTGTTGTTATGGGTGACGACATTATCCTTGGAGATTTGGACAAGAAAACCATTTATTCAAGAGTAGAGTGCTTGTTCAATAGAGTTCTGGCATTAATCATCCTGTTACTCTCTTCACCAATTGCGTTTGTGTTGACTCTATATCATCTTATATTCCCCGATAAAGAATATTTGTATTGCGAGAAATCATATTCACTCGGTACTCGTACGGAGCTTTCCGGGGAAATGACGCCCAAGATATTCTGTTTATATCTCTTTAGAAGCAAAAGGCGACTCATTCATAAACTGCCGGGACTCATCAACGTGATCAAAGGGGACCTGAGTCTCGTGGGGTTGTCACCCATCACCAAGGAACAACTTGCCAACCTGCCGGAGCAATGGCAATCCTTGAGATCCCAAGCACCGGCAGGTTTATTCCATCCATGGGAAGCAGAAGGCCGGGGCGAGCGCACCTTGCAGGAAAAATTGGTGATGGAGAATTACTACGCGGCAACCCGTTCGTTGTTGGGTGACTTGAAGATTTTGTGCGGGATAGCCGCTCAATTCACGGCCAAGATATCCAAAACCGCGTAACCGTTCACGGTGCAAACATCGACATGGTTCAGAAATCCCTTGTTTTAGGTAACGGTTGCCACCGTCATTCCCGTTGGCGGCATGCGGGAGTGGCGATACCGATAGCGATAGCGAAATGAGGTGGGATAAGCGCCGGCGGGATGAGGGGGGTGACGGTCCGGTGTTACCCTCAATTGACCATGCCCAAACATCGAATGAACCGCAAAGACGCTAAGGGCGCCAAGGTTCGCGAAGGGCAAGTTTGGAGGAGATGATTTTCTGCTTGTCTTTATGCCCTAAACGCTGTTGCGGTGAACGTTTTCAAATCCGTTGCTGACTCTTCAGTAAGCCAAGGTTATGTGTTCGGAATGGGGTGTGCCCGGTTAACACTTATTATTCATTACAATATCTTGAATATCGGGAAGGAACACCAAGCTTGAGAAATCTATTAATATACTGCCGTGTGGGTTACAAATTATTCAATCCGAAAAGTGCAATTGTACATGGCGGTGCCGAACTGGATTTGTACAACATCGCTATTCGTCTCGCCGATTCATACCGGGTTTATTTCCTTTGTGAGAAGGATGATCCCTTCGAAAAGGAAGAACACATCCAATCAGTTCGAGTGGTTCGGATCGCTCGCCTGCACAAGCGCCTTCCCCTGAAGCTCTTTTCCCTGGCGGCCCTGTTCTGGGAAACGCTGCGACTGCTGCACAAGGTCCGGCCTGCTATCATTTTTCAGGAGACGGCCGCGTTTGAGACCGGTCTGCTGTGCGGGCTGAAGGGGTCGGCTAGATTTGTCTATCGGGTCGCTCATGACATGGACATTGATCGGAAATTCATCAGCTACAAGCCATGGGTGGGAAAGATTTATGAATTCGGTCTGCGGAACGCCGACCAGGTTATCGCTCAAACCCGCTATCAGCAAGACATGCTGAAGGCCCATTACGGTCGGGACTCGGTCATCGTCAGAAATGCTCAAGAGATCCCGGACCACGGCGGTTTGTTGCCGATTTCCAGGAGGAGCAAGATTCTGTGGATCGGCCGATTGACCGAAATGAAACGGCCGCGGCATTTTCTTGATCTGGCGAAAGCCAACCCCAATCGTTCATTTGTGCTGGCGGGCAATTATGAGGACCGAACGCCCTATGTCCGATCGCTGCTGGAGGAGATTGCGCGAATTCCCAATCTCGAGGCCCATTGGTTTCTGAATTGGCGTGATGTGTTGTCTCTCTATCGAGATGCCGCCGCGTTTGTCGTCACGTCGGATCCCGCGGGCGAGGGATTCCCAAATGTTGTTGTGGAAGCCATGAAATTCGGTTGTCCCCTATACAGTTTATCTTGGGATCGAGACGAATTGATTGCATCACAACAACTGGGGAGGATATTCAATGGCGATGTACCACTATTTATCTCTGAACTTGAATCTTTCTTGGCGGATCATCAAGGGCTGGAACGTTTTTCATCCAATGCTTACAAATATGCATCCACCTACAACAACATCGCCAATGCCATGCGGGAATATAGGCGGATTTTTCAGGATTTATTGTAGTCGTACCATAGAGCCAAGACGAACAATGACCACAATTCCAGGCTATGGTCGCGCGCACCTCGTAGGTGGTCGCGCAGGAGTCGTTCAATGGGTTTGAAATTGGCAATACCCAGCGCCTGCATTTGCCTGGCCGTCACCACATCCAACAAGGCGTCACGCAGTTTGGTGCGGAACCATTCCGCCACCGGCACGCCAAAACCTTGTTTGGGGCGATCCAGGAGCTTCTTCGGAAGCCGTTGGAACAGGACCCGTTTCAGCAAATGCTTGTCGCGAACGCAATACAGCGGCAACCGCAATGCGAACTCCATCACCCGATGATCCAAGATCGGCGCGCGCGTCTCCAGCGAACAAGCCATTGCCGCCCGATCCACCTTGGTCAAGACCCCCTCGGGCAAGTAGGATACAAGATCCGCCAACATCAGGCGACGTCGTAGGGGGAGGCTCGACAGTCGTTGCCAAATCTCTTCGAATTGAAAGAAGCGCGGGAAATCGTGCAGCAGATCGAAGACATCCGCGGCTATGAAATTGCCCACCACCATTTGATACATCCGCTGGGGCGATTCCCCGATCATGCTGGCGGTGCGGTAGAACTTTCCCGGCAACAGGGCCAGCATGGGGGACACCAGGCCGCGCAGTGGTGCATTGACGGCGGCAAGGGGATAGAAGAATTCAAAGTTCCGGTAGCGGGGATACCCACCAAAGGCTTCGTCTCCTCCGTCACCGGACAAACTGACGGTGACCTGCTTGCGTGCAACCCGTGAGACCAGGTGGGTGGGCAAGGCCGACGGATCCGCAAAAGGCTCCCCGTACATGCTCGGCAATTCGGTGACGAGCTTCAACGTATCGGCTTCGGTCAGGTATTCGGTGGTGTGTTCGGTGTGCAAGTATTGGGCGACCGCTTCGGCGTGATCCGCTTCATTGTACCGAGCCAATTCGAAACCGATGGTGAAGGTCCGGACCCTTTGGGTGCTCAGTTCGGCCATCAAGCTCACCACCATGCTGGAATCGATCCCACCGGAAAGGAACGCACCCAGAGGCACATCCGCAATCATTTGCTCACGCACCGCCTGGCGCAGGAGTTCCTCAAGTTGGTCCTGGAGCACCGGTTCCGGAAGGTTCAACCTGGGCGCCAGGGCATACCGGGTTGGGTCCCAATAGCGCCAGAGGGTTAACTTTCCGCCTTTCACACGCATTGCATGGGCTGGCGGCAACTTGGACAGTCCACGATAAATCGTGTGGGGAGATGGCACGTATTGGTAGGCCAGGTAGAGAGCCAGCGCCTGTTGGTCGATCGCGGTGTCGAAGCAGCCTAACGATGCCAAACACCGGACCTCGGAGGCGAAGGCAAAACCACGACCATTTGCGGCATAATAGAGCGGTTTTTCCCCCAATCGATCGCGTGCCAGAAACAGTTGCTCGCGCTCGGCATCCCAGATGGCGAAGGCAAACATCCCGACCATCCGGTCAAGGACCGCCTCACCCCACTGGGCATAGCCCTGAATCAAGATCTCGGTATCTGATTGGGAAGCAAAAACCCGTCCCTGCTCTTCGAGTAATCGTCGCAACCCGCGAAAATTGTAGATTTCGCCATTGAAGACCACCACGAGCGATCCATCGGCCGAGACCATGGGTTGATTACCGCTAGGGGAGAGATCGATGATCGCCAGCCTTCGGTGACCAAGCACCAAGTCGTTCCGCGCCGCTGACCATAGGGCACCGTAGTCGGGCCCCCGATGGATCTGTCGGGCCAGCATCTGTTCAACGGAGCGACGCAGCTCCCTGGGATTCGCATGAGCCGACCAAAAGCCGGCAATGCCGCACATAGTGTCCGTTCTTTTCCGAGCGAATGACTGGCGTTTGCCGCATGCCACCGTGGCGGAGGATCGAACCTGCCCGCCGAGCGCTGGGTCCTCTTGGACCTCCCGCGCCCCGCCACGATGACGATAATGCTCAGGAGAGGTTCAGGCCATCTCCGAGATCATCTCAAATGAAAACCTCAGGGAGCCGGGAACACCAGGAACTCGGCCCTCCGATTCAACGCTCGGCCCTTTTTGGTCTTGTTGCCGGCGACCGGCCGGGATTCACCATAGTCCACCCGCTGCAACCGATTCGACTCGACCCCCTTGCTGGTGAGATACTTATAGGCGGATTTGGATCTCCGGTCGGACAAACTCACATTATAAGCGTCACTGCCCATATAGTCGGTATGCCCCTCGATGACCATCCTTGCTTCTTTGTGCTGTTTCATATAGGCCACATGATCATTGATGATCGAAAGGTCGTTCTTCCTGATGTAATACTTGTCGAAGGCAAAATGGATCGGGGCCAGTCGTTGTCCCGCACTCGCACCGGTAGCCGCGGCGGCGGCCGCTGGTTCCTCTTGATCATCCTTGAGCGGATAAATGACGGTCGCGTAGAGATTGTGATCTTGGTCGTAGTAAAAGGCGATCCCTTCTTGATCCAAGGCGTACTTATACTTCATCACTCGGCCGTGGCCGTAGAGTTCATAAGTCTTGCCTTGCCCACGGTACTCCAAGGGAAAGCTCGAGGCTGGGACCCGCTTTTCCAATTCCACGGTCGCTCTATTCTGAATCGAAGGAGACGGGCTGTAGGTCACGCGCGTGCCGATCGAAGGCCGGCCGGAGCCGGTGGCCAGGCTTTCCACGCTGCTCTCGCCGGCGGTTGATGGTTGGATGGCGCCATGGAAATTGGGGCCCAGATAAATGCGATCCACCACATTGCGCTGATTCAGGAAAACGCTGATGTCAAAGGTGTGGTAGGCATAACAACGCCCTTCGCTCTTGATCTGGTCAGGCGCCCCCACCTGATCGATGAGTTCATGCTTGGGCATCCCAAGATAGATGCCTCTCGTCATTTCCCCCCCTTCGGCAACAATGGAATTCGCACAGTAGGACGGCGTCGCCGCGGACAAAAGCCATCCCAGGATGATCGGGAGCACCATAAATGTTCGTCTGAGCATTGGTCCCCTCCTATTCTTCTCCGACACCGGACAGGTATGATAAAATCCTTGCCATGAGGGCAACTTGTCGATCCGGCAGCCGCGAAACCGCGGCCTGACCCCGGCGCCCCATGGCTTCCGCTTGCTCTTTTGAGGCCAGCAGGGACTCGATGCATCGGCGCAGTTGGGCGCCATCACCGGCGTGGTGGAAAAGCACCGTGTCGCCGTCACGGCCGTACTCCAGGGTAGCCAAATTCGCCGTGACAATCAGTGGACGTCCCACGGCCATGCTTTCCAACATGGCCGTCTGACCGGCAGCGACCCGGTAATCCACTAGTGGCAGAACCACCATCCGCGCCCCAGCGATCAGATCGATCAGATCCTGACCGATTCTCTTTTTGGTAATGAGGGTTATGTTATCGGGAAATCGCCGTCGTGGCGAATAGGCCTGAGACAGAATCACCAGGCGCGCGGGAAGTTCCGTAACCGCATCAACGAGAAGATCAAAATCACGATCGCTATTGCCATAGGTAAAGATATAGTCGCTCACCCGGCCTGAATGGCTGCCGATAAAGTAGCGCGGCGGAGCAATGGGGAAGAAACCCATCTTGGACCTAGGGATGGAAAACAACCTCGAATAGATGGTTTCTTCCCTGGTTGAAGTGGTCAAGAAATAGTCAATCCCAGGCAGGGCCGGCCGGGTGAAAAACATCTTTAGGCGATAGGCGGGATCGTTACGTTCCAGGTTGACATGAAAATCGTAAAGCAGATGCTTCGCCCCCCCGGAAGATCCCGGCAGTCGACGCAGCAACCCCAAGACCGTGCCCATGCGAAGGGTCCAGGATACGATCACGTCATAGCGATTCCGCATTCCGTATGCCGACAGAGGCAGATAAAACTCGGACCAGTAACGGCTGAGCCTCCAAAACCAACCTGGTCTCGGGACCTTTCCCGCATAAGGCTGCACAACGTCCACCGTGGTAAAGCGCTCCAGCAGGGATCGATACAAATCCCATTTTCCCTGTTCGCGCCAGTTCAGCAGCAACAGAATCCTTACGGGTTTTTTCAAATCCGCCACGTCAAGTCGCCATCCTTCGATTGCCGTAGATTCACGAATCCTATTTCCCCAACACCTGTTTGAGCAGTGCCTGATGCGCCCGAACCCAATCGATCAGTTTTCCAACCCCCTCGTCAGGCGCCACTTTGGGCGCCCAATTCAGCTCGTTGGAAACCTTGGTATTGTCACTGACAAAAATCTTCTGATCGCCGGGCCGCCAATCTTCCTGGTCGTAGTTGATTTGCAATCCCTCGGATCCGAGATGAGCCAGCAATTCCAGCAGGGACAGGGTGTTTCCCGGTCCACCGCCCACATTATACGCCTTGCCGTGCATTTTTTCCTTATGGGCGATAGCGAGATCATAGAGTTGGACCAGATCCTCCACATACAGAACGTCTCGCACCTGCTTTCCGTCTCCATAGACGGTAATGGGAACCCCCAGCACCCCGGCAATGACGAACCAGGCCACCCAGCCTTGGTCCTCAACGCCGAATTGCCGTTGCCCGTAGATACATGATTGCCGAAAGCTGACCGTATGCAGATCATAGATCCGGGCATAGTCGATCACGTATTGATCCGCCGCCCCTTTTGAACAGCCGTAAGGCGAGTGAAAATCAAGCAGGCGATCTTCGCTGATTCCGTCTAGTCCGGCAAAACGATAACGGTTGTTGGCCTCGATCACTTCCAGATCGGTCAAGCCCCCGTAGACCTTGTTGGTGGAAGCAAAAAGGAAGAGCGCCTCCGGGCAATACTTCCGGAAGCACTCCAGCAGGTTGAAGGTCCCCAGGGCATTGACTTCGAAGTCCTCGCGCGGGTTCACCACGGATGTGGTGACCGCCACCTGTGCGGCCAGATGGACAATCACCTCGAACCGGCGCTCATTTCGGAACAATGCCTCGACCCGCTCCGTCTGCCTAACGTCCACTTGATGGTGGGTCAGAGGATAATGTTCCTTCAGGTGATCCAGGTTGGCCGCACTGCCGTGCCTCGACAAATCATCCAACACCACGATTTCGTAGCCCTTCTCGGCAAAGTGCCGCACCACGTGGCAACCGATGAAGCCGGCTCCACCGGTAATCAACATCCTTCGCTGCATGGCAGTCCCCCCCTGTAGGAAAATTATCGATCGCATTGCAGTGCAGGTCGGTGACCAGGAAAACGCCTCGCACTTCCCGGCCCGACGCCAATAACGGTTGCCCAATCCAACCCGATGATTCCGACCCGCCGATTAGAACATGGTCCGGGACCCTCCCTGGCCGAGAACATCCCGACGCCTCAACCTCCTAGGCACCCGACCGACGGTACCGGCGGATGATGTCTTCAAACAGGTTCAACAGTTTGCCGGTATGCCCGAGCCAATCGTGCTGTTCCAAGACCGCTGTCCGCCCTCGCTGTCCCATGACCTCCAACCGCTTCCTGTCCGCCAGCATCCATTGCAATGCCGCTGCCAGTTCCACAACCGAACCCGCCGTAAACAACTTGCCGGTTTCACCATCGCTGATCTGCTCGGGAATACCGCCCATTCTTGATGCCAGCACCGGGGTGCCGTGGGCAAAGCTCTCATAGACGCTCAACGGCGCATTATCATACCAGCGACTCGGGGCAACGGTGAACAGGGCTTTGCCGATCCAACGATCGAGTTCCTCGCCCTCGATAAACCCAAGAAACCTAATGCGATCCTGGTACCGAGGTTGGATCAACCGAGTCAACCGCTCCCTTTCGCCGTCGTAATCGCGTCCCAGCACTACCAGATTCACCTTGGTGGATGCCGCGATTTGTTGAAATGCCTCGATCAGCGTATCCAGTCCCTTTTCAGGGGTGATTCGACCAAAATATAGAAAATATTCTTCCTTATGTGCAAGCTCCGAACTGAGTTGCCGGCAGTGAGTCGGCACCGGTGAAGCAATCCGATGGATCTTGGTGGCAGGAAACCCTCCCGCGATCAGCATGGCTTTCATGAATTCACAGGGAACCACGATGGCCGCCACCTGGTCATGGAGTCCTAGCCATCGATGCAGGTACATGGCCGCCACGCGAATGGCGGAAACCAAGAAGCTCTGCTTGACGCACCGATATTGTATTCCATGATAGTAGGCTCCCCGCAAACATAGGGTGCATGGCTTGCCGTCTCTTAGAAACAGATAGCTGGCACACTGCAGATGATAGTCACCCAGCCGAAGCACAACCGGAATATGATGGCGCCTGAACGTGTCGATGATGCTGGGTGACATGTAGTTATAGATATTCAGCAGATATCCGATATCGATAGGGCCTTCCGCGCGAATCAAGCGGTCGAGACAACGTCGCGCTTCCCAAGAGTAGATGCTCCGATCCAATAAGCGAAACCAATTTGCCCGCGTCAGCTTGAGGTGGTCAAAATGGGTCTGATCGGCCGCTCCCGGAGGCGCTAGGAAATATTTCAGATAGGGGGAATTCTTGCTGATACCGTGCCTCACGCTAAAAGGGATCGCGCTGTGCCGCTGCCGATCAAGTTCCTCCATCAGCTCGAAGAAATAGCGGTCGGTACCACCATTGAGGAAGAAGAACTTGTTAC
Source organism: Syntrophobacteraceae bacterium CG2_30_61_12 (assembly GCA_001873705.1). GTDB lineage: Bacteria > Desulfobacterota > Syntrophobacteria > Syntrophobacterales > DSM-9756 > CG2-30-61-12. Next base: position 17,240 of record MNZR01000259.1, read on the forward strand.
AGATCAGTATCCGCATTTGGCCACGATCCCTTTGGGTGCCCCGCTGGTCGGCGGCGAACGCTCGCTAGGCCGCTATTGGAGCGGAGCTCGAAACAAACCGATGCCATTGAAACCCACATACATCATGGGCACCTTGCCTCCCAGGATGCGGATTGCATTGACGCTGACCCGCGGAATGTTTTCCGGGAGCTCCAGCCTGGCAAAATGACGACCGCCATCGCGACTCACAAACAGCCCATCGGCGGCGCGATAGCCGTAGGCGAGCGTCCCGGCCACGAGCACCCGTTGGTCTTCAGGATGAAAAGCCACGGCATTGGTGGCTATGTGCTCGGGTCGTTGGCCCGGTAATTCAGTTTCAATCCAGCTCCGACCACCGTCGTCGCTGACAATGATCAGCTTGTTCGGCCGAGCCGCCGCCAGTCGGAGTCCGGGCCCGGCAGCGGCCGCCATCCCAAACGTGAAGGTGTAGCCACCGCTGATCGAGCGCCAGTGTTCGCCCCGGTCCAGACTTTCGTTGACTCCTCCGCCAAGCGTGCTGACCAACAAGAGGCCTGGACGTTCAGTAACCGCGATCAGTGCATTGGGTCCCTTCACATAGGGAGCGATAAGCCCCCGATTGATCGGCTGCCACTTTTTACCGCCGTCCCGCGTCCGGAAAACCCCGTAGCCATTGGTCGCCACATAGACGGTTTCGTCCACGACCGGATCCACCTCAAGATTGGTGGCATCGCCATTGACATAATCCAGATTCGGCAACTTTGGGTCAGGCACCTGGAAGCTGATATCCTGCCACGTTTCTCCCCCATCCATGCTGCGATAAACATAGATCATGCCGCTCCGGCGCTGCCAGGGATTCATCAGCAGGTACACCTTATTTGGGTCCTGACGGGAAAATTCCAGGTCTTGGGCATTGCCTTCGGCAGCCCCGCTCATGGTTCTCCGCCAGCTTTTTCCGCCATCCGGCGATACCATCACTCCATTGTCACCCACCGCGGTAACCAGCTTATTCGGATTTCCAGCCGGCACCTCAAGGTCATTGACCACCGTATTCTGGAGTCCTTGCCGGCAATCCCGCCAGTGATGTCCGCCGTCCGAACTCCTCCATACGTTCCACCAATCGGTCAGGAGCAATGTATCCGGTTTGGATGGAGCGAAAGCGATCATTTCGATGGCTTGCAGACCCGCCGCCCAATTATGCGCACTCGCGGAATCGAGCTGGAAGGATTCTCGCGTTTCCCAAGATCGACCTCGATCGTTGGATGCAAACACCACATAGGGCCAAGTTTGGGGGTGGGTGGCAAGCATCACGGTTGCCGACTGCTCGGGATGAATCGCCAAGGCCTTGAATGCGGCGGGGCGATAGCGCAATTGCAAACTCGCGCCAAGCGCGCGGCTCAGCCATTGGTGACCGTCCCATTCATAAAATCCCGAATGTTCTTCCACGGCATACAAACGGCCATCCGCATGGGCCAGGATATCCGTCACCGCTGGGGGGGTCCCGGCAAGGCCGCCGCTCGAATCCCGCCAGCCGCCTTCGCGGAGCTGATAGACGCCCCGGTCGGTGGCCGCGAAACAAACCCCATCGAGCAATGCAAGCGCGTGGATGATTCCGTCTTTGATGGCCGGCGTCGGGATGGGTTTCCAAGGGTCATGGCTAAGATCGAATCGCGACACCCCATGATCGCTCCCCACCCATAGCGAGGACCCTGAAAAGGCCAGCAGATGAGCGCAGCAGCAGCGCCTGCGATAGGAAGTCTCGGCGTGCTTCTTGGTCCAAGTTTGGCCCCGATCGACGCTGAGATAAAGGCCATCATCGGTAAGCAGCACCACCTGTTCGGGGTGATCGGGACGGAATGCGATGTCCGCCACCGCAAAGGCCTCCAGTCCCTGACCTTGCGGTTGGAAGGTTTCACCCCCGTCGGTGCTGCGGTAAACCCCGGCCACATCGGAACCGACCAGCACCAGCGCGGAATCCGCGGGAGATACGGCGACAACGGTGTAGCGCCCGCCACCGGAATAGCCGCACGGTTGCCATTGGAGATGCGTTGGCGGCGGGGCTGTTTGACCGCAGTCAGCCGATCTTGGATAGCGGCAGGCGAAAATCGCGCAAACCACAAGCACACCCAGGCAGAACCAAGCAGGAAAAAGTTCGAGCCTGCATTCCGTGCTCACCTTCATGCCCGGACCCCCTATTCCTCTCCAGGTTCCACCAAGCCCACGCCGATATTTTTCTTCTTTTCCATTTTCTGCCTGGCCCCATCCAGGGTCCAGCCCTCAAATGTGGCCTGGTAGTGCACATAGGAACTTTCGATGGGATCATAGCCTGCCATCCGAACGCTTCCCGTGATCCGATCTGAATTGATTATTATCCTCAATTCCGCGCTGGTCGCCATGACCTTAACCGGAAGCGCGAGATTTGCCGCCAACTCCCGCAGTTCTTCCTCATTGTGCGTCATCACTTTCGGTTCCAACAAGCTGGGGCTGGTGTAAAAGAAAAAGATGTTGGCCCGTTTGAATCGGTAATCACGATTCAGCTTGCAAACGATTTCATTGCTCCCCGCTTCCATCGTGGTCTCATTGGATATCCAGTAGAAGATGTTGCGTGCGTTGTTTTCCGGATATCCTTCGGCAAGCAGCAAATAGGGATGGGGATCATCATAGGACGGCAGCATCAAGCGGATCATCACGTTGGCTCTGGCAAAGGTCTCGGTGTTGACCGTCCCGGCCACATCGGCCAAAAACACCAGCGGGTTCATGCCATTGGCTTGCAGAATATTCTGCGCGCCGGCCGTCTGCATGCCACCCACCAACCAGGCGATCAGGGTCACCAGCACAATCCTGCCGGCAGGGTTCATGGGGTTGCGCCCTCCGTGCTCGAATGATGATTGATCAACGATCCAACCGATGCACACGAAACACGAATCCCAATATGTCGAAGCATCGGGTCAGTTCCTCGGTGCGCATGGTCCAAACACTGAACAGATAAACAAGAATAACACACACCACGCTGATCGCCAAATAGACATAATGAGCCATCGGCACCCAAGGCTCGATGGCCTTGGCCCCAGCGCCCACCATCCCCATGATCAGACACCCGGCGGTGATTCTCAAGATGTTGCCGAGCAGCACGCCAAGCCGGTCGATTTCCAACCTGCGTTTGAGCATCATCACAAAGAGACTGCACACGATCACCAAGGTGACACTGGTGGACAAGGCAATGCCCTTGACCCCCATGAGTGCCATGAACAGAGCATTGAACCCCACATTCAACACAATCGACAGGCAGCCGACCAGCAACAGAGGCCGAGCATCCTTGAGCGCGGAAAAGAAGGTCGCATTGACGAAACTATATGCGTAGAAGAACAATCCCAGCCCATAATAGACTAGGATTTGCGCGGTCTGGTCAACCGCCCGCGGATCAAAAGCCCCACGCTGAAACAAGATGCTGACCAGATCTTGCGAATACAGGATGAAGAAGCAGGTGATCGGCAAGGTGAGGAACCCGATGGCGACCACCACGTTCTTGAAGATATCGCGCAACGCGGTTCGATTCTTGTCAATCGCATGCTCACTCAAAAATGGAAAGATGGCCTTGGATACGGCCAAAATCACAATCTGAATGGGCATATCGTTGAGTCGGTAGGCATAGCGCAGAGCCGATACGGAACCGGCGGCCAACTTGGTGGCCATCACCTGGTCGATGAAGATGATCACATTGGCAATCATTTCACTGCCTAACAAAGGCAAGGCCAAGGTAACGAAACCGAGCAACGCGGAAGAGTTGAAAATGGGCTTGCCGAGAAAGGAAAAGCCGGAGAGATGCAAGGCCAAGGCCATATACAAGAATTTGGCCGCGGCACCGATCAAGAAGCCCCAGACCAGAGCGTAAATGCCCAATCGTTCATAACACCATAGGAGCAGGAGGACGGTCGCGATATTGATGAAGTTCGGCGCGACATTCAAGACCACAAACTGCTTCTTGGCGTGGAGGATGCCGGTCGGGATGATCGCTATCCCATCGAGAAAAATGAGAAGCACCATCATATTGCCGAAGACGATGGTGAGTGCTTTCTGGGGATCGCTAAAACCGTACCCAAACACGGGGTAGATGATCGGATTGAGCAGGTAGCTGAGCAGGGTCAGCAATCCGAAGGCGAGTATCCCCAGGTGGAAGAGGGCCAAGGTGTTGGCATTCGCGTAGTCCCTGGAACGATTGCACCATTCGAGGTAAAAAGGGACCAGGGCGGAGACCAGGGCACCGGAGAGAAACAGCACCAAGATCGCCGGATACCCATAGGCCACATTGAACACGTCCAGTTCAGCGGAGGTCCCGAAGCGCGCGGCCACAAGCATCTCCTTCAGCACCGCCAAGACCTTGCCGACCATGGAAAGGACAATGATCAGCAGGGTTGCCCTGCCGATCTGTCCATAAGCGGGCTGGGCATCACTCATGCCTACATTCCATATGCCCGGACAAGAGCTCTCAGCGTCTTCAGCAAGATCATGAAGTCGAGCCAAAGGGACCAGTTATCGATATAGTGAAGATCCAATTCCATCCACTTGGAAAAAGGAATTCGGTTGCGTTGAGGTTCCACTTGCCAAAGACAGGTGATGCCCGGTTTCATCGACAGCCGCCTCCGTTCCCACAAGGAATATTTCTGAACTTCCTCGGGAATGGGCGGGCGCGGACCAACCAGACTCATTTCCCCCTTGAGCACGTTCCAGAGCTGGGGCAGTTCATCCAAGCCGGTCTTGCGCAGGAACCGGCCGATTCCGGCAATGACACGCGGATCTTGGTCCAGCTTGAACACCGGCCCGTCGGCGATGTTCCGCGATTTGATCTGATCGAACAGCTTGTCGGCATCAGGCACCATGGTACGAAATTTATACAGAGTGAATCTCCGCCCAAACATGCCGCAGCGTTCCTGCCGGTAGAACACCGGTCCCGGTGACTTCGACTTGATCATGGCGGCAATGATGATCATGGCCGGCAACAGGAGCAAGAGGAGCAAAGCGGACACAACAAAATCCCCGACCGCCTTGATCAGCAGACCACCACGCTTGTGCGGAGAAGCGGAAAGGACCAGGGTGGGCATTTGACCGAACGGCTCGAAATGGAGCGAATAGAATTTGGGTCGAAAAGAAAGAAATTTACGCACGTGCCAATGGGGTACAATACGAATCTTCACTCCCACCGCTTCGGCCACGGCCAGGTACTTTTCGGCGTTCCAGATCTTCTCGATCGGCATGACAAAAACCACCTCATCCACCACCCTGGTGGCCAGCACCTCCTGCAATTCCTCGATTGTCCCAATCACCTTGATACCGTCGGAGACCACTTTGCCCACATCGGTCTTGTCCAGATCCAAACAACCCAAAATCTTCATTGTTCGAGAAGTGCTGCTGATCGAATCGATCATTTCCTTGGCCGCCACCTTGCTGCCGATGATGATCACCAGAATATTGTGCAGGGGATATTTCTCGCTGAACTTGGAAAATACCATACACCGAACTGCCCCAAGCAGTAGGAAATCGAACGACAGAAACAGGAACAGCATCACCCGGCTAATGTCTTCAATCTTGAGTACATAAAAAAAGGTGGCCAAAATCAAACCGGAAATGACCATGGCTTTCAGAACCATGTAGATGTTTTCGGATAAATCCACCATGTCCACTAATATTTTTACATCATAATATTCAAACACAACGTACCATATGATAATAATAAGAAATAGGATGTTCGTGTAGTTTGGGGCAAAACTCAGCCCCCCCAAGGGGACCGGCAGGAAAGTCCTCTTCACCACGTAGGCAGCTAAAAAGGCGACAACGGTCAAAGCCAGATCCACAATTCGATCGGAACGGATCGGATACCGATAGTCTTTGGCCATGATCACCTTTCCTCGGCCGGTGCCGGAAGGGGCGGTTCGTCGGTTGGTTCGGTCGCAAGGGATACCGTCAATACCGGGGGCAATGGATGAACCAGAGGGTTCAGGCTGTTCAGATAGAGCCGGTGGTGCATGCGCGCCACCTCATCCCAGCTGACTCCCCGCTGCGCGGCGTTGCGGGTAGCATTGGATGCCGCTTCCCAATCCCGATCGTTCAGCGCGCTGATCCGCGACATCCGGGCAGCGAGAGCCGCCGTATCGGCCAAGGGATAGAGGTAGTCGGCGGTCCGCCCCAGGATTTCCTGGTGCGGTTGGATGTCACTGGCAATACAAGGCAAGCCGTAGGCAACGGCTTCCAATAGTGAATTGGGTAAGCCCTCCAATTCGGACGCGGTGATGAATGCGCGAGCGTTGGAGTAGAATTCCTCCAGCGCCGCACCAAATTGATACCCGACCAGAAGCACATCGGTGCGGCCCGCGGTCATCCTTCTTAGGCCCTTGATGTAACCACCGTCCTCCGATGCATCACCCACCAGGACCAGTTTTTCGCCACGCACATTCCGTCGATAGGCAGCGATAATGTCTTCAACCCGTTTTTCCGGGACCAGGCGCCCCACACTGAGGAAATAGTTCCTTTCCGATAACCCGAACCGACGAATGAGGTCCGGCTTCTTCCTGATCGCGGCGGCGATTCCGTTGGGAACGTAGTAGGTCTTTACCCCATATCGATTGCGATAATACCGTTCGATCTCTCTTGAAACAACGATGCGATAGTGAGGAAAGAGCACTGAAAAATACTCTCCCAATCGGATGATTCTGGATGCCGCTGGGGACCATTTTCGGCGTTTCCAATCCAGTGCCGCGCAAGAATAAAAAACCATCATCCTGGGACGAAAAAGGCGCGGGAGCCAGCTCAGAAGACAAGGACCTTGGGCATAAATATGGACAATATCCGGGTTGGTCCACAGGACATGCAGCAAAGCCAACCAGGTATGCACAATGGCATCCGCGTGTTTGGTCGGAATGGTCGGCAACCGCACAATTTTGAGGCCACGGTACTGGGTGATGCCTTCCGCAACGTAATTGGATCTGGCATAGATGGTCACCTCATGGCCCATGGATGCAAGCCGCGGGAAAATTTGCTCACATTTGCGCTCGATGCCACCCCAGCTGGCAGGCACTCCCCGCATACCGACCACCGCGATCCTAGCCATGGTGGTGGTCCCCGCAACTGATCGATTCCGGAGCTGTAGTTTCGTCCATAACATTCCCCACCAGTAAGTCGAAGGGCCGACACGGCCGCCGGCGATCGAATGGATTTCGTCGCCTCCTCACCTTGCCGCAACCGGTTTGGGATGAGACAAGGCGGGCGGGTGATTGGATCCCCATCAGCCGGCACTTCCCATGCCGGGTAAATTGGCGGCTCCGGCGTCGGCACCGCTGGCCAAGCTTTGCCGGTAGAGCGAATCCAAGCGATCGGCGGCTTCGTCCCAACTGAAATACGCGCGAACCCACTCGACCGCTCGAAAATGGCGCGCATCCAATGCCTCATCACCCAGCTTGCCGACATGCAATAGATGCTGATTCAGCCGGTTGACCCCGCCCACCGGGAAAACAAACTCGCCCAAGCCGCCGAGGGCTTCGCGATGCGGTGCAATGTCGCTGGCGATGCACACCAAGCCATAAGACATGGCTTCCAACAGGGTCAGGGGCAACCCTTCCAGCTCCGATGCGGTAACAAAGCCGCGCGCATTCCGGAACAGTTGATCCAGTTCCGATCCGTAGCGAAATCCCGCGAACACAACACCCGAGGCATTGCCCGCCGACTTCCGCAATTTTGTGAAATACGACTGGGTGTGAGCACTGCCCCCAACAATGACCAGTTTTTGGGGTATCGGGCCGGTCTTGAAGGCCTCGATCAGGTCCTCCAGACGTTTTTCCGGCACAATGCGCCCGACCCACAAGAAATAGTCGCGCCGCTTCAGACCCAATTCTTGCAGCAGCCGGCAACTGGAGGAGTCGGGGGCAGGCAAATTGACGCCATTGGGGACATGATGCAAAGAAATGCCGTAGTGTTGTTGGTAGTAGGTTTGAAGCTCGCGTGATACCGCGGTAGCGCAATGCGGAAACAACACCGAGCAGACCTCGCCCAAGCGAATGATCGCCGCTTGCCAAGGCGCCCATTTCTTGCGCTGCCAATCGAGGCCGACACAGGTAAAAAAAACCCTGGCCTTGGGGCGGAGAATTCTGGGGATCCAAGAAAACAGGCAGGCCCCCTGGGTATAGAAATGAACGATCTGGGGATCGCCCATCAGGCAACAGAAAACCGCCAGCAGCGAGTGAATCGCCGATTCGAACCCTTTCACCTCGATGGTGGGCAGACGTTTCACAATCATTCCCTTATATTCCGATACATCGGTCGGGACATAGTGTGACCTGCCGTAGACGACCACCCGATAGCCGCGAGCCGCCAATCTCGAATACAGTTCCTCGACCTGCCGTTCGACTCCTCCCCACGATGCCGGCACGCCCCGCAATCCGATCACATGAACCGTTGCCCGCCGGTCCTTTCGGGGCTCGGTCCCTGATGCTTCCGTTGCCCTTTCCCTATAGGCGCACATGTCCCCATCCCTTGAACGATTACGCGGTGGATTGAACGATGAAGCGACGTCGGGTGGGGTCATGAGAGGCCGATCAGCGGCCGTGACCCGGACCGCACCGGCCACCTCGGCCCGGGGGATTCGCGGCTGGACGCCGCTTGTACCGGATGATCATCCTCGACCGGAGCCTACCACTGGCAACCTTCAAACCGCAATGGGTCTAGCTGGCACATACCCACAAACAGAAACGCGAATCACCCGGCTGCGCCCCCCCCCGCATCGATCTCGCAAGCGGGGCATGCCTCGCGGCTCCGCCACCTGGTTCGCGCTATTTTCCGTCCCAGACCCTCTCCAGTTGACGCAACATCCGACTCACATCAAAAGACTCGCGTACCACCTGCCGCGCGCCTAATCCGAAAGCCGTCGCTTTCTGCCTGGACTCCAGCAGATCGGCAATGCCGGCGGCGAGAGCGGCCCCGTTGCCTGGTGGCACCAATAGAGCGTTGCGTCCATGGGCAAGCAGTCTGCGATTCGGTGGGATATCAGTGGCGACAATCGGCTTGCCGGCAGCCATGGCCTCCAGCAACGCGATGGAGGTGCCTTCGTATAACGAAGGCAACACGAACAGTTCAGCCACGGCCAGAATCTGGGGGACGTCCTCGCGATTGCCCAAAAACGAGATCCGACTCCGAAGCCCAAGGCGCCGGCATTGGGCTTGCAACTCGGACCGCAGTTCCCCCTCGCCCAGAATCAGGACCTTGAGATTCGGATAGGACCGAACCAAGATCGCAACCGCTTCCAGCAGGTAGATCTGGCCTTTCTGCTGGGTCAAGCGCCCGATCGAGACCAATACCCGGTCGTGCTCGGCAAGGCCCAGTTCCCCGCGAACGACATCGGCGCCTGGAGCTTCCCGCGGACCTTCGGTATCAATGCCGTTGATGATGGTGAGGATGGCCTTGCCGCCGAACCCGGTCACCTCGCGCAGACGTTCCGCTACCTCCTCCGAAACCGCGATGATTGCGGTCGCCATCCGATAGCAGCAGCGGATGGCCAACCTTCGCAGATACAGGCGCGGATCATGGCGCGGCCGCTTCGGCAACAAGGCGGGCAAGTGCACCGTGATATAGATTTGCTCCAGTCCGGCCAGATGCCCGGCAACGACCCCGATGAATTCCGCATCGGACAAATGACATTGGATGATCGAGATGTTTTCCTTCTTACACAACAAAACCAGATCATGGATGTTGCGCAAGGCATAGTTCAAAAAGCGCCATGGTTGCAAGATGCTGGGCCGAGGCCGCCCCAGGCAGATCACTTGCACCCCGTGCGCTTCGATCTGGCGCCGCAGACTCACCCGGTCCTGGAGCACGCCCACAATCATTCGATAGCGGTCCCTGGGCGTCCACTTGGCAAGCAGGACCAACAACTTCTGTGCTCCACCAAAATCCAACGCATCAATGAGATGCAGAATGGTCTTCCGACTGGGCTTGGCCTCCATGTTTATTTGAGCTTCTTGTAAATTCTCGCCGGGATCGGATAGCGCCGATCGTTCAAAACGATCCCGATGTTGCCGACACCATTTCCTCGCAATTTTTCAACGCCCAATTGGGTCACCTCGTAGCGGGAGACCCCATAGCGGCAGACCATCACCACCTGATCCACTTCCTTGGCGAACCCAATGATGCCGGGTTGTAAAACGATAGGTCGCCCATCGCAGATGACAACATCGAATTGGCGACGCGCGAATTCGAAAAGCCCTCTCAACAAGGACTTCTCGAAGATCATGCTGCTGATCTTTATCCTGTTGTCCTGACCTCCGGCCGGCAGCAAAGACAGGTTTCGAAACTGGGTCGGCACAAGCAGAGTGGCTAAATCGCGGTTGTCCAAAAAGTAGGAGGTGAGTCCCGGACGAGCGGAGAGTTCCTTGGGCAGGAAAGGATGATTCCGGCATTCCGTATCGGTATCGAGATACAAGGTACGCAGACCATGTTCGATCGCCAGATAGAGCGCCAGATGAAACGACACAAAAGTGGTCCCTTCCTGCCTGGTCGCTCCGCAGAACAGGAAGGTGTGCGGATCGCGGCGGGTGTCAAGAACCATGCTCGTCCATATGCTTTCGAGCGAATTGCGCATCATCGCCAATACCTTGGGTAGCGCTTCCGCTTCGGTGAACCGACTCCCCAGTCGCGGCCGCAACCCAATCGGCTCCGTCGATTCAACCCCGGCATCCAAGGGTTTCTCAACCGGCCTGGTTCCCCCTCTAGCCTGATCTCCACTCACTGTCGTGGAACGTCGATCGCTCGCGCTTTCCCGATGTGCCGGCGCGTCAATCGCGGGCTTCGCTCCGGTCCCTTGGCGTCTATGGAGAAACTCCTGTTCCCAATTTCTCTCGGGGGCCATGTCCATTGCGTTCAATTCAACCGGCGCTCGCCTCGGGTCGGGCTCATCGCTGTGTGGCTGTCCAGTTAGGAAGGCATTTTCCCACTGCGCTTCCCCCCCATCGACAAGCCATTCTTCCCTGTTTTCTCGTTTGATTATCTTTTCCCAAAGAGGTGTCATCGCGCAGCATCCCCCACTCGAGTGCTCTCCATTATCCTTGCGCTAGAAACGTAAGTACAAAGATGCCAACAAAGCCAGCAGCAGCACCACGATGATCAGGATAAAGACCGTCATGCTCTTGGGCTCCGCGGGTTTCACCTTTACCGCCCTGACCAATTCATCTGTTTGCAGTAGGTCCACTTCATCGGTCGCGGCGAGGTCGGCATCGGCATCCGCGGCATCGGTCAGCTTAATGGTGACCCGCCGCGGGTGCGGTTCCGCCTGCTGGGGCGCGATTCCGGTCGCCTCCCTGGTATCCGTGCCGGTACTTGGAGCGGTTGGCGCCGGCGGGGCGGGGGCGGGAGGACTCAGATAGGCCGCGGCACGTTCCACCTCCGAGGTGTCAATCACCGTCTGATTTCCCGTCGCCCCCAGCATCAGACAGAACTCACAAGCATTATTGATCATTCGCGGCACGCCCTGGGAAAACTTGAAGATCCGCTCAATTGCCGCGGGCTCGAAAAAAGGCACGCCGGTCGCGCCGGCATTCACCAATCGGAAATAAATGTATTCCTTGGTTTGCTCGGCATCCAACGGATTCAATCGGAAACGCATCCGGATGCGCTGGTTCAGTGGTTCCAGATCGGGCCACTTCAGCATCTGCACAAAATTGGAATGGGCAAAGAGCAGCAATCGCAATGGCGGGGTGCCATTTCGAGTATATTTGGCGAGGGAAAACAGTTTGCTCAGGGTGGGCACATCCATTTCATGGGCATCATCGATGATCACATAGAGGGGCCGAATTTGCTGTTGCGCCTCGAAATATTCAATCAAGGCGTCGTGAGCCGGGCCGACCTCGGTGATGGTGGAATCAGGCAGGTAAAAGGTCAGAATCTGCTTCAATAGACCCTGATAGCTGGCGATGGGACTGGCCGCCAACGGGGCAATGCCATTCTTCTTCAAGGCACTGACCAATTTCGCGCACAGAGTCGTCTTTCCCACCCCGTAGTCACCAATCACAAGCAGGAATTGTTCGCGAGCCGTGATGCCTTGGACGAGAAAATACCATGCTTCCTTGTGCTGGGGCGATTGGAAAAACAGCTCGCTATCGGCTGTATTCTCGAACGCCCTTGTCTTCATCCGGTAGTATGACTCGTACATCGTGGGGTAACCTTTCGCGTGTTAGATCACTGAACCCGGGCAACTGTTCCCATCACGGTTGCACCCTGTGTTCGGTTGCCGTTGTTGGAGTTCATGCGCCTGATCGTGGCCGTCCCCGCAAAGGCCCCGAGGATAAAACAGCACGCATACAATCAGGTCCCGCTGGTTCATTTTCAGCGAACCATGGCGTTCTTTTCGGTTCATGCAAGGTTGTTCCCGTCAACGGTCATACCCGAGCCGATCCCGGCCGCCCCGAAATCGCACAACCCTCAACTTCGGCCAGATCAACCTGCCCATTGCTCATCATCCGATCATACAACCCATCCAGGATGCCCGCGAAAGTGAAGAAGGTGGCATTGCTGGCGAGAAAGTAGGAAGGTTCCAGGAACATGGCGGACAACAAATAGGAAATCATCAACAGGATCAGGACAAGCGGCAGGTTGGCGAGGGTAGGGTTGCGCGGCCTGAGCCGAGCGATCAGATAGCTGCCTCGAACCAAAATATTGCCCACAATTCCAACATAGATCAGCATCCCGACAATCCCCAGTTCCGCGGCTAGCCCAAGCAGGTGATTGTGTTGGGTCTGCTCGGTCGTGCTTTCTGGAATGGGATAACGGCCCTTGTAGCGCTGAACCGAGGCGGGAATGAACTGAGCCAGCCCGACCCCGCGAAACGGCTGATCGCCAATCATTGCAATCGAACGTTCCATCAGAGTAAAGCGAATCTTGACTTCATCAACTTGCATCACCCCGCCCTTGCTGCGTTCTTCAAAGGCCAGTCGCGGCGAATTGATCGCGGCCAGCAGAAAAGCAAGGCTGAGGGGTAAAAAGAAGGCTTTCCATTTTGGGAATGAGGTCCGATAGAAAAAAAGAAGCCCCAAAAGCACCACAAAAAAACCCAGATAGACGGATCGCGTTTGCGTGAAAAAAATGGCCGGGAAAAAGAGCGCGAGCAGACCGATATGGACCCCCCGGTCTATTCCTTGCTTATGGTCGGTCAAGTATACACCGCAGAGAAATCCGAAAAGGATGGCCAAGCCATTGAGTCCGGCGTTCTGAAACGGCCCTCGCGCCCGA